>NZ_WFLM01000001.1:0-351226 GCF_009208775.1 Silvanigrella paludirubra | reverse complement strand
GATTAATGGAACTACACAAGTTAGCACCACTACCGCTAATGATTTTACCAACCCTGTTACCTATACAATTACTGCTCAAGATGGAGTTTCTAACAACAGCTACACTGTTACTGTTACATATGATGCAGACCCTGGTACTTTAATATTAACTTTTTCTTTTAATATAAATGGAACTTCATATTATGGAACAATTGATCAACAAAATTTCACTATAAATGTAAGTGGTGTTCCTTTTGGAACAGATCTCACCAGCTTAGTTGCTACATTTTCTCTCTCTGCTGGCGCTTCTGCTACAGTTAATGGAACTACACAAGTTAGCGCCACTACCGCTAATGATTTTACCAACCCTGTTACCTATACAATTACTGCTCAAGATGGTATCACCATTGCAATTTATACAGTAACAATTGACCCTGGAGATCAAATATTTACATTTTCTTTTAATATAAATGGAACTTCGTATGATGGAATAATTGATCAATCTAATTATACTATTGATGTTAGTAGACTACCATACGGGACAGATCTTACTAACTTAATTGCTGCATTTACACTTTCTTCAGGTGCTACAGCTACAGTTAATGGAACTACACAAGTTAGCACCACTACCCCTAATGATTTTACTAACCCTGTTACCTATACAATTACTGCTCAAGATGGTATCACCATTGCTAATTATACAATTAATGTTAGTGTACTACCACCTCCATTTGCAATATTTTATTTCAAACTTTCTAATATATTTTATTTAGGAAACATTGATCATATTAATCATACAATAAATGTCATCGGGCTCCCATTTGGAACAGATTTAAGCAACTTAGTAGCGTATTATTCATTAGCACCTCATGTTGTGGTAAAAGTAAACGGAGTAACACAATCTCAGGGAGTTACAACTAATAATTTTATGAGTCCAGTGATTTATGTTTTTACTAGATTTGATTCATTTGATGTAAATTATACAGTAACTGTTTCAACCAATGGACATTAAAGATTAATAATTTTTTCTTTTCCTTATAATAAGCTTTTATCAAGATTTAAAAAAATTGAGAAATTTTTATTTAAAAATAGGGTTAAGTTAAATAGGCAATATTTTTCTATATTGTAGTCATAATTTAGCTTTTTAGAGTATTTTTTTTAATAAATTTTCATATAATATCATTAAGAGTAAATAATATTATTTTATTAATAACCTAACAACAGGATTGACTTGAAAAAAATTATTATTTTTTTTATAATATTATGTAGTTGCTCTCGAGTTAAACACTCTCTCGTTTCTAATTCAGAGTCTCAAATATTGACCTTCTCAATTATTGTTAATGGAACAAATTACAATGGCTTAATTGACGAATTAAATAAAACTATTAAAGTAAGAGGTTTGCCTCATGGAACAAATCTTAATAAATTAATTGCTTACTTTTCTTTTTCTACAAATTCTAATGTATTTGTCAATGGTGTATCACAAATCAGTGGCATATCAATTATGGATTTTTCTAGTAAGGTAACATATACCGTAACTTCAGAAAATAAATTTTCTACATCTAGTTATACTGTTCAAGTTACAACTTCATCTATTACTTATGCTTATATTGTTGGTAAAACTAAGATTACGGTATGTACAGTTGGAGAGACGGGTAATTTATCTAATTGTTTAATCGCTGCTTCAAGTGGATTTACAAATCTTTCAACAATGACGATATATAATAATTATGCTTATATTGTTGATGATTTTGCAAATAAAATTTTTAAATGCTTAATTAATTTAGATGGTAAATTAACAGGATGCAATTCAGAAATTACTGGAACAGGCAATCCATTTTTTGGTATTGCTGCTAATAATGGATATTTATATATTTCAAGTACTGATACTTCAACTTTAACAATATGCAATATTGATTCTACAGGATCACTTACAGGTTGTTCTACTACTGGGTCTGGATTTTCAGATCTTTCAGACCTAACTATTTATGGAAATTATTTGTTTGCTACAGATAATGGCGCAAGTGACGTGGTAGTATGCTCAATAGGATTATCAGGCCTTTTATCATCTTGCTTTACAACCCCTTCAGGTATTGCATCCCCTGAGAGTATTGCAGTTTATAATAGCTTTTCATATATTTCATCATTCATAGCTAATAATGTTTACTTTTGTTCAGTAAGTGCAACAGGAATTTTTAGTAATTGTAAAATTTCGGGTTCAGGTTTAAACCACGTTTTGAACTTTTACTATTATAATAATTATATTTATGCTTTAGAATCTGCTTCAAGCAATGTTTTTAAATGCGAAATTAGTGGAACAGGTGATCTAACAAATTGTTCGATAGCTGGAAGTGGTTTTGCATCTCCACAAGCTATATACATCACAACGCAATAAAGTAAATTTTTGTTAATCATTACTGAGAAAGAATTACATTCCTACTAGCTCTTTAAAATTTTAATTTACATTTAAAATTAATAATAGAAAAATATATTGTAAAAAAAATTGCTAAATATATAATAAATTACATTCAATAATATCATTAATTTTATTAAACATAATTACTAAAATTAATTGATAAAAATATACTTGACAATAAATTATAATTTTTTTATAAAAAACCCAAGATATTTTCATTAATTATAAGAAAGAAAATAAATATAATATATATTAATTTTTCAAAAATTATTGAATATTTTATCAATTTCTTTTAAAGAAATTAAAAGAAATCTTTTATTTAAATAAAAAGCAGGAGCACCTTTAAATTCAGTTGATTCATTTAATAGATTATGAGTTCTAATAATAATCTCTTTAGTTCTATTAGAATTTAAACATAAAGAAAATTTATCCATTTTTAAGTCCGTAGATTTAGCAACAGATAAAACAATATTATTTAAATTTTTAATTTCCTTATTATAATAATCAGAAGAATATTTATTTAAAAATTCAAATGATTTTTTATAAAAATCCCAATAAATAGTATTTCCTTGTTCATTAGCACAAAATGCTCCTTTAGCAAAATCATCATTTAAGCTATTTTGCAAATTTGAATATGGAATATTTATAAATCTAATTTTTCTTGAAAATTTTTTATACATTTCTTCAATTTCAGGATGAATATCTCTACTTTTATGATCAATAAAATCTATAACACTAATAAACGTAATATTTGAATCTAAATTTCCTCTTTTTGGAAATAATGAATAATCAATATTGGCTGGAATACCTAATGGAGATTCAAAAAGTAATCTTAATTTCCCAATATTAATTAGTTCTTCTATTTTATTATTTGAAAAAGATGCTATTTTTTCATTGTTTAATTGAAATAAAAGCTGTTGCTTAGCTTTGTCAAAAGCTTGTCCGCCAAAAATATTTGTACCATATTTACTAACTAAATTATCATAATATTTCTTTGCATCAGTTTCTTTAACACCTTCAATTTTGATTAAATCCTTAAGTTTTGGAATAAAATTTGAATTAACATCTTTTCTCAAATCTTGGGACATTGATATACTTAATGCTAATTTTTCCGCAAAATTTTTTAAAGATTTATAGTAATTATTTTCAATAATACTATATTCTAAAAATAAATCATAAGGAAGATCATTGCTTGTCCAAATTTTATCTTCAAAATTAATTAATTTTCTTCCCAATACAGGATTTATATATTTTTCATTAAATATAAATGAATTTTTAATGAAAATAAAGTATGTTAAAATAATACCAAAAATTAACCCTATTGAAAATAAAACAATTATTTGAAAAAATTTTTTAACACTCATAAATAACCCTTCTTATAATTATATATTCAAAATCAAATTTAATATTGAAATAGTCAAATTTTTGTCTTTATTATGAAACAAGTATTTAAAAATTTTATAAAAAAATATTATTATAGTCAACTTGAAATAAATTATTTTAGAAAAATAAAAAATAATTAGGGGCTGTCCAACATAGAATTTAGAAGAAATTGACAGAATATAAAAGAAGGTGTTCAATTATTTTCAAAAAAAAGATAAAGGAACACCAGATGAGAAATATAAATCAGATTATGATTCTTGCGCAAGAGATATCTCCACTTTTTTTGAGTTATAAAACCAGAAAACATGAAATGAAAAATATACTGAAAGGAATTATTTGGATTTTAGTTACTGTATAGCAATGGCATTTATTACCACGAGAAAACTTTCCACCAAAAAGTACTTGTTATTATTGGTTTGAAAAATTTAGAAAAAACAATATTCTTGGAGTTATATTGTTTAACATGTCTTTAAAAAACAAGAAGAATAAAGAATACCAAATAAAAGAAGCGTACATTGACGCAACGTTTACCGAATCTAAAAGAGGAGGAGATAAAATTGGGGGGACAAAAGCTGGAAAAGGAACAAAATTATTTGCAATTGTTTCAAGAAATAATAAAATATTACATTTGAGTCTTGAGAATGCAACACCTCATGAATCAAAATTTATATTGCCAATAATAGAAAAAATGCCTATAAAATTAAAACCATTAATTCTTATTGGTGATAAAGCTTATGATTCATTTCCTATAAAAAATCAGTTACAAGAATTAGAAGTGAAATTAATTGCTCCTAATAAAATAGATCGAATAAATAATAGGCAAGATGGACGTAATCTTCGTCGATATAAAAGAAGACACATAGTTGAAATTTGTTTTGCCGATTTACAAACATTTCGTAGGGTGATTATTCGTTATGAAAGAAAATCAGAAAATTATCTGGCATTTGTGAAACTAGCAGCAATTTGTTTAAATTTCTGAAAATTCAATATTGGTATGAAAATTGTTTCTTGAAATTATGTTGGACAGCCCCTAATACTCAGTCATATTTTCTTTTATTTTAGAATTTTTAAACTCAGTTATTTATTTATAAATAAATAATAAAAAATTGTAGTTTTAAATTTCCAATGAATTATGCAAATTAATAATTATATTAAAATGAATTTTTTCCAAATTATTAAAATTATTTTGAAATTGCAAATTTTTCTTTTTCTGATTCAAATTCCATATTCCATTTATTTTGAATTAATTTATATGTTTTATCTGGTATTGAAATATAATCTAGAGACTCTGCTATGCTATCCCCTTTAGTATAGGCATATTTAAAAAACTTTAAAACTTCATTTATTTTTTTAGGCTGAGATGATTTTTTAGGAATTAAGATAAAAGTGGATGCTGTCATTGGCCATGACATTTCTCCTTTTTGATTCGCTAATAAGACATACATACCAGCTGATTTTTCCCATTCCGCATATAATGCGGCTGCTTGAAACGACTTTCTAAACGCTTCGCTTACCTTTTTTTCATTTTGAAATTCATTTGTTTCAAGAACAGGAACAATATTTCCTTCGGCATTATGCATTCGTGACCAAGCTAGTTTATTTTGCATTGCATAAGAATACTCAACATAGCCAATGGAGCCTGAAGTTAATTTAACCAAATTTGTTACGCCTTCGTTTCCTTTTCCACCAAAACCCATAATTCCTGTTGGCCATGATACATTCGTACCAAAACCTATTTCCCAAGCGTTCTTACTGGCATTATTTAAATAATATGTAAAATTAAAGGTTGTTCCCGATGCATCAGAGCGGTAAACAACAATGATTTTCTTATCAGGTAAAGAAAGCCCAGGGTTTAATTGAGCTATACGTTTGTCATTCCAATTTTTAATTTGGCCACTGTATATTTCAGCAATAGTTTTAGCATCTAATATTAGTTGCCCCTGAGAAATTCCTGAAATATTAGTTATAATAACAATACCACCTATAATTGCTGGAAATTGAATTAAACCTTTTTCATCTAGTTCTTTCGCTGTCAAAGGCATATCTGTCGCCCCAAAGTCAACAATTTTATTTTCAATTTGTTTAATTCCAGCACCAGAACCAATAGATTGATAATTTATTTTAGAATCCGTTTCTTTATGATAGGCAGCAGACCATTTATAAATTACCGGAGCAATAAAGCTAGATCCAGCTCCCGTTATTAAATCAGATGCCATAGAAATATTACTGCTTGATATGGCGATTGAAATAGCCATAAATGATTTTAAAAACTTAAATTCTAAAGTCATGTCATTCCTTTCGGTAATATTAAATTGTGTTTCTTTATTAAAAGAAATAATGAAACCAAAAAAAGAATATATTATTTTTTTTACTCTTAATATTTTTTATTGTTGAAAAAACTTGAAATAATTGTGTCAAATTAATTAAATAAAAAAGAAGACACATTTTTTTCATTATTATTTCAAAAATGTGTCTTGATTATTTAAAAAGTATATCCTAAAAAATTACAAATGAACATAAAAATACAATAATATTTTTAACTTCCATAAAACTGATTAACACAGTCTACTGCTTTCAACCAACGATACAAATTTGCATTCGCTAAGGCTTCAGGCATATGCGAATTGAATTCTTTTCCAATATCCGACTTTATAAAAGTAACATCTTCTTCTAATACTCCAATACATGCAGCTCTTGCTGCCCCTAATGAAGTTGTTTCTATATTTGATGGTCTAATTAATATTGTTTGCAAAATATCAGCTTGTAATTGCATTAAAAAATCATTTCTTGAAGCACCACCATCGACACCAACTCTTATGATTTTTTGTTCACTGATTTCTTCCATAAGCCTTAATAATTGGACATTTTGCATTGCGATACTTTCTAAGACCGCTCTTATTATTTGAGATTGTTGGGTTCCTCTGGTTAAACCAAATAAAACCCCTTTTGCCTGTGGATTCCAATAAGGAGCACCTAGGCCTGCCAAGGAAGGAACAAATAATACTTCTTCATCCCTTGGATAACTCATTGCGAGCTCAGCACTTTCTGCTGAATTTTTAACCCAACCAAAATTATCACGTAAAAATTGAACTGCTGCCCCTGCAATAAACGCAGAGCCTTCTAAAGCAAATACTCGTTTTTGTGGAGTGCTGTAGGCCACTGTGGTTAAAAGCCCATTATCTGCCTCAACAATATTTTCTCCTGTGTTCATTAATAAAAAAGCACCAGTACCAAATGTGATTTTTGCTTCGCCTGTTTTTACACAATTTTGTCCAAATAAAGCAGCTTGTTGATCACCTAAATTCCCAGTAATGGGAATACCATCAGGTAAGCCTTCAATTCCTTTTGTTACTCCAAAACGCCCAATACTTGGTTTGATTTCTGGTAATGTATTATTTGGAATTGAAAAAAGACTCATCAATTCTTGATCATAATTTCCCGTGTGCAAATTATATAACATTGTTCTACTAGCATTTGTGTGATCTGTAACAAAAGAAACGCCTCCCGTAAGTTTCCAAATAACGTAACTATCTACGGTTCCAAGGGCGAGTTCACCTGTATGCGCCCATTGTTTTGCTTTTGGATATTGTTCTAACATCCAACGCATTTTTGAAGCACTAAAATAAGGATCACAAACCAATCCTGTTTTCTTTAATATCATTTTGCGGAGTGATTCATTTTTTTTCAATGAATCACAAAACTCAGAAGTTCTTCTGTCTTGCCAAACAATAGCATTACCAGCAATTTCTCCTGTCTTTTTATTCCAAGCAAGACATGTTTCTCTTTGATTTGTAATCCCAATTGCAGTTACTTTACTAATTGAAAAGTTTTTTTCAGAATCTTGTGCCAATTCAATGCTTTTTTTTATAGCTTTTAACGTTGTTTCCCAAATGTCATTTGGATTATGCTCAACTAATCCAGGTCTAGGGTATATTTGTGGAAATTCAATTTTATTATTTCCATGCATAGAAAAATCATTCATACTAAAAAAAGAGGCTTGTATACCTGTGGTACCTTCATCGATAGATAAGATATAATTTGTCATATTTCCCACTCCTTATATTAAGGGAAGATCAATTGCATGCGTAGGAGGATAGTAGCTTGAGTTTAACTGTGCGACAAACAATTCCTAAAAAATTTGAGAAATTTTTTTATTCACTTCCTCTCATTGAACAAGCTGGTTTTTTTTTATGGCCATCGTTAGCAGCTGGAGAATTGAATGAGGAAGAAATAAAATTATTAAAATTAATAAAACCATCAGGAACTATTTTATTTAAAAGAAATATGCAAAGTTTTTCTCAATCAAGATTTTTAATTTCTACACTTAAAAAAAATTGTTCAAGAAAAAATTCCCTATTTAAAATGCCCTTTATTGTTTCTATTGATGAAGAAGGTGGGCGCGTTTCCAGACTTCCACCTCCATTTACAAGGGGAAAACCAGCTCTTGAATTTGCTGAACAAAACGATTTTGAAGGTCTACAAGGACAAATTCTACATCAAGTTTTTATTGCCAAAGCCCTTGGTATCAATTGTTTACTTAGCCCTGTAGCAGATATATTATCTGAACCTTCAAATTTAGTTATAGGAGATCGCTGTTATGGGAGAGACGCTGAAAAAGTAACTCAATTTTCTTCTTTTGTTAATAAAGTTCTTCTTAAAGAAAATATTTATTCATGTGCGAAACACTTTCCAGGTCATGGAAATACAACAACAGACTCTCATAAAGAATTAAGCATAAGTAATGTAACATTATCACAATTAAAAAATAGAGAGTGGATTCCATTTAAAAAATTAATTGATGATGAAGTTCCATTTATCATTAGCGCACATGTTATTGTACCTAGTTTAGACGAAAAAAATCCTGCCACATTAAGTAAAATTATCTTAAATAAATATTTAAGAAAAGAATTAGGGTTTAATGGGCTTATTATAAGTGATGATTTAAGAATGAATGCAATTGCAGAACATTATAAATTAAAAAGAAAAATTGAATCATCTATTACAGAAGAACAATCTGTTTCTTTATCTGAAGATGATTCTTTCTTAAAAAAGGCCTCAATCGATGCATTAAATGCCGGTTGCGATATATTATTAAGTTGTCAAAGTATTGTTAGAGAAGCAAAAATTGCTCATGCTATTGCCGATAAAATGAAAGCTGATAAAATTTTCCATATGAAGATGATGGAGAAAGCGTGGAATATTTTTTATATATTAACTCAAAAGACAAAGAAGAAAACTATTTAACCCGTGTAGGTTATAGCATTCTTTTTCATGTCTTTTTAGTATTTGCTATTGTTTTAATTAGACAAAACCCAGTTGAATTTATAAAAATATCTGTTTCTACCAATACAATCCAGCTTGCTGCTAAAAATGCAAAATCAAATAAACAAACAATTCAAAAACCTCAGGAAAAGCAAATTCCAAAAGAAGAACTTATAAAATCAGCTACTATGCCTAAACAAAATATTCAAAAAGAAATTCCAGCAGATACCTCAATTCCTTCCTCACAAGCAAAAAGCGTTGACAACCCAACTCCGGAGGGACAATCCTCAAACCCAAGCAAAGAATTTTACTCCGCTGAATCTACTGTAGATAAAACAGCACAATGCACTCTTCCAGAAATAAATTTATCTGAAGATGCTACAAATGCGGGAGTTACGAGTGGATCCGTAATCATTGAAATTCAAATTAATAGTCAAGGTAAAGTGACAGAAGCAAAACTGATAAAAGGTACAGGTTACAAAATTGATGAAATTGCTTTACAAGCTGCAAAGTTACTTAATTGCAAAGCAGCAAAAAGAGAACAAGAAAATGTTGGTGTTATAAAACGGATCAATTGGATAATTACTCCATAAAATAATTTAACTATATTATAAAATAATTGATTTAATTTAAATGATTCTATTTTTTTATTATTAAATAAAATTATTTTTAAAAAATTAAATATTTGTTTAATTATAGAATATTTAATTTTTAATTTTTTTTATCACTCTTAATATTGTAAAATATATTATTTAATAGTAATTTAAATTTCATCTATAGTTATAAATTATAGATGAAATAAATATATAATATTAAATAAAATATTTTTTATTTAATTGGAGTTTTATTATGAAAGAAAACTTAATTATAGGATTACTTTGGGATAAAAATAGTAATAAAGGTATAACAACTCCACTTGTTCGAAGTGCAATCGATGATTTTGATCATCATGTTTTAGAAATAAATAAAGACGAAATTGGAATCAATATAAATTTCTTATTAAATGAATTAAAAACCTTTCCTCTAAGAAAAACATTAGGAGAAAACTTAAGACAATTAACATTCAGAACACCTCCTCTTATTCCTCAAAATAGAAATCAAAACATTCATGACTCAAAAAAAATATTCCCTCCCCCAATACCTGCTAGACCAGTTCCTTTAAAAGAAAGTCATGGGAATGCGAGCAACGAGTTTTTAAATTATTTATTTTCAAATTCAAATAATTATATAAATATTTCAAAAATTAAAAATTATGCTTATACAAAACTAAATAATTGCAATGGGATGATTCTTCCTGGCGGAATTGATATTGAAAAATATTTTTATCAAGTTGAAACTGAACCATTAGATAATTTACTTAGCTCAGATCCAATTCGAACAATCCTAGAATTATTTATTATCAATCGTTGTGTTACTTTAGGACTACCCCTTTTAGGAATTTGTAGAGGCTGTCAAATTATTAATGTTTATTTTGGAGGAACTTTAAAAAATGTGGAAAATGAAAATCAAGAAGATCATAAAAAATTTGCTATAATTCAAAAAGAGAATTCTAGGCATTCTATTTTTCAAAATAAGAATCACATGAATGCTGTTTCTATGCATAATCAATGCATAGATTTAATTGGAAATAATTTAACTCCAACATCATTATCTATTCGAAATGATAATAACAAGGTAGTAAAATCGATAGAGTCAAAAACAGGTTCATTAATTTTAGGGACACAATTTCATCCTGAGTTTTATGACGACTATGGTTCGAATGAAAGAATTCATCAAAGAAATAAATATATTTTTGAGTATTATTTTAAAACATGTCAAAGCTATTTATATAAAATGGAAATAAATAAATCGATCAAAAATAGAAAACTTTCCTAAATTATTTTATGCTATATACTATAGCGTATTTTCTCGAAGCTAAATTCACAAATTGACACAAATATTTAATTTTATAAATATAAATTTCAAATTTAATCACGATATCATAATTATTTATTAAAATTCTTTTAATTTATAAAAATTTTTATTCAATTTTAAAATCATTGCAATTTCAAAATTCTTTTTATAGAACAAATGCAATTTATGATACTGATTATCATTATCATAATTTTTTCAAAATTAAATACTAGGAAATCCCATAATGATAAAAAAGTATTATCTTATTGCAATTTTTACAGTTACTTCCATAGCACTACAAACAAGCTGTGCGAAGAAAAAAAATGAAAGTTCATCTAATTTAAATTCTTCTTCTGAAACTCTCTTAAATCATAATTATAGTTCAATATTAAGGCAAAACGAAGAAATAGAAAAAAACAATTTTAATCACATTTTAAATTCTTATGAAAATATTAAAAATAATGCAGAAAAAATTAAATATTTAGAAGAGACATATAAAAATTATAAAGTAAAAATTGTAAAAATTCTAACAAAAAATTCAAATACAAATGTTAAAAAATCAGGAGAACAAGATAATATCCAAAAAGAAATATGGAGACTCTCAGCAACTTTTTATCCAATTGGAACTTCATTTAAAGAGTTTAGCAGTTTAAAAGAAATAAATTCGGAAATTCAAAATAAAGTATATCACGATCTAAAAAACAATTTTACCCGAATTGTTGATTTTGAAAAAAAATATCAGGTAAAAATCAATCATCTTTTGGGAAGTGATAGGTATAAATTTGAATTAACTGCAGATTGGCTAGATTCCACTTTAAGATTTGAAGATCTTGGATCCTTAGAAAAAACAGTTTTAAATGGATATCATTTAATTTGGGAAGATAAATTAACATCTGCTTATCGTATTATTCGAGGCAAATCTCCAAAATCTGTAAAAAGTATTTCTCCATTAAAAGCAAGTAAAGCATTTATTCTAGATGGATTCGATGACCTAGCTACCGCATTAGAAAGTTCACAGCTTTCTAGAAAACTTGTATATAGTATTCAAGGTTTAGTCTTTTATCCAACATTTATTTTTTTTGTAGGAAGCGGTGTGGAAGGAGCTTCTGATCAACACCAAGAATTAAAATCCGAATTAAAAAATTTACTTTTAGAAAGTTATACACAAGAATTAGAAATTAAAGAAACAATTGCAGACTACGTTCGTAAAGACGCTACTATTCCTCCAGAACTTGTTAAGTTAAATATTGATAATTTAAATTTCAAAATAAATGTTTTAAAACAAATTGGGAAATTAGTAAAAAACGCAGATTCAAAGATTTTAACCGAAGCTGCTGAATTCATGAAAAGCCAAAAAGCACTTTTAGATAAAAAAGAAACAGATTTAAAAATACAATTAAAAGAAATTCCTGATAATATAAAAACAGTTTTATATAAAATACGTGATATAAGTGATTTAAATAAACTGAATTTAAACACAAATGAGTCATTAGAATTTTTAGGGCAACTAAAAGAATTTAAAGAGACACAGGAAAATACACTAAAAACCTATTATGAAACCAAATTTCCAGGTGCGATGACGGAAGGAGGTTTAACATCCATGTATTATGGAATGCTTGCCTTTGAAAGCAGAGCGATACTAAATTTAATACAATCTTTTTCTCCAAATAATTTATCCCTTGGTTTTGATAAGGTAAATTTTGTAAACTTATTGGGAACTTTGGGTGATACTTTTCTAGCTGCAGGACAAGCGCAAATGGTTTTGGGAGGGCTTGTTAGTATTGGTTATGATATAAAAGAAATGCATACCATTTCAGGCTGGATTGATCTTATTAATAGCAGTTCTGCATTTGGAGAAAATAGTTCACCAGAATTAAAACAAACCAAAAAAATAATGAATGATTTTTATAAACGACTACGTGTTTTAACTGGATTAAAATCTATTGGCAATGTTTCATTAACAGCAGGGCAATTTGCAATGTTATTAGGAGGACCTTTTGGCTTTGGCAATAATCCGCTTACCTATAGTGGAGCAGGTGCTACTATTTTAGGAGTAGTTACAAAACAAGCATTTGAAAAAATGATTGAAAGCAAATATGAATTTGAAGATGCTGCAGAAGGTACGGAAGAACATAAAATTATTTCAGGAGATTATGATCTAGAAAATACAGAGCCAAATAAGACGGATCCCTTGGAAAGAATCATTTATAGAATAAAAAGATTAACCGAGTTATCTCAAAAAAGAGCACAAGTCCGTGTTTGGCATAAATTATATTCTGATTTAAAATACAATACAAATATTGAAAAATTAATTCACAAAACTAGAAAAAATTATTTATCTGGTCCCGGTTATCATGATTTTTATTTAAAAGCACTCGACTCTATTTTTCCAATTATAGATTCTACTGATTCAACACAAGAGCCTAATTTTATAAAAAGACAAACTCAAATATATAAAGATAATATTGATTTTTTAAACAATGCAAAAAATTATTTAGTACAAGCTAAGCAAAGTGATACATCTAGCCAAAATAACTCAAAGTTATTATTTCATAGATATATGATTCAACACCTTAGCCTAGTAAAAGAACAAATCGAAGCCAAAGGCCCTGCTCCACTAGCAAAAATGGAAATAGATATAGACACAGATTTATCTCAAATGACAACAAAAGAACTCTCAAAAGAAATAAAAGGTATTTTTAATTATGCCGATATTTTAGGTTTTAGTGATGATTTAGAAAGAAAAATATTAAGTAAAATAATAAAGGGTGATGGATCTATACTCGACAAAGGAATACTTGAGAAAGCAAAAGATTACATTCAAATTGAAAAAGTAGGATCTATAGATAACCCCAATAAAACAACTGTTTTTGCGGGAGTAAATTCAATTATTTCTTTTTACAAAAATTATTATTTACCTGACTTTTTAATGCAAAAAATGATTGAAAAACCTAAATTTATTGCAAATGATGCTACAAATGAAAAAATAATTTACTATTTTGATAGAGATAAATTTTTATCTGACCTCGATAATTTTTCAAATTTGAATTCTGATAAAAAAACAATTTTAGGGGATATATTAAAAACAATTTTTACTTCACCTGTTGATGAATCAAAATTAAAAGCAAAATTTGGAAGTGATCATAGAACACCGATTAAACAAATTTTTGATGGCATTTATAAACAAATTGTCCGACAAGATGTTTTAAGACCTACATTACATACAACTCTTCAACAACTCGAATTATACCAATTTACCGAAAAAATGATGGGCGGAGATAAATCTTCCTCAAATCACGTAAAATTTTTAAAAACTACAGCAAATCGAATTCTAACTGGAATAAACGGAATCAATGTTGGTATGAATATTTTGTATACTCCTGCAAGAATACAAAGCATTGCTCTTTTATCAAGAGAAGGAGATCATTTAAGAGCTAGCAGAGATAGCTTTGAAATGATTTTTGATAATGCAGACCTTGTTGTTGATGTCATTCGTGGCAAACATTTAATGCAAACACATCCAAAAATATTTCGCAATTTAGCAGGAGGGCAAGTTGTATTAAATTTAGTAACGGCTGGATTTAGCATTTGGCAAGGTGTTGATAATTTAATTCAAGCATCACGTTCAGAAGGATTAAGAAAACAAGATCATCAAGTAGCTGGTGGCATTGCTCTTGCTTCTGCGGGAGTTTCTGTTGCTACCGTTGCTATAATGCCATTTACTTCTATGGCAGGACCAATTGGAGCTGCTGCAGGCTTTGTTCTTATGTCTGCTCAAAGTATTTATTCTACGGTAAGATTGCACGAAAGTTTAACGGAACTTGGTGTTGATAGCCAAACCAAGGGGGCTCTAGGTGCTTTTAGTCTTATGACTTTTGGAATGCAATTTGATCACAGTAAGGTACCAGGTGTTGCTTATGCTTCAAAAGTAAAAGTGAAAGAAAATCAATTAATCGAAAGTTTAAAATACTTTAATGAAAATTGGGAAAAAAATAAACTCTATTTTACTAAAATAATATCACCTGGTATTAGTTATTATTACCCATATAATTTAAGAAAAAGTACTACATATTCTTGCAACATGGGTGGATGTTCAACCAGTTCATCAGGTGGAGAATTATTATCTGATAAAATACACCATTGCCAAACTAATAATATTTATCCAGAAAATAAACTTAGGGATATAAATTTTTCAAACCAACAAAAATATATTACCCAAAATTATAATAAATTAGATAATAAAAAATATAAAAAAATGGAAATGCCATATACTCCATCCTGCTTTTTCTGTGGAATTACTAATTATTATGATGATTCCCGTTATTGCAATGCCGAACCACAAACAGAAAAAGTATTTCTCGGTGATGCTTTAAGTAAATTTTCAGTCATGAAAACATTTTCAGCAAAGGAAAGAATTCCAAGCAATGTTCCAGCTAATATTTATGCCAATTTAATTTATGTGGGCATTGATGATCAATTTAAACATGGGAACTCAGTTTCACTCATTCATGGTGAAGAAAATTATAAAAACTTCTTTATTGTAAATAAAGGACAGTTTAGTTATGAATTAAATGGAGCAAATAAAGACGACTATTTTGAAATCCGTAGTTTGGCAAAAGAAACGGACAATAATAAAATAAAAATATCTGGTAATGATGGCGTAGATATTCTTTCTCTTCAATTCCTTGAAAAAGAAAATAATAATCGTTTTCTTTTTGTTAAACATAACAATCGACAAATTACAAAAGATAAAAATAATACAAATATTTATAATTATGAAAATAAATACGAAAATATTATTTCTCAATTTACAAATATAGACACTCAAGGTTTACCGCAAATAGAAAACATAGAACATTTTGTTGGATCAAATTATAATGATTTTTATATTGGTACATCGGAAGATGATTTTATATATGGAAATAATGGAAATGATAAGTTATTTGGAAGTGCTGGAAATGACGTGTTAGTAGGTGGCCCTGGATTAGATTATTTAGTAGGCGGTACAGGTAACGATACATATATGATTACAAAAAGCGATTTTATTGAAAATAAAGAAAGTTATGATATAATCAATATATTTAAATCAAATACCCAAGAACAACCTTTTTACACAAATAATAAAGAAGAAAAAGATATCATTCATACCGATTTAGATAATTTAGGAATGTACCGAGAAAACAACGATCTTTGGATAGTAACAAAATCGGTTGAACTCATTCAAAAACATAAATTAGAAAATTTAGGACATTTAAAAATAGCTAAAATAGAAAACTTTTTTAATGTAATTAAAGAAAATAACTATAACTTACCAATTATAACATCTAAAGAAGGATATATTTTTGTATATAATCCAGATGATATTATAGAGAATATAAATTGGCTAAATACAGTTATGGTAAATCCAGATATTAAAATAGATCATTCTGATATAAAAAATATAAACAATCAAATTTCAGCAACAAAAGGAATCCGTTTAGATAAATTAACTTCCTTATCGGAAACCCTGAATGCAATAGGATCCGCCGAATCTGAAATCATAGTTGGGAATAATAAGGATAATGTTCTAAATGGTTTAAGTGGAAATGATTATTTAAAAGGAATGAAAGGAAATGATATTTTAATGGCTAACTTAGATTTAAGTGAAAATAATAATTTACTTGAATTAGATGGTGGTGAAGGTGAAGATATTTATATAATTAACTTATCAAATACGAAAAAATCGACAACTCCAGCAGAAATTCGAATTACTGAAATTCCGGAAGAAAAAAATTCAATTGTGAATATTAATTTGTCAGATTATAATAATACAAATGAAATTTCTTGGACAGCAATTTCAAATTTAGGAACTATAAATATTCTAGATAAAAATAAAACAAAAATATTTACATTAAAGTTCAATAATTTAGCTCTTCCAAAGAAAATTAACATTTCAACAGCTAATAAAATTTATTCTATTGACCATGAAATTTTAAATATGCATGTTCAAAATGTAAAAAAAGAGTCATTAGAAAAACAAGGTGAATGGTTCATACGCAATTCAATAAATGATATTTTTAAAATCGAAGATAAAAGTAATGAAACTTCTAAAACACTTATAAATTAAGTTGTTCAAAACCTAGATTTAATTAAAATCTGAATAAATTCTTATTAAATATATTTAGTTGTGCAGACCGAATTCGCTTAAAAAAGTACTAAATATTTTTCACTTTCTACTACAACTGTTAAATAGACTTTCTCTTTATAATCTTTATAAGCTTCAAATTTCCATTCAATTCAGAATTTTTTTTCTCTAAATCATTGTGCTTTCTTGTATCTAGGTCTAAAAATGATATAAAATTTCAACTCATTATTAATTATTTATATTAATTAAAAACTATATAAAAACGATTCATATTTTTAAATATAAAATATTTAATTACAAATTATCAAATAAAATTATAATTTATTCATACTTTAGTAATTTTAATGTTATGTTGCAGGGGGCAATTCTGTTCGTAGTTTTCCTAATTTTACGTAAAGCGCAATATCTGATGATTTTATTAAATTTTGTTAAAAATAAATTGAACTTAGAATGAAAATTATAGAGAAAAACATTTTAATGTATTCCTTTATTTTATTTATTTTTTGTTGATCAAGCGATGCTCCTAGACGGTTACTTTGTTTAATGGTATTTTTTTGAATTACCAAAGAATACCATTTTTAAGGAGTAGCAAATGCCTAATGCATTGCATAAAGTTATTTCAATATCTTATATATTGTCCGTTATAATGTCTTTTAGTGGTCTCCAATCTGCTTTTGGAGCGGAAGTTCCTTCTGGTACGAAATTAGCGAAGAAGCAAATACTAAATAGGGGCAATGGTGCTGAAACTCCTACAATCGATCCTCAAAAAGTAGAAGATGTTCAGGGAAATAATATCACTCAGGATCTTTTTGAAGGACTTGTCCGCGATAATACAGATGGAATTATAGTTCCAGCCGGTGCTACAAGTTGGGAGTCAAGTAAAGATGGCCTTACTTACACATTTCATTTAAGAAAAAATGCAAAATGGTCTAATGGAGATCCTATCACAGCACATGACTATGTTTATGGTTTTCAAAGACTTGTTGATCCTAAAGTTGCTTCAACGTATTCCTTTTTAATATCTGATTTTAAAAATGCAGATGCAATTAATCAAGGAAAAGAACCTTTAAATACACTTGGTGTCGTTGCTTTAAATAATGAAACACTTCAAATTAAATTAAATAATCCAGTTCCCTATATTTTAGATATCCTTTCTATGAGAAATTGTTCACCTGCTCATAAAAAAATGATGGAAAAATATGGAGATAAATTTTATCAAGTTGGAAACATAGTTTCAAATGGTCCGTATATGTTAAAATATTGGAAAATTGGAGATAAGTTAACTTTAGAAAAAAACTCAAATTATTGGGACGCTAAAAAAACGGTTATTCAAGAAGTTAATTTTTATCCAACCCAAAATTTAAACACAGAACAACAAATGTTTTTAACAAATCAACTTGATATTACAAATGATATATCTATGGATCAATTTGAAAAATTAAAATCACAATTGGGTTCTGAGGTTCAAAGCAATCCTTATTTATCAAGTTATTGGTTTAGTTTTAATTTAGAGAAGCCGCCATTTAAAGATAATTTAAAGTTACGCCAAGCTCTATCTATGGTAATAGATCGTAATATTATTACGAAAGATATAACAAGAAGAGGCGAATTTCCTTCTTATGATTTAGTTGCAAAAGGTGCAAAAAATTATAAACAATTTACCTATAATTGGTCAAAAGATGAATATAAAATGAGAGTTGAAAAAGCGAAAAAACTTTATGAAGAAGCTGGTTATTCCGCTTTAAAACCATTAAAAGTTAATATTTTATATAATACAAATGATAATAGCAAAAAACTTGTTTTATCCATAGCATCAATGTGGAAACAAGCTCTTGGTGTGAATGCAACATTAGAAAATCAAGAATGGAAAGTGTTTTTAAAATCGAGACAAAATGGAGAGTTTCAAGTGGCTTGGGATCGATGGATAGCAGATTATAATGATGTTAATTCGTTTTCTGATTTGTTACGTTCAGGTAGTCAAATGAATAATGCAAAATATAAAAATACAAATTATGATACCTTATTAAAAAAAGCTTCCATGGAAGTGGATTTAAAAAAGAGACAAAAAATACTTGAACAGGCTTCCAGTGTTTTAATGAATGACTATCCCATTTTGCCATTATACTCTGCCGTAACAACACATTTGGTTAAAAAATATGTTGGAGGATATTCTGGTAAAAATCCATTAGATCATACAAGTACTTTTGATCTTTATATTAAAGAACATTAATTATATTTTACTAAATAAAAATGAAAATAAAAAATTAGTTTGTGGCTTAGCCATTAAGGAACAGACTCAATCAATATATAAAAAAGCTGTATAAGCGCATGTTTTGGATTTATTCACTCAATTCTAAAAGATCTACTTTTTTGAATAGAAATTAAAAGAGCAGATTAAATTAATAATCTGCTCTTTTCTTTGTTACCTAAACCAAATTAGCTTTTACGTCCACCAAAAATTTGTAACAAACTTATAAATAAGTTAATGAAATTTAGATACATAGTTAAAGCACCAAATATCATAAATTTACTTAATGCAGGTGAGTTGCCAGCACCATCAAAAGCAAGTTGATAAGCACCTTCACGAATACGTTGAGAATCATAAGCAGTTAAACCAGAAAATACTAAAATTCCAGCCCAACCTGCAAAAGAACGAAGAATTTCACTATGAATAAACATATTAATAATATAAGCGCCTAAAATCATAATTACGCCCATAAATAAAAATGTTTTCATAAAACCTAAATTTTTCTTTGTTACAGCACCAAAAACGGCAAGACCTGCAAAACCAACAGCTGCAACTGCAAACAAAGCAATCACATTACCGATAGGATATACAGCCATAATCATGGCAAAAGTAACACCTGTAATCGAAGCGTAAAGTAAGAACATAAATTTTAATGCCGAAGCGCTTAGTTTTTCTGCAGCAAAACTCATAGCCAATACAAGGCCAATTTGAACTGCAAAAACACCATAAATTGCAAAACGACCCAAACTTGCTATGGCTTGAAGACCACCTGTTTGAATGATTGCAAGACCCATTATGGCACTAAGAAGAACACCAAAGGACATCCATCCATAAACACCAGCAATAGTTTTGCTTGCAGTGGATTGTGCAATGGCATTTTTTCCTGCATTTTCCATCCAATTTGAATTATTTTGAAAACGATTAAAACTCATTTTTTACTTCCTTTCCTTTGAAAGTAGATAGGTACAAATATTACATGTACACTACTAAAGTTAAACGAAATCATTGAAATGACAAGAGGGCTTTATTAGGCATCCATACCTTCATCACCGACACCCCTGTCCAAATTTCGATCCATTTCATATTTTGGATCATAATCACTTGTTATTTCTTGAGAAAATCCAGTGAAACGAATAAAATCTTTAGGCGTTCGCAAAGCATAATCTTTTAAAATTTCTCGAGCTTGTGTTAAATCTTCTACTCTATTTAATAAATCACGAACCCCTTTGCTAGAAGGGAACCCTTTTGTGTACCAAAGTAAATGTTTACGAGCTAAAATAGCGGACAGTTTTGTTTTGCCATAATGCTCTTCTTGATAGCTAATATGTCTCATAACGACGTCAAACCATTCTTCAAATGTAGGAGACAAAGAAGTTCCTGCTAAAATTTCAGAAAAAATCCAAGGGTTTCCTAATGCGCCTCGGCTCACCATGACAGCATCGCATCCTGTTTCTTTTTGCATTTTATCAGCAGAAGAATAACAAAAAACATCGCCATTCCCAACCTTAACTACTTTTTGACTTAAGTTTTGGCCAACTGACATAGCCGATTTAATCCCATTTAAATCACAGGGAGTGGAATAACTTTCAGAACGGGTTCTTCCATGCACAGTAAACATGTCTACATTTGCGTTAATTACACGTTCTGTTGTATTTTCAACATTTACGTTTTCACGGGTGTAACCCAAGCGGTATTTGGCAGAAAGAGGGCGTTTGGTAGATGCTCGAGAAGATAAAACAGTTTCTGTAATACGTTCTGGGTCTTTTAATATAGCACTTCCACACCCTGCCCCTACCACTTTACGAACAGGACACCCCATATTTATATCAATAGTATTAAATCCTTGACCATCTAACACAGTTACGGCATGTGCAACTTGACTGGCAATAGGGCCTGTTACTTGAACTCCAAGAACAGATTCTGTTTTATGCCTAGCCATCATTTCAAAAGTACGTTTATTATTATAAGAAATTGCAGTGGCAGAAAGCATTTCTACATAAGTTAACCCAGCACCTAATTCTTGGCATATTCTCCGAAAAGGAATATCTGAGACTCCAGCAAGAGGCGCTAAAAAAACTCTATTTTTAATATGAAGATCGCCAATCATAATGGCTTGGTTGAAAAAACTCATTCTTTAATTGCCTTGTCTTTAATAAGCTGTCCACAAGCAGCTTGAATGTCTCTACCTTTTGAAAGACGAACCGTTGCTACCATTCCCGCTTTTTTTAATTCTTGTTGAAATGCATAAACTCTTCCCAAGTCAGGTCTTCTATAAGAAGCCCCTTCATGCTCATTTAAAGGAATTAAATTAATTTTAACCGAAACATCCTTTAATAAAGAGACAAGAGCTTCTGCATGTTCCTTTGAATCATTAATACCACGAAGTAAGGTATATTGAATCATAAATGAACGACGTGACCCATTTTTTGAATGTTCTTTAATAGTACGAACTACTTCGGTTATGGGATGCTTTACATTTACCGGCATGATTTTACTTCTTTCCGCTTCAAAGGGAGAGTGCAAAGACAAAGCCACGGCTACTTTTGTATTTTCCAAAACCTGATTTAAAGCTGGCATTAAACCAACTGTACTAATTGTAACCTTATTTGGAGAAAAATTTAGTCCTAGATTATCGCAAAAAATATGAGTACTTTCTATTACATTATCAATATTATCGAGTGGTTCCCCCATTCCCATATAAACAATATTTGTTACTTGTTTATAGGAAGATACCTGAAAATTGGGGTTTTCTGCTTTCCACTTTTCGGCCAAAATAACTTGGCCTACAATTTCTTCTGTTGTGAGGCTACGTAATAACCCCATACGACCCGTTTGGCAAAAACGACAAGCCTGAGCACAACCAACTTGTGTAGAAATACACTGTGTAAGCCTGCCTCTTTCTGGAATGAGCACACTTTCTACGAGCCTACCGTCTTTTTTTAAACGCATAGCAAATTTAACAGAACCATCATGTGTACTAGATTGTAGTTCATGTATTTCCAATGGGATATTAAGGTCATAATGATTTAAAAACCATTTTCTAACTTCTTCGCTAAGTCCTTCAAAATCTACGTCTTGAATAGGATTTTGTTTATATATTTTTCGAAAAAGTTGTTCTGCTCTTAACTGAGATTTTAATTCGCCAAAAGTATTGGCAATATCTTGTACAAGTTTGCTGCGATTTTGACCAAAAAAGGATTTCATTTCAATTTATTCCCATCATCACTTCACCAAAATGGTGATTCTTTATCAAACAAAGTATAAAGAACTGGTCAAGAGGTTTTTGCCTAATTTAGATATTCTTGATAACTTAATCTTGGATTCTATTTTTATAGGAGATAATGAATGCATTTAGAAAGTGATGTAAAAATAAATAAAAAATCTGAACAATCTAGTCCAATTTCTTCAGAGCTTTTATATGAGCACCAATTAGATTTCGAAAGAATTTCAATTCATCACTCAAGAATTCTTCAAGCATTAAATAAACAAATAAACACCACAATTCCTATTATGGGAGCCTGTACAACAAGTAATGGTGGTATTTTATCATGGAAACAAATTACAAGAATACTTTCCTCTACTTATCATCCTATGTTAAGAAAATTTCAAAAAAGCTCAATGAGTTATTGGAGAAATAATCATTTAGTAACATGCATTCCCGCAGCAGGAGCTGCATCCCGATTTTTTAGTGATATACAAAAATTCACTATAATTATAGAAAATAAAATCCCTGAATTTAAAGAATTATGCGAAGTATTTAATCGCGATAAAAAAACTAAAAATATTTCTTTTGAAAAACGAAAATCAATACAAGAAATTTTAATAAATCATAAAATATCTCCTGAGTTATCGTCATTATTTGAACAAATAGAAGATCAAGAATCACCAAATATAAAAAACTTATGCAATTCCTTTTATCATTTTTTAAGTGAGATACTTTATAAAGGAACATCATCAGTTATAAAAATGGATTATAAAATAAGTACAAATAAAGATTCTACTTCTTTTTTTAATTCAGAAAATTATTTAAGGACACCATGGAATTATTCAAACTTAAATAATAAAATAAAAAAATATTCCTCAAGCAATCAAAATCTAAAAAATGAGGGTAATAGTGATCATTGGATGGAAAGAATCAATCCTCAATCAAATATACATAAAAAAGACCAAATAGAATCCGAAAAAAATCATATTTATATTGGAAATCATGAAGAAAGCATTCTAAAAGCTTATGCTGTTTGTAAAATTTTATTAAATCAATATGGATCTCTTCCAAAAGCTTTAGTACCGACAACAAATGAAGGCGATTCTTTTTTAATGCTCAAGCTTTCAGAGCAAATAAAATTATTACCTTGTTTAGGAAATGTTCTTGTTGTCCCTACCAATATGAAAAAAGAATTTGAAAATCAAATTCAAACTCTAACTTCTCAAATTCAAGAAAGTACAATGGATATCTTTACTTTACGTAACAGCCCATTTGCTCCTGAATGGTTAAAAAATAATAGAAAAAATTCGGGGCAATGGTTTATTTTAGAACAAGGTAGAGCCCTCTCAACCATTCGTTTTAATATGGACGGAACTCCTTTTAAAGATGAAGACGGAAAATATACACCTGTTTCTGCAGGACATGGAGAACTTATCCATCTTTTTGATAAAATAGCGGATGAGTTTCCTTCGGCTGAATGCTTACATATTCGAAATATTGATAACGTAATTGGAACATCAAATGACCGCTCAGATGAGCTTAATGTACCTGCTGAAGCTTTTCGTATTGTGCGAGATTGTATCGAATATTTAAGAGCTAAAATTGAAGATTTATTATTTTCAGAAAATAAATGTGAAATATCTTTAAGAATTCATGACAAAATATCTTTACAAGTATTAGATTATTTATCCCAATTTATTGATAATAATCTTGCTCAAGAAGGTTTAAAAATTTGTTACGATAATAAAAATAATTTTAATGGAATTCCATTTCAAGCTTTTCATAAAATTATTGGGAATTTATTTCACTGGCAACCACTTTCTCCATCGTTAAATGAAATTGAGTCTTGGGAACAAACATTAACTTGGATGGAACAACCCATTTCTATTTTTGGAGTCGTGAGAAAAGAAGTTGCAGATATTGGAGGAGGACCTATTTTTGCCACACTCCCAGATGGAACTAAAATTAAATTATGTATTGAAATGCCACATTCGAGTGAAGAAGATTCAAATGAGTATTTTGGATCAAGAGGCAAATCAACGCATTTTAACCCTGTTCTTGCATTTTTCGAACTCAGAACAAACAAGAGGTCCTTTGAAAAAGAAAACTCTATAGGAAAAAAAGTAATTTATTCTAAACTTTTTGACGAACGCTTTTGGTTATTAACGAAAAGGGAATACAAAGGAATACCTGTATGTTATCATGAAACAGTGCTTCATGAACTAATTGGAAATTCTGCAACAACAAACTTAATTTTCATTGAAGTTCCTCGTACTCTATTTAGACCTCATAAATCTTTTTTTGATTCCTTAGGAAATGACAGGCGCTCATATGGTTTTGACGAAACTTTGGCAACTTCCGAAACAAGAAACTTTTAATATTGAGCCACCAAATGAAAAACAAGGAAGAATATTTTTTACGGAATTAAAAAAACAATTAGAAAAAGATATTATTTTTTTACGCAGCCAAAAAGATCTCGGAAAAGAATTATTTTTTAGTCAACTTAAAATATCTTTTGGAGACTTATCTTCAGAAATAAACTTAAAAAACAAAGACTCCATTGAAAATAAAAACTATTTATTTCTTTATATCCCAGGAGAAGCTGGGTTTTTAATAGAACCGAATTTTAAAATAGATACTTTTTATTTATATAGAGCGACAAAAGTTTTACAACAATTAGATTCAGGAAATTTAGAATCACCAAGAATACCTATGTTTATATTAAAAAGTGGGATCATTGAAGAATTTAAATTACTTGATGAAAATTATGTGCGTGTAAAAGAAAATAATAAAACTCTTTCCGTAAAACAAATGAGTGAAATGTTATTACTTTTGGCGGATTCGTTGGAATAATATTTTAGAATTATCACCAAATCTTACTCCAAGATAAATTGATAATAAAACACAAATCATACCCATAAAAGTGTAAATTTGTATTGGCTCATTTAAAAACACGATTGCTAAAATGGCAGAACTAATAGGTATAACACCCGTCATTAAGGCTGCTGTGTTGGAATCAATTTTTGAAATACCACGATTATAAAATACGTAAAATAAAGCACCACTAAAAAGGCCTACAAAAAAACTAAACAACCAGATATTAGAATCAAGTGCAAATATATTTACTTCATTTAAGCTATAAATGGCAAATGGTAAACAAAAAAGTCCATTAAATAAATTAATGAATAAACCTGAAATAACGGGTGACACCTTAATTTTAATCATTTTAGCAAAAATCGTAAATAAAGCTTCAGGAATCATAGCTAAAAATACAATAAAATTACCTAACCAAACTTTAGAAGAATCAAAATTAATTGAATTATTATGAGTTGGTTTACTTAAATTTAATATTAAAACCCCAAGAACAACCAGAAAAATACAAAATACATGAATTTGTTTTAATGGCTGTTTTAAAAAGAAAAAGGAAAAAAGAACAATTATTGTAGGAATAGAACTTCCAATAATTCCAACAGAAGTTGCCGTTGTCTTATCCATGCCACACATGTATATAAAATTAAAAAAGACTCCTCCAGATAAAGCCATTAATAAATAAATAAACCAATCTTTTTTAGAAAATTTTTCTTCCGTTAAATAAAACTGAAATTTAGATTTCATTAATAAAGAAACTGCTAAAAGTATAAGTACACCAAAAATATATCTAAGTTCTAATAAAAGCATAAGAGGTGCTTTTTCAATTAGATATTTATTTAAAATAATATTTACACCAACAAAAGAATTGGCTATTGTCATCTCAGTGACACCAATCAAATAATTATTCTTTTTTTGCACTTTCTTTATACCTTCTACAGAAATTTAATATATAAAATTAAATTTAAAAAAGATTTTTAAGAAACTCTTGAGAAGGCTTAGAAGTTATATTTTTAGTTACAAATTCTTTTGCGCTTTTTGCTTCCCAATAAGACTCTTTTAGTAGAAGAAAGTTTTTATAGGCAAGAACAGCTTTCATACCCTCGAATTCTTTATGTTGATTTAAAATATCAACAGCAAAATCTAATAAAGGATTATATAAGTGCGAAAAACTTGAATTTGAATTAAAAACATTTTTTACATCTACTTTATTTTTCTTAAGTAAATCCCAAACATCTTGCCTAATTTTTTTGGTTTTGGCAAGAGCATGAAAGAAGGCAATGGGAGCTAATGTATGTTCAAACGGTTGAGCATCTATATGGCGTATTTCAAGGAAATCTCTCAATCTCAAATGAGGAAATAACGTACCCAAATGGGTTTCCCAACTTGTTATATCTGGAAAAATGCCTTTGTATCCATTTTTTAACCAATTTTCAAAATTGAGTTCATTAAATAAAGGCTGCTCTTTTATAGGCAATCCTTCTACATAAAATACGTTTGCTTTACGCGCCCACTCTGCATAAGCACATTCCGAGTTTTCTGCAAAAGGCATATTTATTGGAATTCCAGAACGAGTCGGATCCATTTGATTCCAAATTTCTTGTCTTTCCGAATAAAATTTACTTTTTTTTCCTTTTATAAAACGAGAATTGGCAAATAAATTTTGAGTGATTGGGACTAAAACTAAAATAAGATCAACAGCATCTTGCCAATTTTCATCTCCAAAAATATCTAAATTGGCTTGTACAGTAGCACTATGTCTCATCATATCGACACCACGCACTTGCGGTGCCGATTCAAAGTAACGAGTCATGATTTGATAACGTTCTTTAGGAAGCACTAAAGGATGATCATCTGCTGCGATAGGATTTGTTCCATGAGATAAAAAAACAAGTTCACCATCAGATGCTTCTTCTAAAATTTTTAATCCTTTTGTAACGTTTTCAATTAAATCAGATAATCTTTCATACGGGGCCGATGAAAACTCAATTTGCCCACCTGGTTCTGCACTAATATTTCCACCTTGTTTAAAAAAAACATCTGTAATTAAAGACGAAGATTCATCATATTTTATTTTAATAGGAGTAGAAATTTCAGCGACACGTTTTAATAATATTTGCACATCCATTTTTGAACCATTTGTTCCAATGGGAGCAAGGGTATTTGAATCGTAGGCGTGCATTTCCATTTCTAGCCCAATTTTTTCGTTACCTTCTCTTGTTCCTTTAATAGGTTGTGTCCATACTCGGGAACATATATTTTCATTCATTAAAGCTTTTTGATTTAGCATTGCTCAGGCTCCATAAAAAGGGCAATTGGAGCCTCATCTTATTTTTTTTGTGTGGCGGGATCAAGTTGTAAAGCAAAATCTGATACCCCTTCTGAGCGAAGAGCATCCATTGCAACAACAACAGAATTATAAAGAGCACTTTTATCAGCACTTATCATAGCAACAACTTTTACTTTACTTTGAGTAGCATCACGTGCTGCTGATTTTAATTGATCTATTGTCACCATTTTTCCATCAAGCATAAATTCGCCATCTTTATTAATGGAAATATTAAAAGTTTTTTGATTTTGTAATTGCTCCGCAGTTACAGCTTTAGGTAATTCTAGTTTCATTCCTTTATTTACAATAAAATGTGCTGTTACCATAAATATAACTAATAGAACTAAAACAACGTCCACAAATGGAGTAATATTTATGTCAACAATGGGTTCATCATCACCACCACCAATTTTACCTGCCATTTTTTAGCCCCCTTTTCTTTGATTAGAGCCTAAATGGGTCATTACAATTCTAGAAGTTGCATCACTATTTGCCATTTTCTTTTTAATCGCACGATTGAAAAAGTTAAAAGAAACAACTGCAGGAATAGCAACTAAAATGCCAAGCGCTGTCGCAACAAGTGCTTCCGAAATAGACGCCATAATGACCTCAGGACCAGGAGCTGCCGCGGTTGATAAAGCATGAAAGGCTTCAATAATACCAATAATTGTTCCAAATAATCCTAGAAAAGGTGTGTTACTTCCTAAAGTACCAAGAACAACAGTGCCTCTTTCTAATCGTGTTTTAGCTGCAATCATTGTTGCATTCATAGATTCTTCTGCTGCTTTTAAATTATCTTTACTGCGCTCTAAACCAACTGCCGCAACATTTGCTTCCAGCATTTTTTGTCCAGAACACCAAGCAGATGTTTGCTCAATTGGCTCAGAAGAATTTAATCGTTCCGTTAAATTTTTAATAAACTCAGCAAAATCACCTTTCATTTTTTGAAAAAAGATAATGCGATCTATTATAATTGCTACGTTAATAACACTACAAACAATTAACAAATACATTACCCATTGCGGACCCGTTGCAAGAGCAAATTTAGAAAATTCTTGGGTAAGATTCATATAAAATCTCCATTTTAAACACACTAAGTACTAAATTCAAGGTTTTCATAAATACCGTACAAATGCTCTCTTGCTCTTGGCAATGAAGGACGAGCAAGAGCTTGCTCAACATCATCAACATAATGTTCTTTTCGAACACCACATAAAACACTTGTTACTCCAGGATACCAAGCTAACGTTGAAACTACAATTTGGGATAAAGTTGCATCGTCGTAACCCAATACATCAGCTAATTGTTCTTTAGCAAGACGTTCCAAATCGGAAGCTAATTTTGACCAATTTTCAAGACCAAGTTTCATTCCAGCATCTAATTTATCCATATCTTCTTTGTTTACTTGCGGTCTTGTCAATCTAATAAGTCCATCATTAAACATGGCATTAAAAGGTCTATTTAACATAACACCAATGTCATTCTTTTGTGCATAGGAAAGAGTGGATTCACCTAAATCTTCTATGTCATAAAATGCGGGTGAAACTTCTATCCAGTTCATAGGAAATTGAACTACTTTAAAATTTGGATTTTCAAATATAGATTTTGCAACCTCATGAACTTTTTTTATTGAAACTGAAGAATATTCTTCTTGAGGAGCTCCTAAATTATTTGAGCTAATTCCATATGCTTTTATTTTTCCAGTTGAAACTAATTTTTCAAGTGCGATAAAACTTTCTTTTAAACGACTATAAAATAAAGCTCTTGCTTCTTCTACATCCATTCCATCTAGTTCAAATCTTTTTAACATATATTCAGGGTTATGAAGTAAGTAAACATCAATTGTCTCAAGGCCTAATCTGCTACAAGAACGTTCTATTTGGTCAAAAATAAAATCAGGATGAATACAATGCCATGTTTCGTCACCAAATTTACTGATTTCTTGAAATCCGTTACCTTGTAATTCTCTAGATTTTGCTAACTCAATATTTGAAGCTTGAATATAACCAACTTTAGAAACAACAACTATATTTTCTCTTTTAATTATATTTTCATTAATTAATTTCGTAATTGTTTTTCCAATCAACATTTCCGATTGTCCATGTCCATAATTAGAACTGGAATCTATTAAATTTAATCCTTTACGAAGAGCACTCTCTAGTGCATTTACACAATCCGGAAATCCTAAGTTTTTAGAAAAGCCAATGCGATAAGTACCAAATCCAACGGGTGTTACACTAGGGCCTCCTTTATAAAGAACTCTTCTTCTCGATTCAAAAACGCGGCCTAAAGATTGACTTGAAGGTTTTGTCCCCTGAGAAGTCGCAAACCCGATATGAGTTGTCATAAAATATTACCTTTCTAATTTCCTTGATTTAAGCCATGCATTGGAGAAACTCTTGATGCTTTCCATGCTGGATACAACGCCCCAATAAAGGATAAAAAAATTGATGTAAAAAATGCAAAAATAATAAGTTGAAAATCAATATGAACTGGGATTTTTTCAAGATAATAAAATTTTTGAAAATCGCCTAAATAAATACCTGAAAATATTTTTAATATAATAAGTCCACAGATTACACCTAATGTGGAACCAAATATTCCTAAAACAATTCCTGAATAAACAAATGTGCTTATGACTAAAGATTTTTTTGCGCCTAAAGCTCTTAACAATGCAATTTGTTTTGCTCTATCCATTACAGTTAAACTTAATGTAACAATAATATTAAATCCTGCTACAAATGATATAATAAGAACTATTAATTGAATTGCGGTGCCATCTCTTTCAATTTGCTCAAAAAGTCCTGTATGAAGCTGTTGCCATGAAATGACATTATAAGGAATTTCTAAATTTAACTTTTTAGATACCAAAAGTGCTTGATCGGGGTTTTTCATACTAATTTCAATTCCACTTGCCCAATTAAGAGAACCAAATAGTTTTATCCCATCATCAAAATTCATAAACACTTGTTTTTTATCAATTTCAGAAAGTCCAGTATCAATAATACCTGTAACATATAGTTTATTATAACGAACACCTAAAGTATTTCTCTCCGAACCAAATGTCATTAAGGTAACTATGTTACCTATTTTAGCATCTAAACTTTCAGCTAATTCTTTTCCTAAAATAACATGAGGCAGAAATTCTGGTTTATTTCCTTCATCTAAGGTGTTTCTTTTTTGATCTATCAGTTTGCTAGAAACATCTAAAGTTTGAAGTGCATTTTTAGGATGCATATATGGATTTAAATTAGATGCCGATGATGATTTTGTTCCTTCTATAGCTCTTATATATACTGCAGAAGTTTGCCTTCCTAATCCCATTATAGATTCTTGATAGATAAAGTTACTCATTGAATTTAAAGGAACATTTATTAATTTTTTTAATTCTTTTTGAAATTCATTAGGATTATTAATACCGGAAGAAGAATAAATTGTTAAATTGGGGTTAACGGATGAAATGATATTTTTTATTTCGGATTGGAAACTATTTAATACCGTAATCACCACTAAAAAAGCGGCTACACCAAATGAGATTCCAACAATAGAAACTAAGGAAGTAAAGCTCAAAACTTTTGAGTTTTTTTTGCAAATAAAATTAAGTGCAAGCCTAAATAAAAGATTCACTTCAATTAACCTCATTTTGTAAATAAAACATCATAACACCAAAAAACTTCATAAGATAATTTGGAGCATTTCCCAAACGATGGTTTACCATATTCTTTTGTTTCTTAAAGAGGCGGCTTTCAAAAAGATATTTACTACTTTCTTGTTACTAGGTCTTGACAAAGGTTCCTCTGGATAAATCTTAAAATGATAGGAGTTGCCAAATACTTCTTTCTAAAATTTGACTTTTTAGAACTCCCTAAATTTCAAGGAGATAATCAACATGGCCTTAAATCTGACTCACCGCGCTCAAAATGCAATAAATGAAGCCCATACGATAGCAAAAAAAAATGGTAACCCAGAACTCACGCCCGCTCATATCCTTCAAGTCATTTTTACGGAAGAAGAAGAAATCATCCGTATGACTTGCCAGCATCTAGGGCTAAAAATATCAACAATATCAAATGAATTAAAAAAAATTATCGATCTCCTGCCCAAGGTTTCGGGTGGGAATGAGCCGACAAGCGGACCTTTTTTATCCTCATATATGGAATCAATTGATAAATTTAAAAAAGAAATGCAAGACGAGTTTATCTCTATTGAGCATTTTTTAATTGCGGCGCCAACATGTAAACAACCTTCAGTAGCTAGTTTATTTTCAAAAAATAATTTAGACACAAATACCCTTCAAAAAGCAATATTAACCATAAGAGGCAACAATAAAGTGACTGACCAGAGCCCTGAAAATAAGTTAGGTGTACTTGAAAAATACGCTCGTGATTTAACTAAACTTGCTGAAGAAAATAAACTTGACCCTGTTATTGGACGCGATAGCGAAGTACGTCGCGTGATCCAAATTTTATCACGCCGTACTAAAAACAATCCTATTTTAATCGGGGAACCAGGAGTTGGTAAAACAGCAATTGCCGAAGGCTTAGCACAACGTATTATTCGTGGTGATGTGCCTGAAACCTTAAAAAACAGAAAGCTATTAAGTTTAGACATTTCCGCAATGGTGGCAGGAGCAAAATTTAGAGGTGAATTTGAAGAACGCTTAAAAGCTGTTTTAAAAGCTGTTCAAGATGCTGCTGGAAAAATTATTCTTTTTATTGATGAAATTCATACCATGGTAAAGGCAGGTGGTGGCGAAGGATCCATGGATGCAGGCAATATGCTCAAACCAGCTCTTGCTCGAGGCGAATTACGCTGTATCGGTGCGACAACTCTGGACGAATACCGCATTATTGAAAAAGACACGGCTTTGGAACGTCGATTCCAACCCGTTATGGTCAATCCACCAAGCGTAGAAGACACTGTTACTATTTTACGCGGATTAAAAGAACGTTACGAAATACACCATGGAATCCGAATTAAAGACAATGCGTTACTTGCTGCTGCTACTTTATCAGACAGATATATAACAGATAGATTTTTACCAGATAAAGCCATTGACCTAATAGATGAAGCTTCAAGTAGATTAAAAATTCAGTTAGATAGCGTCCCTGAAAAAATTGATACGATTGATCGTAAAATTTCATCTTACAAAATTGAACTTGTCGCTCTCTCTAAAGAAACAGACTATCAAGCACTTGGCAGAAAAGCTGAAATTGAAAATCAATTAAGAGATCTTGAGACAGAGGCTAAAAAACTTCGCGAAAAATGGCAATTGGCTAAGGGAAGCGTGAATGAAATTAACAAACTTAAAAAAGATTTAGAACAAGCTCGAGTCAAAATGGAAGACTTTGAAAGAAGAGCAGACTATGCTCGCGCCAGTGAAATCAAATTCGGAGAAATGCCAAAACTCCAAGAAAGACTTCGCAATTTAACTCAAAATTCATCAGAAAATCCAGATTTAAAAAATGATGAAAGTTCTGTTTACTTAAAAGAAGAAGTAGATGCAGAAGACATTGCTACCGTTGTTTCAACATGGACAGGAATCCCATTAAATAAATTATTTTCTGCTGAGCGCCAGCGTTTACTAAAATTAGAAGATGAGCTCCGTGAAACTGTTGTAGGACAAGATCACGCCTTACGTTCTGTTGCTAATGCCATTCGCCTTACCCGAAGTGGTTTAAAAGATCCAAATAAACCAATGGGATCTTTCCTATTTTTAGGGCCTACTGGAGTTGGTAAAACAGAAACAGCTAAAGCGCTTGCTAAAAGTTTATTTGATACCGAAAAATCTATGATTCGCATAGATATGTCTGAATACATGGAACAACATTCTGTTTCTAGATTGATTGGCGCTCCTCCAGGGTATGTTGGTTTTGAAGATGGTGGTCAGCTCACAGAAGCGGTACGCCGTAAACCTTATACCGTTGTGTTATTTGATGAAATTGAAAAGGCACACCCAAAAGTGCTAAACGTTCTTCTCCAAATGCTAGACGATGGCCGCTTAACAGATGGCCAAGGAAGAACCATTAATTTTCAAAACTGTATTGTGATAATGACCAGCAATATAGGTGCTCATCGCATTTTGGAAGCGCCAGCTGACCAACGTAACAACGAACAATTAAAACAAGCTGTCATGGAAGAATTACTAACACACATGCGGCCAGAATTGTTAAACCGTATTGATGAAACTGTTATTTTCAATGCACTTGGTGAAGATGTCATTGAAAGAATTGTAAGCATTCAAATAGGTAGACTCAATAATAGACTTTTTGCACAGCAACATATGAACCTTGAAGTTGATCCTGCCGTTGTAACTACGATTGCTAAAGAAGGATGGGATGTAAATTTTGGAGCTCGACCTTTGAAACGCGCTCTTCAAGATCTCATTGAAGTTCCGCTTTCGATGGAACTTCTTGAAGGTAAATTTGCTGAAGGGGATACCATTCATGCAAAAGAAGACCAAAATAATATTATTACATTTTCTAAAAAATAAATAATATATTTCGATTTTTACGGCTTCCTTAAAATTAAATTATAAGGAAGCTTTATTTTTTAATTATTTTAAATTTTATTCTTTAAAAAATATATTTTTTTAATTATCTTCATTTTAAATATCTTATTGAATACCAATTTCTACTTTTCAATTTTAAAAAAAATAATCATTGCAAAAACAATATTTTAACAATATAAACTCGAAAACACTATATGGAGTAAAATATGAAAAATAATATTCAAAATAAATTGATATTTGCATGTCTATTTTCTTTAATATTTTCAAACTGTGGAAAAAAAACAGAGAATACAAATAGTAAAAATCAAAACAATGACGATAATTTATCAGAAGTATATAATAAAAATTTTGAAAACTTAGATTTAAATAATTATCAAGAACAATATGAAAAAAATAAAACTATAATAATAAATAATGAAAAAGAAGAAAATTCAGAAAAATACAAAATTATAATGGAAAAACTAGGAGGAATTAGTTTTCAAGGAAATTTAATCATATTAAAAAAAATGAAAGAAGGACCTAAATATATTGTATTTCAAGAAACTCCGACAAAAAAAGAATTAAATAAATATTTAGAAAAATTAAATAAAAAATCCTATAAAACGAATTCTACCTTAGTCAGAAACGATACAGGTATTTCAGAAACTTTTGAAATATCTTCGGCAACTGTTTCCTTAGTTAAAAAAAATATCTCTTGCCCTATGAAATTATATTCAAATGATGATGAAACAAAAGATTATTGCGATAGGAATGCTTCTCTTGAATTAAATTATAAAATAGATATGTCTGGTTCAAAAGCAACTATGAAAGAAGATCCTAAAACGGGATTAATGATCAAAACAGATAATGCAAAATATATTTTAATGACAGTGTCCCCTGAAGAAGAAGGAGGTACGGGGTGGCATATTGCCAAAGAGATTAATCAGGGGTTTAACCGTTGGAATGTGTTATTAACAAAAAGAGATTTTGTAGGACCATATGCCAATAAATATAATTTTTGGATTAAAAATACTACAAATAATCGAGAAGTCCATTTAGTAGAAACATTTCCACAAAATACAAACCCAGGAGCATCAATAACAAAAACAAATGGAATGACAGTAGGTATCTCTGGTGGATTAAATGCAGGGACATCAAACGCACATCCTTATGCTGTTGTAAATTTAGGTGCATCTATTCAAGTTTCCGATTCAAGAAATGTTTCTTATGTTACACAAGAGTATACAATAGAAAATGCCAGCTATAATAATATAGCAAGTTGGATTTGGGACTCAAAAGTAAATGATAAAATATGCGATTATATTTCAAGAAAAAGTTTTAATTCTTGCCATTATACAGAAGCAATCTGGAAAAAAAGTTGGACAGCAAATAAAAATAAATTTTCTGCTATAAGCCACAAATCGTTTACGCCCACTTTTCAAGCAATCTATAAAACAAATAAAAATAATGTAGGAAAATCGAATTTTGAAATGGGAACAAATGTAGAAACAGGAGTTATCTTAGGGAAAAAGACTTCACTAGGATTTATGTCTTATGTTAGTATTCAAACAGATAATTATAAAGCTCCTGATATAACTCAAAACTTTTCTGTCGATTGGAGCTCACCTTATTTTGCTGCAGAACAAAATATAAGACTTCAAAATATGTCTGAAACACAAAATACAAAATGTATTTTTGCACAAAAAAATAAAATAGTAACAGAATCTGAATGTGATGAAAGTAGAGGACAAATTTGGGGATATGATAACGAAGAAAAACAATTTAAAACAAGAATTGAAAATGATTTTTGTTTATCCGTTAATCAAGATAACTTTATAGAAGTAAATTCATGCAAAATGAATAATAATCAAAAATGGATTTTAAATTCAGATGGGTATATCCAATTAAATTCTATAAGTAATAAAGTTATTGGGATAAATTCGGATAAAAGATATATTCTCGTCGACAAAAACTCAAATAGTGCAATTAAATTTGAAGCCTATAAAGCTTTTTTATAATAATTTAAATCTAAATTTAAACAGCTTTTAATACAAGAAAAAGCAAGTATATCATTTGCATCAAATATTGGAATTATATTTTTTCCAATTTTATTATCTAAAAGCAAAGACAAATCTGAGAAATCAGTAACAATACTATCACAATTATTTTCTTCGCAATGTGTATAAATATTTTTCCATATTTTTTTAGAATGATTTGAAAGGCCTGTTTGTTTTGTTGATATCACGAGTTCATTTACTAAATTTTGCAAAGTTTCATCATAAAAATAAGAAGTTCCGATAGAGTTCAATTCATTCTGATAAAAACTATGATACATAGTTCCATCATTTATCAATAAGGCAGGTTTTTTATAATCATTTGAAATTAATTTTGCAACTTCTGTTGCCATATTTAAAATTGGGGCTTTAATTAAATTTGAAATATAATCAATATAAAAACAAGTATTACTACCAATAATTAAAAAATAATCAAAATTTGCATGATTATAATTTTCTAACAACAATTTTATAGAATTTTTTGTTTCACTTTCATTTGTTTTCTTATTATAAATAATATTATTAGATAAAGTCAAAAAAACAAAATTTGGGAAATAAAATTCTTTATTATGATTATTAAAACTTCGAGAAAAGTATGTAATTTTCTCTAAAAATGAAATTAGAATGTGTGGTCCAGACAGAGATAAAGCACCTATTACTAATTGAGATTGCATTTTAAATAACCCCTTATTTTAATTTAAAACTCCCAGCGAAATGATATTGGTAAAATTTTTGTTTCTATTAAGTTTTTTGCTATATTGCCACCAACCATATCTATAGTATAAGAATAAATAAATTCAATATTTGGTGAATAAATTAAATGCTCTTTTAATTTTTTGCCATATAAAAATCGAGTGGCAATATTTACCCCTGCTTTTTTAGTCATAAGAGTTGTAGAGTTATTAACCGTATTTTGAATTATGTCATACTCATAAGCGATTCTAAAGAATAATTCAAATAAATCCTCATCATTAAAATTTGGATAAATAAAAAAATATGGCCCAATTAAAAAATTAGATTCTAAAGTTTCATTTAAATTATTACCTTCTCCAAGAGTTTTTTGACTGCTGTTTACTAAACCATAAAGTCCTAATTCCAATTTTTTATAAAATTCTTTGCCAATTAAAAGTGAACCTTCTGTAGAAGAATTATATGGATTCAAAGCAATATTTGGTCGAATATTTATGTCATTTATTTGAAAACAAAATCCAATTGCAGGCCTGCCTGTAAATATTTGATATGTATTTCCTGAACTCTTTGAATTATCAGACAATATCAATTGATAATCATATAGAAATCCATCAATTTGCATATAATTACATGTAGATGGAGGTGTAATTGATTCCGCATATATACAAAAATTTACCATCAAAAATATGCATAAAATTAAAATATTTTTCATTTTATTCCTAAAAATGTTTAGATACTCCTTTTTAAAAAAAGAAGCTCATTGGTAGATTTTTTTAATTCTCTCATATATGTGTATGTAAAAGCAATCCCATATTTTTGGGATAATGCATTTATATCAAAGTTTATAGGAGTGAGTTTCTATGGAAACAACCCGAATTATGAAATCTCCAAATGGAAAGTATTCTTTTACTTTTGAAGAAATTATTGCAGATTACCGTTTAGCAATCCGAAGTCGATTTGCAAGTTTACTAGGCAGAAAAGAAGTTCTGACAGGAAAAGCAAGCTTTGGTATATTTGGTGACGGTGTTGAACTTTCACAAATAGCCGCAGCAAGGGCTTTTCAAAATGGAGATTTTAGAACGGGTTATTATAGAGATCAAACTTTTGAAATGTATCTTGGGAATGTTAATGTAACACAATTTTTTTCACAATTGTATGCTGATCCTGACATAAACAATGATCCGCATTCTGGCGGAAGACAAATGAACTCACACTTTGGAGTTCGCCTTTTAGACGAAAATGGAATGTTTAAAAATCAATTAAACATGAAAAATTCTATCTCAGATATTTCTCCTACTGCAGGCCAAATGAGTCGTATGCTAGGACTCGCTTATGCTTCAAAACTTTATCGTAACGAAAAATCTTTAGAGAAAATATCATCAAATTTTTCAAAAAACGGTAATGAAATTGTTTTTGGGTCTATTGGAGATGCATCTACATCTGAAGGTGTTTTTTTTGAAACAATGAATGCTGCAGGTGTTTTACAAGTTCCTTTACTGATGTCTGTTTGGGATAACGGATATGGAATTTCTGTTCCTAGAAGCCTACAAACAGTAAATAATTCAATTTCAAAAGCTTTATCTGGTTTTCAATCTGATAAAGAAGGAACAGGAATAGATATATATCAAGTTGAAGGATGGGATTATTTAAAACTTTGCGAAGTTTATTTAGACTCCTCAAAAAAAGTAAGACAAAAACACAAACCCGCATTAATTCATGTTATTGATATTACACAGCCCCAAGGACATTCTACGAGTGGAAGCCACGAACGTTATAAATCAAAAGAAAGACTCGACTGGGAAAAAGAATATTGCTGTATAAAGAAATTTCGTGATTGGATTGTGAAATCAAAAATTGCTTCACTAAATAAATTAAATGATATTGATGAAGAAGAACGAATTCATGTAGAAAAATCGAGGGCTCAAGCCTGGGAATTATTAATGAATCCGATTAAAAAAGAATTTAATGATGCTTTGTCTATTTTAAATAAAGTCCTAAAAAACACAAAACAAATTGACAAAATTCAAAATTGCATTTTTAATATTGAAAACTCTGTAACTTCGAATCGTAGAGTATTACATTCCAATTTATTTAAAGCCATTGTTTCCTTATCGAATGAAGAGTCTCAAGAAAAAACATTATTATTAAATTTTTATACCGATTTCTCAAAAAAATATTCACAACTTTATGAAAATAAACTCTATAGTGAATCAAAAGAATCGCCTCTTCATATTCCTAAAATAGATCCTGTTTATTCCCATAATTCAGAATCCGTTGACGGAAGAATTGTTTTGCAAAAGTGTTTTGATCAATTATTTTTAAATAATCCAAAATTTTTTGTAATTGGAGAAGATGTCGGAAAATTAGGAGATGTAAACTTAGTATTTGAGGGGCTGAATGCAAAATATGGAGATCTTAGAGTTACCGACACCGGAATTCGCGAAGCAACTATTTTAGGCCAAGGGATTGGTACCGCCATTCGAGGCTTACGCCCCCTAGTCGATATTCAATACTTGGATTATTTTCTCTATTGCTTACAAACAGCCTCAGATGATCTCGCCACATTGCATTATCGAACCGCTGGTGGACAAAAATCTCCGGTTATCATCAGAACAAAAGGTCATCGCCTTGAGGGCATTTGGCACACAGGATCTCCTTTATCTATGATTTTAGGTTCAGTTAGAGGCATGTATATTTGTGTTCCTAGAAATATGACTCAAGCTGCGGGAATGTATAATACTTTATTTCAATCTGACAACCCTGCGTTAGTAATAGAAGTTTTAAATGCCTATCGTCTTAAAGAAAAAATCCCAGATAATTTAAGTCAATTTACAGTTTGTTTAGGGCAACCTGAAATTTTGAAAACAGGGAATGATATTACAGTAGTGACCTATGGTGCTTGCTGTAAAGTTGCATGTGATGCCGCTTTGGAGCTTGAAAGAATAGGAATTTCCGTTGAAGTAATAGATATTCAAACCCTCATTCCATTTGACTTAACATCCACCATTTTAGAATCTATTAAAAAGACAAATGCCGTTTTATTTTTTGATGAAGATTTACCAGGCGGAACAAGTGCCTACATGATGCAACAAACCCTAGAAAAAAACAAAGCATTTCATTATCTTGACTGCATGCCAAGAACATTATCCGCAAAAGAAAATCGCTGCGCCTATGGGAGAGATGGGGATTATTATTGTAAACCTCAAATAGAGCATATGGTTGAAACTTGTTATCGCATTATGCAAGAAAGAGAACCTAAAAAATATATAGAATTATTTCCCTTGAATAAAAAAGTACAGGGCGCCATGTCTTTAAAAAATGAAGGAAACGAGCCATACAAGGAACAGCAAGAGTTATTCTAATTAGCTTGCAATAATTCTATATCATTAATATTACTTAAAAAAAACATACAAAACCTCATAAATATCTTTTATTTAATTATTGACATTTAAATAATGATAATAATAAATTGTAAAATTTAATAAAATAACAATCATTTATTAAATTATTTATTATTTGTAATCAAAAAATTAAAAATAAATTTTTTATTTAATAATAAAATAATTTTATATGTTACATAATTAATTCATAAAAATAAGTTAAATTTACAAATCATTTTTGACAAATTATAATAAAATTATACTTTTATATTATTATTACACATGAATTAAAATTATATTAAATAGATATTGACTATTTAAAAAATATTACTTAACAAGAATAACTGATTTTTTTGGTTATGGTTTTTTACTTAAAGGAAATATTTATTATGAAAATATTAAATAAACTATTAGCAATTTCTTGTATTTCAGCTTTATCAAGTGTGTCCACTTTTGCAAATGAAATAAACAATACAGAAGAAAATAATAATAATGTTGCTGTTAATTTTGTTTTTGGAACTGCTTTTTTAGCTAATGTTTGCTTAAATAACGATTGTCATTCAACTCAAGGAGCATTCACTCAAAGAGTTTTAAGCGCAAAAAAAGGCGATTTTATTTGTGTTAGTGTAATTGGTGGAATTAATACAGGCGGTGTAGTTAGATCTAATTATAAATTTGTTAAAACAAATGACGAACCTTCAGTTATTAGTTTTTGGGGCACATTTTTGAGTCCTAAATTTAATTTTTCATCTGAAACATTATCATATGCAATGAATAATGTTACATGGGGCAAAGGACCTTGCGATTTTAATTAAAAATCACATATTAAAGAAAAATAATTAAGTAGTTTCAAAAAGGAATTTAAAATGTTATTAAATAAAAGTATAGTAGTTTCATTATTATCATTAATAAGCATTTCAGCATTTGCTACAAACAAAGATCAAAATGATTCAAATTTTTCAATTCATTTTTTGTATTTAAATGCATCTAATAAAGTTAGTGGTTTTACAGTTTGTTCAAAAAATGGCTGCACACCTTCTACTCTTGGTGATGGTGACAAATTTTTAGATAAATTAAATAAAGGTGACAGCGTTTGTGTTTCTTACAATGTTGGTACTATTTATCGTACAAGCAGATTAGACTATTTCTTTAAAATTAATACTAATGATAATAATCGAATTGACTTTATTTCCTCAAATATTAGTTTAAATTTAACTTTATCTAATTATCCTGTTTATAAAGTTACTGAAGGTGAATCTTATTTAGCTCACACTCAATATACAAATGGCTTACTTCCATGTGCAAACTGGGATTTTACAAAGTAAAATCCCAAAATTCAGTAAAAATAGTTTTATATAAAGTATATTTTGTTAAATATTACGAAATATACTTTTTTAATATTTAAAAACCGTATATTTTAAAAAATAAAAATAGAAATTAATTTATTTATTTATTGCTCTATTATATAAGGATTTTTTCATATGAGATTTTTAAGTAAATTTATAGCTATATAATTTTTTAATGAATCTATTTTAATTTGCAGATTTATATAGACTCCTTTTTTGAAGTAATAAATGATGAAGAATTTTCTGAAATTTTGTGTTGATATAGTAGAAGTTCCTACAACTCATCTATGTTCAATTGTACGTTTAGATTATTATTTTAAAGTTATAAAAAAAATAATGATTTAAATATGAAAGTTTGAGGATTATCCTTTTATCCCTTTTTTAATTACTCTAGAGAATCTTTTGAATTTTTAACCAATGAAAATACTTATAGTAAATTACTTTGTAATAACTGTGATTTTAGAAATTTATCAAACAATAAATATTAAATTAATAATTTTAATAAATTATTTTTATTTGTACTTTCATTCATTGGTTTATTTAAAATTATTTTTTTTCCTTCATTTTTACCTTCATCAAAATATGAAGTATAAACTTTATTTGAAGTAGCTCCTTTTTTAGTTAATTTTGGAAATAAATTTTTGGTAAATGAATTTAATTTTAAATCTTCATTTTGCAAAATAAGCATAATTTTATTTTTACTCATTTCATTCGAATTTAAATTTTTAACTTTGTCACTTTGTATTTTATTTAATTTATTTTGAAATCCATCTAAAATACCTTTTTGGTAGGATAATTTATATCTATTGGGGACAGAATTTATTTTTTGATAATTTTCCCACAAAGAATTTATACGTTCTTTTAAAAAATAAAAGACAAATTCTGCCATTAAAACATTTTGTTTTGTTCCAATTATTTCTATGATTTTATGAGACTCATCAGATAAAGGATCATATAAATCAGAGTATATCACATTTACAAAATAATGAGATTGAATTAAAGAGGAAATATAAATATAAGTACTAGGCACAACTTTCTTTTTAAAATTTATAATTAAAGTACAATATTCTGAATTTATATTATCTTGAATTCGTTTTATATTATATTTAGAATATATTTCTTGCACTTTTTCCATGGCTAACAAAGACTCATTTTCATTAGCTGATTGCGCTAAACTCAATAATTTTTCTACTTTTCTTAAAATATTTTGATCTTCTACTTCAAAGTTTGAATTTTTCCAATGTGAAATTTTGTCTTCCATATTTAATGTTGATTTTCGATAATCTTTTGGAAGCGCTATAAGATCACAAGCTTTATGGAAATAGATTCCATGATTTTCATTAACTAAAAATATTTCACTAACGATTTGATGAGCCATTTCGTGTTTTAAAATATTTAAAACAATATCCCATGAATAATCAGAAATTAGTTTTGAAGAAAGAGTTATAATTTTATTTTGCGAATTCCAAGTTCCCCATGTTGCTGATAAATCTTCAATGATAATCATAGGCTTTTTTAGTTTTAATTTATATTGATAACAAATATGATCGTATTCTTTATAAAGCTGAAAAATAACCCTAGAAAACATTTCCTTTAAAATATTGTCAAATTTCATAAATCCTCGAATCACCAATAAAATATTTACAATTTTAATTAACATTCTTTTTTCATAAAAAAAAGATCTTATTTAGTCTTTAATAGGAGATAATGTTGTTTTTGTTGAAAATGCAGAACTATCTTTATTTTTCTCAGAAAACTGGCCTTCAGGTGCTTTTTGCGTATAAATTGGGACTACAATTTCCTTTGTTGCGCCCCCTGCTAAGGAAAGATCAAATCTCGTTTTTGGTAATACTAAATTTTGATCTCCTACAAAATAACTTAGCCAAAAATCTCCTTCTGGAAGATAAATTTCATCTGGTTTAAAAAACATAAGATCAATAGATTTTCCAAATACATTTGCACTTTTTGCTTCAAATCTAACAAAATCAGTTTTTATGTTTCCAGATGTATAACGAATTTCCCATTTAATTTTAACTCGACCCAATTTATCTGTTTTAACGGATTCTTCTGATGCATTTAAATTTTTAAATATACCTTTAATTCCTTCAATCCCATATTCATACTTTTGATCAAAAACAAGAAAAGGCATATCTGTCATGACTGTCATGAGTACAAAAGGCATTCTATTTATATGAATTGTTATCCTAGAAGGAGGATGACATTTATCATATTTTTCTAAGCAAGGAGGCGATATTACTAGTGCCCCCCTTGTTTTTACTTCACTTACTTGATTTTCTGTAACATCTACATATTTTTCAATTTCAGTACCTTCTAAAGTAACTCTATATTTTCCTGGAAAAACAGGATAATCCGTGTTTAAACGAAATAAAACTTTTTCATTGATATAGGCAAAGATGGGTTGTCCACCTGCTTTTAATCTTTCTTCAATAGGAAAGTTTTTCGGAGAAACAATTCGAATTACGCCAAGCTTTATCTCATAATTTGAAAAATCTTTAATACTTATTATTTTTTTACTTCCGTTAACTTCAATTTGATATCTTCCGCTTTGAAGCCAAATTGTCCCATTAACAGGAGATGAAATAACGAATTTTTTTTCATTAGGAGATAAATCTAATGGCAATGAAAAATATTTACTAGAATCTGTATTTATAGGTGAAGAAAGTGTTAATGGCCATAGAGATATTTTTTTGTCTGAAAATAAGGATGGATGAAGATTAAGTTCAATATTTCTTCCAGATATAGAAATTACATTTTTCCCTGGCAAAATATCAAACTCAGATTTATTTGTGAACCAATGTTCTTGACCGTCAAGTGGATCATAGCAAAAACTATTATATGTATTTCCTACTAAATTTTCAAAATGAGTATTATTATTTATTTCGTTTATAGGATTAGAATTTGAATCATTCTTATTTTTGTTTTGAAATTGCAAACTAACTTTACTTAAAACAACTTTTTGTTCTTTTACACCATCATTAAAAAATTCATATGAACTACATTCATTTGCTAATAAATACGTTCCAACTGGTAGCAATATTTTTGTATTTGTAGATAATCTCATTAAAGGGTAATATATTTTTTTATTATTATTATTTTTTGTAACTTTATATACAGTAACTCCTTTATTTGGAATTCCTAAAAATATAAAATACTGCTTTCCTTCTTTTGAAGAATTTTTGCTACAAGATAAAGTAAATAAAATAGTTAATATGAATATTAATAATTTCAATTACCACACCTCAGCATTGATGAGTATGAAAAATATTTATGGCCTTTAAATTGCAACAGTTTTCCTAAAATAGAAATTTGATTTCCCTTTTGAATACATTGAATACTACTTGTAATATTTTCTGTTGTTACTTGAATATAACCTGTTTTATCTTCTAATATAAACCATAATCCACCTGGTCCAACATCATAAATTTTTCCCGAAAGCACAACAGGAAAATCATAATAATTATTTGGTGTAAGAATAAGAAGTTTAATTTCAACAATCCTAGTTTTTTTTTCACAAGAAAAAAAGAGTGTTAATAACAAAATTATTTTAATGATCTGAAGAAGATTCTTCTCCACCATTTTCAGATTCCTCTTTTAGATCGAAAGTCATTTCAGCAACAATTTTTTCAAGATCAATAATACCACGAATTCTATCCCCAACTCTAGATACCCCAGCTAATATTCGATATTCAGCTGGAAAAAAGTTTTGGGGTATAGATTCCACTTCTGTCGGCTGTAACCTTACAAACTCGGTAATATCATCTACGATAACTCCAAAACCACCATAATCACATTGTAAAATAATCACACGTGTTGTTGAGTCCGCCTTACCTCTTTCAAACTTTAAAAAACGTCTCAGGTTTAGAACAGGCATAATTTCACCACGAAGTGCAATAATACCTTCCATTAAAAATTTAGCACCAGGCACAAAAGTAATTGTAGTTAACATGATAATTTCGCGAACAAGTGACATTGGTAATAAAAATTCTTCTTTGTGTAATTTAAAACCAATATATTGAATACCTGGAGTTTGAATCACTCCTTCATCGGTTACATCATTAATGTAACCATTCGCATTTGAAGTATCATCTTGATAAGGTAACTGAACCTGTGTAGCAGCTCCGTCACCAGATAAAAAATATATTTTTTTAATTTGGTAATGCAGCACGATTTGGATACCCCGATTTTGATTGTGAAAAATCGTCTATTATCTCGCCAACATCAAGCACAAGTGCAACACGACCATTTCCTAAGACACAGCCACCAGCGACTCCTCTTCTTTTACCCATCAACCGACCTAAAGACTTAATTACAATTTCTTGCTGTCCTTGTAATTGATCAACCACAACACCTACTCTTTTTTCTCCAACACCAACAACAACAAAAATAATTCTTGGTTTTGTATGTCTCACTCGAAATGAAAAATTATGACCACCAGAAGTTGGTTTTCCTTCTCCATTATGAGGTGTATTAGTTGCTGGCTGAACTTGTTGTGACTCTGGAGTAGGCCGAGAAGGATTTGCTGCTTTTTCGACACCATCATTTTCATCGTGATGTTTTATTCTTTGAATATCATTTACAGAATACCATAATAATTCACTCATGGCATGAAGATCAAAAACATCTGCTAATTTTAATAAAGGCAAAACTCGATCCCTTAACTTAACAAAGTCAGCACTACCCATTTTCTGAACATCTTCTGGACGTATCCGAATACTTTCAATTACATTTACAAGTGGTATTGCATAGCTCTCGCCTTTTGTTTCAACCATAAGACTAGGAATAATTGCCAATGTCAAAGGAAGTTTAATTGTTGTCGTTGTTCCTTTACCTAATTCACTATCAAGTTCAATAATTCCTTTTAATTTAACAATACTTTTCTTAACAACATCCATACCAACACCACGGCCAGAAATATTTGTTACCTTTTCTGCTGTGGAAAAACCAGATTCAAAAATTAAAGAAAATATTTCTTTATTCGTCATATGGTCACTTTCTTTGACCAAGCCACGCTCTATCGCTTTTGCTCTAATTTTGTCAATTTGCAAGCCTTTACCGTCATCTTGAATGGTAATGACAATCATATTTCCATCTTGGCTTGCTTTTAAATGTATATTTCCTTTTCTATTTTTTCCTAATTTTTCTCTATCATCTGGGAGTTCAACACCGTGGTCAACACTATTACGAATTAAATGTACTAAAGGATCTCCAATTTCTTCCACTAAAGTTTTATCAAGTTCTGTTTCACCACCAATAATATGCAAGTCAATTTCTTTGCCAATTTGCCTACATAAATCGCGAACAACTCTTGTAAACTTATAAAATGCATTCCCAACAGGAACCATTCGAATTTTCATAATAATACTTTGGACTTCATTCATATGTCGTCCAAATAATAAAACACTTTCACTCATGGAATGGCCCAATTCACTATTACCATTTCCTCTTAATTCTTCTTCTATTCTTGCAAATCTTGTTCTATCTATTACAAGTTCACCAACTAAGTTAACAAGGCTATCCAATCTTTTTAAGTCAACACGAATTGTGCCCCCCGCCTCGTCTGCTTTTTTCTCATCTGGTTTTTTCTTATCTGCAGGTTTAGCAGCGGCGGGCGCTGCGGCTGGTGGAGGAGCCGCAGCTGGTGGTGCGGCGGCGGGCGCTGCGGCTGCGGGAGCAGAAGCAGGTGGTGGTGCGGCTGCGGGAGCAGCGGCTGCTCCTCCTGCTTTTTTAGCACCACCAGCCATGGAACCAATCCGAAGTTTTGTTAAAGCATCATTGATAGGCTGTTCTGATGATTGATTTTTTTTGATGGCTTCAAACATGCTACGAATGCGATCAAGTCCAAAAAAAAGTCCATCCATTAATGCAGGAGTAACAGTGAGTGTTCCCTTACGAATGCGATCAAATAAATTTTCCATTTTATGGGTTAATTTTTCAATCGCACGAAAGCCGAACATCCCCGATGTTCCTTTAATCGTGTGCGCATTTCTAAAGATACTTTCAACGGCATCTTTACTTTCAGGATTTCCTTCTAGATCAAGCATAGATTGACTTAAATTTTCGATTAAATCATCTGCATTAGAAAGAAAGTCTTGTAACATTTCAGGATCAAGATCTGGTTTTTCAAATCCATCACCACCCGCTAAATTTTTAGTATCAAAATCTTCTTCTGGTTCTTCTTCAGCACCGCCTCCAGCATGTGGATCAGCAGCTTCAGCAGGAGCGGCTGGGGCTGCGGCAGCGGGAGCTTCAGCGGCGGCGGCGGCAGGAGTCCCCCCCCCACCTGCGACAGAAAAAACAAGAGCATCCCATGGAGGACCAATTTTTTTCAAACAATTAGGATCTTTTTTATCCAATTCAACAACATCCGCCTCTACAACCCCCTTTAAGGTTGAAGCTTCAAGCTCAGCTGCAAAAATAATTAAAGACCCAGTTGGAGATGCTCTATAAAGAACAAAGTCACCAACTCTTGAAATATTATCAACCTGTGGACCAGCTTTTAATTCTTCTAATGTTTTATATTTGTCGTCATTAAAAAATACGGCAAAAAGTTTTTCAACTCGAGTTGTGAATTTATTAAAAGATGCATTTTCTTCTTCACTCACAACATTTGAATTTGAAACCGTTCCGGCTCCTTCTGCAGCTGGCTCCGAGGTTGCTGCTGCAGGTGGTGGCGCTGCTTCGGAAGGAGTTCCCCCATTTTTTACAAAATCCGATTTAGCATGAAATTCATGAACAATTCTTTCAGCTTCCATCAAGACATCAGGATCGATGGGCTGAGGATAGGCTTTATAAACTTGTTCAAACACATTTTGTGCGTCGGAAACAAGTTCAATTACTTCTTTAACTAGTTTTACTTTTTCTGAACGGACGAATTCAATATAATCTTCAACGGCATGTGCCATGGCAACCATCTCAGTGAGATTTGCCATTTGGGATAGTCCTTTTAGAGTATGAAGAGTTCTGAATAACTCTTGACTTTCTTCTAAAGGAACCTCTTCATTTGCGATGAGATGTTCTTGAAACCCCTGACAAAGAGCCGCTAATCTCTCATATAATTCAGTTGCTTCATTTTTCAACTCTTCCGCTAATCCTGAGTCTGTCTGTTCAGGTGTAAGAATAGAAGCAAATCGTTTGCCTTGAAACACTCTATCCCCCGTAAAAGCATCTTATTGGTATAAAATGAGTTATGCCATATATTGTTATTTTAAACGCAATAACTGCGTATGTACTTTTTTAGAGTTAAGGATTTGGCGGTATTTTATGATTAGCAAAGAAAATAAAAAAATTATCCTCGCAAGTAGCTCACCTAGAAGAAAAGAAATGTTTCAAGCAAGTGGGATTCCATTTGAAATAAATGTTGCAAATATTGATGAAAAACCAAAAGAAAATGAAGGAGGCCATGATTATGTACAGCGTAATGCAAAAGAAAAAGGCCTTGCTGTTTGTAAGAAATATAATCAAAATGAGTTTATTTTAAGTGCAGATACAATTGTTGTTACTAAAGATGATAAAATACTTGAAAAACCTTTAAATGAAAATCAAGCCCGTGAAATGCTCCAAAATTTATCTGGTAATACCCATTTAGTGTTGAGTAGTTATTGTATTTTTCAAAATAACAAAGAACTTATTTCAAGAATTGTCGAAACATTTGTTACTTTTCGAGTTCTCTCTGAAAATGAAATTAACTCTTACATTAAAACAAAAGAACCATTTGATAAGTCAGGTGCATATGGGATTCAAGGCAGAGCAATGGGATTCATTCATAGTATAAGTGGAAGCTATACAAATGTAATGGGATTGCCATTAAGTGAAGTTTTAATGGATCTTAAACATTTTGCTGGTGTGGAATCTTTTTCCTCATTTGACCATTAAAATAATGCAAAATATTTAATAAGGCCTTTAAAATGTCTGAACTTATAAAAAAAAATATTGAAGATATAAAAAATAAAATTAATATATTATGTAATAAGCACAACCGTAATACATCTGATATTGAACTTATTGCCGTAAGTAAATTTCATGAAGCGAATAAAATTCAAGAAGCTTATTTGAATGGATTAGCACATTTTGGGGAAAATTATATACAAGAATGGCAAAAGAAAAGCGATTTATTAAAACCAAACTTACCCGATCTAAAATGGCATATCATTGGACACCTTCAAAATAATAAAGCCAAATTTATTAATGATAATGTTCACTGCTTACAGTCACTTGATAGCTTATCTTTAGCAAAAGAAATTGAAAATAAATCACAACTCAATTCTAAATTAAATATTTTAGTTCAATTACAAATAGACATAAATGATAAAAATAAATCTGGAATACAAATTGAAAAAACAAATGAACTTTTAGACTTTATTTCACAAAGTAAAAAACTTTTACTGAAAGGATTTATGGGAATTGGTCCAGCTGAAATAGAACATAATAAAAGAAAAGATTTATATTATACATTTGTTGAAAATTCAAAAAAATTATGGAATGTTTTTTATAATAATCCTCAAAACCAGAAACCAATTATTTCTTTAGGAATGAGCTCTGATTATGAATTAGCTATTGAGTGTGGAAGCACTATGTTAAGAATGGGAACAGCAATTTTCGGAGATAGAAATAAATCTTAAATTTCTTAAAATTAAGCATTTAGATAATAAACATTTAATTCATATTTGATTGTTTTATAAGCTAAAAACCCTTGAGTTAAATCTTTAATTGCTTTATAAAAGGAATTTATATTTTTAAATGAAAATAAACCAAAATTTGGATCAAATATTAAAAATTGATTTTTAGGCTCATTCGTTATAATAAAACAGATTTGATGAGCATCTTTTTTAAAAGTTATACCTGTATTAAAGCAAATTGCCATATCTTTTTTATTTGAGCTAGTTAATATTTGGTGGTGTTGATCAATTAATTTAAATACATCTTGAACGTTTTCAACATTATCAAGTGAAGAATTATATTTCCAACTTATAGCATTTTTCATAATAAATAATAATTCAAATAATAGAGAATAATCTGCTGAATTATTGCCTGTATGGGCTTTCAAAGAATCTTTAATAAAATTCATTTTTGAATCATATTGAGATTGTAATATATTAATTTCTTTTAAATCTTTTTCGGTTGAATTTAAAGCGGTTTCATATTCTTTGGACTTGATTTTTGAAAGATAATTGTACTGCTCAAAATTAAAATTTACCGATTTATCATTTTTAAATTTTTCAAATAAGCTTTTAAAATTCAATTCTTGAGTTTTAATTCTTACCGCTTTTGTTAACTTTTCATTATTTGCATTAGTGCGTTCATCTATAGTATTTTTCAAATGGATAACTTTAAGATCTTTTTCAGGCATATAACTTTTAGGACAGGATATAGGAGTCTTAAAATTATCAAAAATCAAATGCTGCAATCCCATCCAAAAATAGACATTAGGCATAATAACATCTGAATTTGTTAATTCTTTTTTTATATTTAAGATTAAAATATCTGTATTTATTTTCCCAAAATTTTGAAAATATTTCATAAAATACAAAACAAAAGCGGCACACCCCCCCTCACTAATTACTTTTGTATTTTCTAGAGAACCTTGATTTTTAAATTTCTTTTCATATTTTGATAAACTAACAGAAAGTCCCTGAGTAAAATAAAATTTACTATTCGTAACATAATTTAAAATAAACATGACAAAATCCTTCTTGCCTTGTGAGTTAAAGAAACATAAAAATCAGTTCTTTTCAAAAAGCAATATATATGCCAAAATTTATTTTCTTTATTATTAGATATTTATAAAACTTATAATAAAAAATTATTCTTATAAAAGAGTATTTGTCACTTTATAGCATTTAAAGTGATATATTTTTTAAGTTATTGGAGCGTAATTCTTAAGCAAATTTAATTTTCAGCAATAATTCTATACTAATTTTAGTTTCTGTTTATTTTGTCAATTCTGAAATATCCCCATGGGAATTTATATTTGTGTAATTCAATTTTTCAATTGTAGCTCTTCGTAATATTCCTTTATCAAAACGAGCTACATCGTCACAAATAGAAAGAAGTTTTGATTTCAAATGAATTGAAAAAATAACGGTTACATCTTTAAATTCTGTGGATAAAAGATCTATAATCCTTAATTCCATTTCTTCAGGTAAAATTAAATTGTCCACAAGTAAAATTTTATTTGAAAATAAGATGGCTCTAGCGAATGAGAAAAATAAAATCTCACCAGACCATAACATTTGTTTAGGAAGATCATCCACTTTTGTATTTAAACCATTTCTAAGAACGGCAACAGATTGAGCAATACCAACTCTATTTAATACCGACCATATTTCAGAATCATCAAATTGTTCAGTAGGATCTAAATTTTCTCGAATCGTAAGAAAAGGGAATAAAGAGTTCATAGATATATAAGTATATTTATCTCTTAGTTCAATTGGATTTAATTTTAAAATATCTTCATCATCAATTATAATTGTGCCTGTATCAAAAGGAACAAATAAAAGCAAACTTGCAAAAAAAGTAGATGTTTTATTTTGACCTTTATCTGTAATAAAGCCAAATCTTGCTCCGTGAGGAATAAAAAGATCTAAATTATGTATTGGATTGGGGTATTCAATAGAAGAAGTAACGGTTAAAGACATGACTCTTAATGAACCTTTTTGAGGCCAATAATTAGAAGTAGAGCATGAATGATTTTCAATATCATCATAATGAATAGAAGCACGCATCAAATCTTCAAAATAAGGAATACATTTAATAAATTTTTTAAAATCCTCTTCAATATTGACAAAAGCTTGGAAAAAGAAAATCACAGATAAAAAGGACATGATTACTGTTCCAATAAACATTTTTTCAATATTTATAACATAATACGCGACAGATAAAGCTACTATAAATACAAGTGATAAAGATATAAATTTAAAAAATTGTATAATAAAAGTATCTTTTTCTCGTGTTTTCTCATCTACTTCATTTATTTTATCATTGTGTTTTTTATACAAATACTCTCTAAATAAAAATGAGTTAGAAATTTTTAATGATTTTGTATAGTGAAATGTTAATTTAGCTAACTTATTTTTTTCAGATTGCATTTCAAAATAAGCCCTTAAATAAGAACCCTTTTTAACTAATGCAAAAACAAATGTGAAAATAACAAATGCAACTAACAATAACAAAGCGGAAGCATTTGCAATTGAAATTAAAACAAATCCTGCCACAAGATAGGAAAACCTTACAATTAATGAAGTTAGAGATGCAAATAAATCATCTTTTGCCTTAGAAAAATTATCTAAATATTTTGCTGTAAAAGAATGATCATCTTTATATTTTTTAATTAAAACATTATATACTTTATTTTCTATTGTCGAACCAAAAAGTAGATTAATCATGGCATTTTTTATATGAAAAAGATAAAAAAGACCTAATGAAATTAAAGTACTTGTCACAAACATTATTATTTGAATATTTTTTGAAAATTTTTCTGCAATAGTATGAGAAAATAAAGAGTAAAACCCTATGCACATAAATATTTGAGATAGAAGAATTATACCCAAACTTAAATAAGAATTTTTATTTTTAAAATAGGATTGAAAAAAGAATTTTGTTGAACTAAAAATTTGTCGAATATATTTTATTTCATTTGATTTATCATAAAAACTGAAATCATAATATTTATTTTTTTCATGACTAGAAATTAAATTTGATTTAATTTTTGTCTTAGACTGATTTTGGGTTAAGCCAAATTGCCTTGAATCTGCTGCAGCATAATGAAGTCTTGCATAAACACCTGCTTTTTCTATAAGAACTTTATGACTTCCTTGTTCCACAATCATTCCATCTCTCATGACAACAATGTGATCACATAGGGATGCTATTTCTAATTTTTCAGTAACAATTACACGATTTAGACCGTGTAATAATTTTAAAAACCCTTCATTAAAAATGTGGGAAATTTCTGGTTGAGATAAATTTTGAAATGGTTCATCTAAAAAATAAAATTCAGATTTCGCATATAAAATACGAGCGATTGCAATTTTTCTTAAAAAGCTTTCACTAAATGTATTTTCTTTTGTATCTAAGTATGTTTCATCACCATCCTCTAAAGAATTTAATTCTTCTTCGAGAAAACTGGCTCTGACAGATTCAATATATCTTCTTCCTTCAAATTCTTTATTTAAAATAATATTTTCTCTTAAAGTCCCATCAAATAAAGAGATATCTTGAGGTAAAATCTCAAAATGATTTGGTAACTTTTTTTCTCCACTTATTAGTTTTAATTCACCTGCACATGCTGCTAAAAAAGAGGATTTTCCAGAATTAGGTTGCCCTACAATGGCGGTTATATTTCCCTGCTTTTGTTCAAATGAAATATTATAAAGGTTTATCACCTTTCCGTTCATAAAGGATGCTTTATGAAACCAAATTTTTTCTTGCTTAACAACTTTTTTATTTATATTCACAAAATCTTCAAAATCATTAAACTCTTCATTAACTTCTTGAGTTATCTCTACATCATTATTTTTAACTAATGTTACATTAGAATTTAATAACTTATAATTATTTTTTAACTCTATAATTCGAGAAGAAAATGATAAAATATTTGAGTAAAAGTGAGCTGCTAATATAAAAAACACTAAAAGCGTTGCAATGGATGTTAATGGTGCATTTGGATGTACATAAATATAAATTGCAATACTAGGAATTGCTAATATAAAACAAGAATAATAAAAAATAACACGTGAAGCAGAAATTCGATTTATTATATTTAGCGTTATATTTTTACTATTTTGCTGCAATAAATTTATTTTTCTTAAAAAGAAAGATTCCATTGCTAACAAATGAACTCTATTACCGTATAAAAAAATCTTTTTTAATAAAAGACTTCTTGATTCAAGAAAAAACAACACTTTTTTCATGGTTCTTGAAACAAAAATTTGATTTTGAATTTGTAAAAAGAACATAATCATAAGAATTGAAATTGGTATAAAAAAAAGCTTGTCCATTAAAACATAAATAAAAATAAAAGAAACTACCAATGCAGGAATACTAAATAATAAAGACAAAACATTAGGAAGATCAATAAATTTATATGAAAAAAAGTTCCCATCTTCATCACTAAATTTATTCAGCATTATATTATTTTGGTCTTTTGATGAATAACAACATATATGTGACATAATATTTAGGGACTGATATTCAATCTCTCTTTTCCAATTTATGAATAGCTGTTTCTTTAAATAAGAAACAAAAAGAAAAAGAGAAACAAACGCAAAAAAATACATTGATGACAAAAAAAGTTTTTTACTTACTTCAGCAAAACTTGGTACTAAAAAAAATTCAAGATAATATTTAATAATAAATGGAGACATTAAGGCTAATGATAGCAAAACAATTTGTAAAAAAGATGCTATAAATATATTCTTTTTAAAAACTAAAAAAAATATCCATGAAAGCGATTTTTGTTTATTAACTGTCTTTTGAAGTATTTTTTCTGATGAATTCGATTTCTCTGAAAAAATATTCTTAAAGGAAAAAAAAGAAGCAGAAATTTTTTTTTGGTACCCAGGCATATTAGTATTTCAACCTTTTCGTCATGAGCAAAAAAATAGTAATGATGAAGTATATCACGACAGTTATAACATTTGCAGGACCAGACATCCACAAATTTCCATTTTCTACTAATGTCCTTGCAGCAACTACATAATAAATATTTAGATATAAGCCAGATGAAATTATGGGAAGGAGAAGAGATCTTTTTGCTTCAATTTTAAGCTTTTTATTTTTTGCTTCTTTCGGATCACAGGCTGGTAAAATAGAAAGCCAAACATAAAATCCAGACAGACTTAGAAATAAAACAAGCCAAAATATAATATACAATATGTTTCTTTCACCACCACCAAAGTAACCAAACCACAAAAAAGGAACAAAAGCAATAAATTGAATCAAACCTGCAAAAAGCCAAGAATTTTTTATTTTTGCTTTATTCATGAGCTCTATAAAAAAAGCCCTGAATGATAACTCTGTACCTAATGAAACAACGACACAAAAAAGAATAATAGGAAAATAACCAGATAAAAATATATTTAAAGCTGAGTATATTGTATCACCAGAAAGAAAAATAGGGCTATCTGGAGAAATTAAATTTATTTGAGACATGTTAAGACTCAACTTAATTCCTATTGCAGCAGCTAATAAGGGAACTAAAATTCCCCAGATTATTTTTTTACTGAGCAAGGGGATTAATAATAGCATATCAAAAGATAGTCTAAATATTTTTATTAAAAATATAGAAATTAAAAAAGGGAGCCAAGAAATCATTAATAAAGAAATTAAAATATATAATGTTTTTCCCTTTGATACTTCAGAATAAATTGTAAATTGAATGAACCATGATATAGCAATTGTAAAAAGACAAAAAAGGAATAGAACAACTAAGTTTTTATTTTTTTCTTGATTTAAGATTCTCATTGTAATCGGCAATAAATTTTTCAACACCTTTTTCTCGTAACTCCTTCAATATATTTTTTTCTTCAAGTAACTTCGCATCTTGAGCCATTGCCGCCTGAAAACAGCTGACAGCACTAGAAATGTTACCGGAACGATAGTATGCCATACCAAGATTAAAATAAACATGGGCTTTAAATTTATCGAAGAATTGAAGTGCATTTTCATAAAATAAAATCGCTTCTTCCACTTTTCCTTTTTTAACTAAAGCAACGCCTTTATTATTAAAAAAACTTGCCAAAGATTTACTTTCAAAATTTCCTTCTATTTTTTCAAAAAAGGATTTAGCCTGATCAAAATTTCCACTAACAGAATTCGTTTTCATCATGCCAACTAAAGCTCCTGTATTTGAAGGATCTTTATTTAATACTTCATTAAATTTATTTTCTGCTCCATTAATGTCATCTAAACCTAATAAAGCATCACCAAGCATAATTTTATGCCCTAAATTATTTGGACTTTTCGATTCTAATTTTTCATAAATCATAGAAGCTTCTTCAAACTTACCAACTAAACAAAGAGCTTTTCCAAGAGTGCTCAATGTCTTTAAATTTTCATTTTGTCTATTTTCACGATTTTTATCGAGATGATTTTTTAAAAATTCGATAGCTTCATCGTATTTTTTCTTTAAAATACGAACCTCACCGCCTAAATAAGTATATTTTGAATTATTTGTAATTTCTTTCTCTACGTCTGAATTTGAAAAAAGAGTGTCAATGGATTTTATATCTGACTCATGGATTAAATGTTTTAAATCTTTTAGTTTTGCAGAAATTGCTTGTGTATTTATAAATTCGGAACGAACTTCTTCCATTTTTAATAAAAACTCAGACGCATTTACAACCTTGGGCATAGTATAATAAATATCAATTTCACTCATTAAAAAAGAATCTTGCGGGGAAAATGCAGCAGAGCAAACAACCAACTCAATATGATCATAATTCACTTCATTTTTTATCTTTTGTGAAAAGACATGACCAGGCATTTCTTTCATATTCCAATCAAATAATATGATTTGGATCGTATTTGCTTCTTTACTAAGAATCTGCAATGCTTCTATAGGAGACGCCGCATTTTTTACTTCATAGTTTCCCGTTTTTGTTAAAACACCCATAAAAAAAGTACGAAGGTCTGCTTTTTCTTCAATGATTAAAACACAAACTCTTTCTGAATTTTTATTATTTTCAGAAGCTTGAGGCATTTCATACCCTTCATTTATCTTATATAAAGGAAATTATACTCCTCTCAGTATCGGAAAATTTTTTTCATATTCTAAAGAAAAGAGTAAGGATCAACATCAATACGTAAACAAGATATCAATTCTTTGTCATGAGATATTTCCTTTGGAAAAAGGATAAAAGGATGATAATCTCGCGAACTACTAATACAAAGTTGCATTCGAAATTCATCTCTTATTTTTTCAATTGTTGCAGAATAAGGTCCTGCAAGTCTTACTTTTAAAGGATTAAATTGATTTAATTTCCAATGTGAAACTAAATATTCTTTAAGTTTATTAGATAAATTTAAGGCTTTTTCTTTATTTCGATGTCTTATTTCAAATAATATTTGTCTAGAGAATGGAGGATGAAAGCCAATTTTTCTTAATGAAATTTCTCTATTCATAAAATCATCTACTTTATTATTTAAAGACATTTCTATAACAGGATGACCAATTATTAGAGACTGTAAAACCACCGTCCCCTTTTTTTCTCCCCTTCCCGCTCGACCCATGGCTTGAGTTAACAATTGAAAAGTTCTTTCAGATGCTCTAAAATCTGGCAAAAATAAAGAATCTTCAACATGAAGAATAACGACCAATGTTACTTTAGGAAAATCATGTCCTTTCGCTAGCATTTGAGTTCCCACTAAACAATCTGTATTCCCAATACGAAAATTTTCTATAATTTCATTTAATTTTGTGTTACTTGTTAGCACATCCCTATCTAGTCTATCTATTTTTAAATTTGGTATTAAAGATTGAATTTGTTCTTCTATATTTTGAGTCCCAATCCCTTTTAATAAAAATTGATTTGACTGGCATGATGGACAATTTTTTCTTTTATTCTCTCGGTATCCACAATAGTGACATATTTCTATGGATCCATTTTGATGTAATGTTGTCGTAACAGAACATCTTGGACATTTTAAAGGGGATGTACATTCAGCACAAATTGCGAAATTAATATATCCTCTTCTATTAATAATAACGATACTCTGTTCACCTTTATCTTTTTTTTCTTTTAAAAGAGAACAAACTTCAGATGAAATACTATCATTTTGAAAAGATATTTGAGTTGATTTTAAAGGATAATTACCTTCTTTTAACCTTGAAGGTAAATTCATATTTTTTTTGCTATCAATTATAATACTATCAACGGTATTATTTGAATATTTATTTTCAAGTTTAAAATATTCATACTTTCCTTGTAAAGCATTATACATTGACTCCACAGAAGGTGTAGCTGAGCCTAATATACATAAGGCTTTTTCTTTTTTTGCACGCAAAACAGCAATGTCTCTTGCTTGATAGGGTGGCAGATCTTGTGATTTATAACTTCCATCATGTTCTTCATCTAAGATAATTAGTCCTATATTTTCTAATAAAGTAAAAATAGAGGTTCTTACACCAAGCACAATTTTTACAAATCCTAAATGAATTTTAAACCATTCTTTTTCATATTCATTAGATGTTAATCCTGAATGTAAAATTGCTAAATTATTTTGAAATACAGCACGAAATCGCGAGCTCATTTGAGGAGTTAATGCAATTTCAGGAACAAGAATGAGGACTGTTTTGTTATCTTTTATTATTTTTTGCGCAATTTTTAAATAAATTTCTGTTTTACCTGACCCTGTAACGCCATGTAATAAACAAACAGAATTTGGTTTTAATAAAATTTGATTATAAATATTTTCTTGTTCTTTTGATAAATCAATTTGTTCCCTTACAGGTAAAATTGCCTCGCCTTTAATTCCTTTTTTATTATTTTCTTGATTAATATAATAATGATTTTTATCATCAATATGAAAAAATTTAGACAATCTTTTAAAAAGGAGAGTATGTTTTTCTACATTCCAAACAAATTTAGGAGCAATATTTTGCAATACACGTTCAAATGGAAATAAATAATACTCAGCAACCCATTTCATAATTGAGATTAAGACTTCTGGAACCTGATTTGTAAAAGGAACATAACTTATGATTTCTTGGCAAGGAAAATCAGGTTTTTCAGTATATTCTATAAATAAAGCGACAAATGTTTTTAGTGATTTACCTTGGCGCATTGGAACAAGGCAAAATTTACCTAATTTCATATCTAAAAATTTTTCAGGAATTTGATACGTTAAAAACAGTCCCGTTGCTGCTATCACTACAAAATTACCGTATTTTTTCTGATTAATATCAAATTCCATTTTCTTACCCTAATTTTGACTTTTCCTATGATTAAGAACTAAATATAAATTCAAACCTATAGGACATGTAGGTATCTAAAAACGGGAGACTTTATGCAAACCCCACGTTATGCTTTTTTTGATTTCGACGGCACCCTCATTTGCCAAGATTCATTCCTCACACTTCTAAAAAAGATCCTCAAGAGCGAACCCTTAAGAATTCCATTTCTCCTTATGATTTCTCCTTTTTTAATTCTTACAGGGCTTCTTAAACTAGATAAAACATTAGCAAAATCGTTAATTTTATGGAGTCTAACGGTTGGAAAAGAAAAAAGGGAATGCGCTCGATTTTTAAGAAATATACTGGCAACAGAAAGCAACGCCCTTTGGTTTCAAGAAGCTATTGAAACATTTGAAAAACTAAAACAAGAAGGAGTTGAAATAGTTGTAGTTACAGCATCTGGGCAAACATGGGTCAGAGGGATGCTCCATGGCAAATACTCACATTTTAAATTGATTATTGGAAGTAAACTTACTTTTTATGCAGGTGGGGTGATTTTAAAATCAAAAAATTGTTACGAAAGTGAAAAAATAAAACGGATTCACGATGCTCTTGGTGAGAATATTATTTGGCATAGTGCTTGGAGTGATCATATTGCCGATCTTCCTATGTTACTTAAATCTCAGGAGCGTTATATTATATGTCCTAAAGAAAAACATAAAAAAATCTTTGAGAAAAGATTAGAAAAGAATTTTAAAATATTAAATTGGACGGTATTAAAATAATTTAATGATTTTTGATCCAATTTAACATTTCACGAATGCCTTCATCAGCAGCCATTTTATTATAACTTGGTCTATAATCTGCGAAAAAGCCATGCTCCGCTTCAGGATAAACAATAATTTTAGAACCACTTTTTCCTTTATCAAGAGCATTTTGCATTTGATCAACATGTTCTTGCGTGATACGAGCATCTTTGCCACCATAAAGCCCTAACACGGGAACTTTTAATGTTGCTGCTATATTGACAGGAAATTCCATTTTATCGCCAGGATTTCCAACAAGAGGACCATACCATGCAATTGCAGATTTAATATTCGGGTTATGTGCTGCATATAGCCAAGTTGTTTTTCCACCCCAACAAAATCCAGTTACATTTAATTTTGATATATCAGTTTTTTTATTTAATTTGGCAAATTTAACGGTAGCATCAAGATCCATGTTTACTTGTTTATTTGTAACCTTTGAAACAACTTTAGAAATAATATCTGGAATTTCTTTTATTTTTGTTACATCGCCTTGCCTAAAAAATAAGTTAGGAGCAATGGCATAAAAACCAAGTTTTGCAAACCTACGGCATAAATCTTTAATATGTTCATGCACTCCAAAAATTTCATGGCAAATTAATAAAACAGGAAAAGGACCATTGCCTTTTGGCATTGCAAAATAACCAGGAATTTTTGATTTTCCAACAGGAATTTGGATATCACTGACTTCAATGCCTTCAGAATCAGTACTTATAACAGAAAAAGCAACAGGAGTAACAGCTAGCGCATATCCTGTGGCCACAACTGTTTTTAAAACGAATTCGCGTCTGTTTATATTAGCTAAAGAATTTTTATCGTCTTGATCCATATTTGTCACCTTTGCTTTTTAAGTAACAGCATAAAATTAAATTTATCAAACATTATCAAAAACGGATAGTTGAGTCAATGTATTATAAATTCAACAAAATACCTTAACAAAAGTAAATTTAATTTCTTAAAAATATTATTTGAAAAATAAAAACGGATATCTTTTAAAAGGAAGTAAGCAAATCAATTTTCTTTTTACTTGGATTGATAGGTAACATAATTGTAAAAACACTTCCTACACCAACTTCACTTCGTAAAGAAATTGTACCGCCATGAGCCTGTACAACATGTTTTACAATAGCAAGTCCTAAACCAGAACCACCACCCAATCTATTATGTGATTTATCAACACGATAAAAACGTTCAAAGGCACGGATACGAGAATGATTTGGAATTCCAATTCCAGTATCTTCTAAAAAGATAATATGATGAGTTTCATTTTTACGAACACTTATTTTTACAATACCACCTGGTCTATTATATTTAACAGCATTATCTACTAAGTTTACTAATACGGAATCGAATCTTTGAGAATCAACAAATATTTCATCAATATCAGGATCGACATCGGCTAAAATTTCAACTTCAGCTTGTTTCGCCTTAGGTAAAATATTTTCGACAACACGCCTAATGCCATCATGAATTTGATAGGGTTTAATAGATAAAGTAAGCGATCCCGATTCTAAACCTGTTACGATAAGCATTTCATCAATTAATTTTGTTAAATTTTCTGAATTTCGAACGATGACAGATAAAAAATTTTGTGCTGTTTCGTTATTAATAAAATCAGGCATATCTTGAATAATTTCGGCATAGCCCCTTATTGCTGAAATGGGTGTTTTTAATTCATGACTCACATTGGCAAAAAACTCTCTTCGAATTTCTTCCCCTTTGTGAATATCGGTTAAGTCAAATAAAAATATCATCAATACAGGATTTTGTTGTTCCGAATATAATGCTACAATTTTTGCACGAACACGACGAATCTCAGGACCATCTAAGTGAAGTGATTCAATAATTTGTGCTTGGATGATTTGATTACCTTTTATTTCAGAAATCATTTTTTGGATCATGGCAGAAAGTTCTACACTTCTTAAAACTTCAAGTACATCTCGTTCTGCAACATCAGTATACCATCCAATCCATCTTCTAACGGTATTGTTGATTTTTAGAATTTTTCCTTCATGATTTACAATTACAACCCCTTCCCCGATAGCTCCAAATATTTCATCTAACCGTGAAGTTTGTTCTCTTGCTTCTAAAATACTGCCACGCATTCTTTTTGCCATATCTTGAACAGCTCTAGCAATTCGAGAAAATTCATCATTTCCTACAATGGGCAAGCTATCTATGCCTGCATCAAAACCACCATGACGGGTTAATTGCATTAAAGAATGTGTAGGTTTATCTACTAAAATATATAAAATAAAGTAACAATACAGAAAAAATATGGGGAGAACAAAAAATAGAGGTAAAAAATGGTAAAGCACACAAGAAAAGATAGTTCCTAATATGATTCCAAGAAATATTCTTTGCTTAACAGTGCTAGGATAAAAAACAGATAATAATGGCCTTAAATTTGCCTTTACATTTGTAAAGTGAGAATCAAAACTCACATAAACCCCTTTATCCCTGAATCAATTATTAATGTAACAGGACCGTCATTACATAAAGATACTTTCATTTCAGCGCCAAAAATACCAGAATAAACATTTAAAGAGTCCATTTTCTGTTTTAAAATCTCTAAAAATTTATCATACATTGGTTTTGCAAGTAAGGGTTTTGCGGATAATGTAAAACTAGGTCTATTTCCTTTTCGGCAATCCCCAAATAAAGTAAATTGACTAATTAAATAAATTCCTCCTTGAATATCTTTTACAGATAAATTCATTTTTCCTTCTTTATCTTCAAAAATTCTTAATAAACAAATTTTATCTGCAAGTTTTTCTAATGAGGGGATAAACTGATTTATTATTTTTGAAACATTTTCTTCATGAATTTCCATTGATATATCTTTAAATCCGATACCAAATAAAAGAACAAGCCCATATTCCATTTTACCTTGGGATTGTTGATTAATTTGGACTTCTGCATGTTTTGCTCTTTGAATGACGGTTCTGCAAATTAAATTATCAATCATGAAAAAGAATCTCCAAAAACATTTATATTTTATAATACGGATAAGTAAAAAAGATAAAGTGTGTTATATTTAAACCAAAATGAACTAAAATAGCAGATTCTAGTTTCCAAGATTTTTGATATGCGTAGCCATATCCAATTCCTGCAATAAATGCAAAAATAGCCATTAATACACCACTATATAAATGCCCTAATCCAAATATAACTGAAGTTATTAATATCGATAAAAGAGGTGCGGCTTCTTTCATTTTAAAATTTATAGAAAAAATATCAAATAATTTTTTTTGTAAAAAACCTCTAAAAAACACTTCTTCTGCTACAGATGTTAGTAATAAGTTATTTAAAATAAATAAATACATGCCATCAGGAATTTTATAATTTAATTTTACGAATCCTGTAAATATAGCCGGTGTAAATAATAAAATGATTAATATTAACAATACAGGAATAAATTCCTTAAAAATTGTTTTCCATTCGGAAAAAGTTTTAGCTCTTTTTATAATATATGCTGTTAAAATAATTCCGCATACCGCTTTTTCAATATTGATTCCCATCCAAAAAGGAGCAGAAATTGAGCTAAATTTTATACCTTCAAAAATAGGTACAGGATTTGAAAAAGGAATACCGCCTTTCATTGCTATCGCTGCAAAAAAAGCGATAAGTAATGTTAATAAAAAACGTATTATTTTATTTTGAAGGCTAATATAAAAATGACATGATAAAGCAAATAAAACGATAAGTAATAAAGAAGGATAAGAAATAAATCCCATAAAAAACGTTAAAAAGGAAAAGCCTATTGCTATTGCGATAGAAATTTCTTTTTTAGAAAAAATCCAAATAGAGAGTGAAGAAAAACAAATGACACCTTGTAACAATTCAGAAGTTAACATGAAATGATTTTCCCTTTAAAAAAACCGAAGATTTAATCTTCGGTATTTAATACATTCTTTACTATAGAGACCATCAGATCTAAATCTTCATATTCAATACAAGCACTCAAAAAACCAACTTCATAACCACTTGGTCCTAAGTAAATTCCATTTTGAATCCATTCATGATACACTTTATTAAATAACTTCATATCAGTTTTAGAAACTTCATCAAAATTATTTGGCGCACGGTTTGTTCCAAAAAAGAAACAAAAGAAAGACTCTATTCGAACGAAACAAACTTTCGACTTTTCAATAAAAGGAGTTAATTCTTTTTGAACTAAGGAATCAAGATATTTACCAAGACTTTCAAGCTTTTCAAAAGCATTTTGATTTTCTATTTCGCTTAGTGTTGCATAACCTGCAACCATAGCTAATGGATTTCCAGATAAAGTACCAGCTTGGTAAGCATCGCCTAATGGAGAAATCATTTGCATAATTTCTTTTTTACCACCATAAGCTGCTGCAGGAATACCACCACCAATAATTTTTCCAAATGTCCAAAGATCAGGCTGAACTTGAAAGTAACTAGCAGCTCCACCTTTTGACAAACGAAATCCAGTCATCACTTCGTCAAATATAAGAACGGTTCCATTTTCTTTTGTTACTTTACGTAAAAATTCAAGATAACCAGGTTTTGGTAAAACAAGACCCATATTTGCTGCTACAGGTTCAATAATAACTGCCGCAATATCATTTCCATATTGACAAAATATTTCATGAATACTTTCTTCGCTATTATATATTGCAGTTAAAGTATCTTGAGTTGTTCCTGAAGGAACGCCTGCTGAACTTGTATTACCTAAAGTAGCAAGACCACTTCCTGCTTTCACTAAAAATTGATCTGCATGGCCATGGTAACAGCCTTCAAACTTAACAAACTTGTTACGTTTTGTAACAGCTCGCGCAGCTCTAACAGCACTCATTGTTGCCTCTGTTCCGCTACTAACGAAACGCATCATTTCAATACCAGGGATCCAGTTTTGCACTTTTTCTGCCAAACGAACTTCGAGATCAGAAGGAGCTCCAAAAGTAACAGCTTTTTGAAGTTGCTCTTGCATCGCAGAAATAAGGGATGGGTGTGAATACCCAAGAATGAGTGGACCCCATGAAGAACAAAAATCAACGTAACGATTTCCATCTACATCAAATAAATTTTTTCCCATTCCATGAGAAAAAACGATTGGAGATCCTCCAACTGAACGAAAAGATCTTACAGGAGAATTCACACCACCAGGAAATACCTTGCGGCTTCTTTCCATTATTTCAATAGATTTTTCAAAATTTCGAATTTTTGGCATTAAGTATTTATCTCCTCTTTTCTTTTTGAGTTTACCAATGCTGCCGCAATAAAGTCTCTAAAAAGAGGATGTGGTGCAATAGGTCTACTTTTTAATTCGGGGTGAGCTTGACATGCTAAAAACCAAATATGATTTTCCAATTCCATCATTTCAACTAAGGTACCATCTGGACTTTCCCCTGAAATGATAAATCCAGAATCTTCAAAACGTTTTTTAAAGTCTAAATTAAATTCATAACGGTGGCGGTGTCTTTCACTGACCCTATCGGAATGATATGCATCAAATGCTTTCGTATTACGGCGCACAAGACAATCGTAAGCACCTAGACGCATACTGCCTCCTTTTTTACCAATACCTTGCTGACTTTCCATCAAGTGGATGATCTTATTTTTAGCATTGGAATCAAATTCTTCTGAAGTAGCATCAAGAATGCCTAAAGCATTTTTTGCATATTCTAAACAAGCTAGCTGCATTCCTAAACAAATTCCAAAGAATGGAACATCATTTTCACGAGCGTATTGAATTGCTTGCATTTTGCCTAAAACACCACGATCCCCAAACCCACCTGGAACTAAAATGGCATCAAATTCAGACAACATTTCTTTTGTATTTGCTGATGTTAATTGTTCGGAGTCAATTCCTACAATTTTAACATGAGATTCGTTTGCAATACCTGCATGAGTTAGTGCTTCATAAACAGATTTATAGGAATCTCTTGTTCCCATATATTTTCCAACTACAGCAATTTTAAGATGGTGTTTTGGTCTTTCTATGCATTCAATAATGCGATTCCATTCATCTAAATTTGGCTGCGCTGTCCAAATGCCCAATAATTCTACAATACGAGCATCCATTCTCTGCTCATGATAAATAATAGGCATTTTATAAATACTATCTGCATCAAGAGCTTCAAAAACGCTTTCTTTTGGTAAATTACAGAAAGTTGAGATTTTCATGCGAACATCTTGCGCCATTGGCTGATCAGCTCGGCAAATTAAAATGTCAGGCTGAATTCCAATAGAACGAAGCTCTTTTACGGAATGCTGGGTTGGTTTTGTTTTTAATTCCCCAGCAGCTCGGATGTAAGGAACTAATGTTACATGGATAAAAATAGAATTTTCTTTGCCAACATCATTGCGGAACTGGCGAATGGCTTCGAGAAATGGTAGGCTTTCAATATCGCCAATCGTACCGCCAATTTCCACGATCGAAACATCAGCTCCTTCAGAAGCTGTAATGATGTTTGCTTTGATTTGATCTGTAATGTGAGGAATAACTTGTACTGTTCCTCCAAGGTAGTCACCACGGCGCTCTTTATTGATGACCGTATCGTAGACTTGTCCCGAGGTGAAACTATTTCGTTTTGCAAGATTTGCCTTGGTAAAACGTTGATAGTGACCTAAATCGAGGTCAGTTTCTGCTCCGTCATCGGTAACAAAAACTTCTCCATGTTGGAAAGGAGACATGGTGCCTGGATCTACATTGATATAAGGATCCATTTTAGTCATTGCTACACGTAAACCACGTGTCTCAAGAAGAGCTCCTATGCTTGCTGCAGCAAGACCTTTACCTATGCTGGAGACGACTCCGCCGGTAACGAATATATATTTAACAGGGTGTTGAGAGAACCGCTTAGGGGCCTTACTATCGTTATATTGCATTAGACTTACTCCGTTCGACAATCTTGTTTCGACACGGGAACACAGGGTAACACTAACTTATGGTCAGGAGTCAAGATAACAATGAAGAATCTGCGCAACGAATTTCAAATGAGTGCAGAACAGCAATCCACTGATGGAATTGTTTCTCATATGTTAATGGGTTTTGTGGAAAGAAAAATCTCTCCACAGACAATAGCCGATGTTCTGCGAGCACAAATATTTGAGTCGCATGTTCCGTCGCATCTTTTAAATACCGCTACATGTAATGGCATTTTAGAAGCCGTTACTCAAGCAAACTCTACTGAGGATTGTAGCGACCTCGTCTTTTACCTCGCAACACATCCTCAGTTTCCCGAATTTTTATCCTTTAAAGCCGCATCAGGCTCTTTAAGAGCCTTGCTTCGTTATCTGCAAAAGAACATTCAAAACGAAGCTCAAAATCCAGTTAAAATTGATAAATTGATAGAAAGTTTATCTGAAAAAGTTTTAACTTTTTTCCATGAAAGAAAACAAGTTAACTTAGATGACAAATCCAGTTTAACGGTTCTAATTAAAACAACAAATCCAACATTAGCAAAGCTAATGAGAAACTCGCCCCATTTCCAGCAACTTCGTTTTATGCTTATGTCTCCCAATGATTATACAAATGAAACAACTGTAGCTACAGTTCGCCCCGAACCACTAGAAATGGTAAATATTATTTTAAAATCATCGGATGATCATCTATTACGTAACGGAACATTTTATTATAAAACGAATCCATCCATTAACGGAACATCAGGAAGAATCAAACATTTAAAAACAGTTTTAGATATTTTTAAAATTAATAAAGCATCGGAATTTAAAATTGGCTTTATTATAGAATGGATATTTGAAAAAGCTCTTGTTGAAGTGGTTTTACACGATGAATGCTCAGAAAGTTTTGTAAGCGCAATAAAATTTGCCGCAGAAAGTGCGGGAACACAAATACAAATCATTCGTGGTCTTATTCGCGCCATTCAAAAAGATTTTTCGTTTTTAGCAACTCACCCTATTCAAAAAAATCATGACAATGAGCCTAGTTTAATTGATAAATCTATTTTATTAACCCAACATATATTCCCAATATTAGTTAAGTTAACAGAAAAAGATAATAATTACGTCTCCAAATATATTGCAAATTGGGCTGTCGAAATGCCATTGCAAAATGAAGAAAGCCGTTTCTTTAAACGGGTTCAATGGAGATGGATTCGTACTTTAGCCGCCCATATTTGGGATGCAAGCCTAAGAGAACCTCCTGCTTGGGTTATTGAAGGCGGCAGCACTTACTGTGCTACTATCTTCCAAACTGCACCTGCATTATGGTTACAGGAATATTCTTTTGCTTTATTAGAAAAAGTATATAGAGAAACTTTACTAGAAAATTTTGAACCATCGAAACCGCACTATGACTATGTGGAATTTTTAGCACGTTCCATGAGAAAAAAATCTCCTTTTTTTGCAAGTCGCACCGAATCATTATATGCATTACACTTAGTATCACGTTTAACAAGAACAGAAGCAATGCAATACGCAAATGCAGAAGCGAGATTTCAAGCGCAGATCCAGAATTCTTCTTCACAGCAAGAGGTTTCATCTGAATTTGCTTTGTGGAAAGAAATTATATTAAACCCTAATATTGAAAATGACTTAGGGAATAATCCTGTTACGCGCTCACTTGCTATACTTGCTAGACTTGCTAAGGAAACATCTAAAAAGTAGGAAAATATGTGCGGATATTCTGGCGTTATTTTTAATTCGACGAGTATCTTTTCATCAAGTGCAGACTTTAAAGCAAAATTTTTTGCGAATGCCTCTAATGTAAAACATAGAGGCAATGAACCTATGCGAAAAGCTGAATTTGATAATTTATTACTTGCTCATTTTAGATTAGCATTTTTAGATATAGCCTCAAATTTTCAGCCTATGTTAAGTAAAAATAAAAAATGGGTTATTGTTTTCAACGGAGAGATTTACAATCATAATATTTTAAGAAAAAAAATTACAGCTGAGCAAGGTTACAAATTTGAAACCAAAAGCGATACAGAAACTATATTAGAAGGATTTTTAAACTACGGTCTGGAAATAGAAAAATATATTGAAGGTGAATATAGTTTTGTCATTTGTAATACAGATGGAACAGAATTGATTGCAATGAGAGATCCTTTCGGAGTAAAACCATTATTTTTAGCATTAGAAGATGTACAAACAAATATATTTTCTACAGCAAAAGATTCATATTTATTTAAAACACCGTCCATTCAATTTTCAAGCGAAATAAAAGGCCTTTCCATTCCCAAAAAATGGAATAAAGAAGGGTTTTTAAGACAATTTGTTGGCTTATACGAACCTATTCGTACACCTTATCAAAATATTATTCAATTGCCACCAAATTCGTTTCTTTATGCAAAAAAACAAGGTGACATGTTTATTTGTAAATTACAAATGAAAAAAGTTCCTGTTAGACCACCATTAAATGATAATGATTCAAATCAAGAAGAATTATATAGTGAATTTGCTAAAAGTTTACATAAATCAGTTGAGCATAGAATGCTTTCCGAAGTAGAACTTGGTGTTTATTTAAGTGGTGGTATAGATTCAAAAGCTGTTACCTATGAAGCTGTTCAATACTATTTAAAAAACAAAATTAAAAATCCTTTAAAAACATTTACAATTGCTTTTGAAGATGAGGCATATAGTGAGTCGACAGAAGCTTTATCATTTGCACAAAAAATGGGGGTTACTCCCAATATTTTGAAAGTGAGCAATGATAATTTAATTTATTCATACAAACATGCAGTTTATTATTCCGAAAATATTCAACCCTATACAAATGGTTCTGCAAAATGGTGGCTCAGCCGCTTTACAGGAAAATATGTCAAAGGTATATTAACAGGAGATGGTGCTGATGAATTATTTTGTGGTTATCCAAGTTTTCATTATGCAAGTTGGTGGAAATTCGCATTAAATATTCAACCAGGCGAAAATATTTTAGATCGTCTTAATAAACTTCCTGCAGGAAATAACTTAAAAGACTCTGGTGCCTTAGCGAAAAAAATAGCAACGAATGAGAAAGATCCATGGCTTGCAGGCTCAAGCTCAGAAGGCTCGGGTGAAGATTTTATTGAAAGTCTAAAAATTTGGGGCATACCCCATCCCCTTTTTGGCCAAATAAAAACAATAGCTATTTCAATTTTAGGTAACGAAGAAGCTATAAAATGGCTTGCAGAGCAAAAAGAATCAGTTGCATCTTGGTTTTCTTTTGGATTATCTTCTGAAGAATCCTTTTTGACAGATCCTAAGAACGCTTTGTTACTTTGGCAAAATTATTTCACAAAAACACATCTTCCCGTCCAAGTTCTGAATTGGGTAGGAGATCGTATGGAAATGGCAAATACGGTTGAAGGAAGAACTCCCTTTTTATCAAAAGAAATGTCACATATAAGCGCAAAATTAAAAGATAGTATGCTTATAAGAGGAACGGAAGATAAATCTATTTTAAGAAGAAGCTACCAAAAAAAATTAGGTCAAGCGGCCTTAACTCCTAAAAAACAATTTGGAGCCCCATTTTTATTTAATGAAGCAACTTTAAAAACTCATTTTGATCAAATTATAATAAAAGCTAAAGAAACAGGATTAATTGATATAAAATACGTTACAAGCCTTTATGATTTTATGAAGAGTGACTTTTTAAAGAAAAAAGCATCACCACATGTTTTAGCGCATTTAAATTCTGCATTTCAAACTTTAATTTGCTTTACATATATTGATGATTTTATAATTAAAGGAAATATTCCAGCGAGAAATATGGATTATGAAGAAAAAGTAATCAATAATCAAAAAATAATTTAAGCTCTTTCCAATGAGATTATAATTGTAGAACTAATTGAATTAAATTCACAATTAATTTTTGCTTTATGCATATCTAATATGGGTTGTATTTTTTCCTCAATTAAGGCTTCAACAAACAAAGAAGCACCTGGTGGCATACAAGTAAAAATAATATCAACAATTTTTTTTGACTTTGTCTTAATAGCAATCATACAATTAGAGCCTTTAATTTCACGCATAGGATGAACAATTTCATAAATTAACAATGAAAATACACTTAACATTTGAGGGCTGCGACACAAGATTGGAATTTTTTCTTCCTGTGGTAGTAAATAAATTTCTGTAACTGTTTTAGATATTTTTTCTTTAGCGGCTCTCACAGATTGCGCAAGTATATCATTTACATCTTCTACTTTAAAAGAAGCGGATTCTATCTGTCTTGTTCTAGTCTCATTTATGATTGGAACTAAAAACTGTACATATTTTTCACGGCCTTCCGTAAATTGAATTCCACAACCCGCCTGCTCTCCCACTTTCGCTTCTTTTCTAACCCAAACGACTTTTCCTTTTCCCTCTAAAGATTCTAATGAAGAAAACATTAATTTAAACTCAACAATATCGCCTAATTCAGGAAAATTATCTGTCAAAGCGACAAAAAATCCTCCAAAGCTTATATTGGTTGAAAAAGTCGAAATGACTCTAGCCGAATTTGCCATTTTAATATTTACTTTTGAGGTTAATTCAATTCTTTCATCTAAACGTTTTGTGTATCCTGCTTTTCTAGAAAAAACAGCATCTTCTACAGAGTAATACAATGACTTAATTTGAAATGGCTTTGTGAATAAAGCCCATCCGCCCATTGCAATGGCAACCTCCGGGGCCAATGTGCTTCCTTGATCCGATAATAGAATAGCTACAGGCGGCGTTTCTTTGCCAAAAGACAATTTCAAAGCATCATAAAAATCAAAAAAATTGCCATCGGATTGTATATGATCGGCAACAATCACATCGGGGCGCTCGTCTTTACAAAGCTTTTCAGCATCTTTTAATGAAGATGCTGAAAAAACATCGTATCCTTGTTGCTTAAATTCAGCACACACAGACATTGCGAGCGCATTATCTTGACTGACAGCCACGAATTTCACTAGTATCCTCCATTGCTAAACAACAAAAACGTTGTCTCGCAAAACTCAAATCATGACAGGAACAAACATATGGATTTCATCACATTTTTGATGGATCAAAACTCGGCAATCGGGGCGGCTTTTAAATACTTTTCTGTTACATTTACTTCAATTTTTGTAATGGTCGACCCTTTTGCCGCTATTCCAGTTTATCTTCTTCTTACGGAACGTTTCACCCCAAGCGATGTCAAAAAAACGAGAAGAAAGGCACTGATCATAGCTTCCTCAATTCTACTTGTTTTTGCATTAACAGGAATGGGAGTATTAAACTTATTCGGAATTTCTATTTCAGCCTTAAGAATCGCAGGTGGAATTTTACTTCTTAAGTTTGCTCTTGAACATATGATGGGTTCCCCCGAAAAAATAAAACATGAAGAAGAAGATGAAAGCAAACTGAAAGATGATATCTCAATTGTTCCTTTAGCAATGCCATTATTAGCCGGACCAGGAGCAATATCAACAACAGTTGTGCAATCAACTCAAGCAAATAATATCCCTTATTTTATCTTATTAATTGCAGCAATTCTCTTAGTAATGTGGGTCACCGCTTTAAGTTTAAGATTTAGTCAATATTTATTCCGTTTACTTGGTAAAACAGGCTTAAATCTTATGGGACGTATTATGGGTATTTTAATTGCAGCCATTGCCATCGAGTTTATTATAACAGGTCTTAGAGACTCGTTTCCCAATCTTTGGAAATAAAATTCATATTTAATTCAAAATTAAATTTTTATCTAAGAGAAGATTTATTTTTGATTTACATTCATTCCACTGCTTTGATAAAAAGGGTGAAATATTTCCAATTTTACTTGTTTCTTTTAATAAAGGAAACAGCTCAGCATCTGTCCGAATATTTACTTTTTTTTCATAATCAAATAAATAAGAACCTTCAGCTTCATAACTTAATCTTAAATTTCGAATGAATCCATCAGGAAAACGTTCGACCAAATTTAAAATAACAGGACTTATAATTGCTAATGGAATTTCTTTATGACAAAACAAAGACCAATTTAATAAAGCATTTAACCCTCTTATAATATCATAATGATAAAAACGAGGAAAACAGGGTAATAGCCATTTTTGCTCATTGTCTTTTTCGTCTGCATTAAACTTTGTTTTAGAACCAAACATAAGTTTTCTTCCTAATAAAAAATCGCCTCCTTTATCCAAAAATTTTATTTCTTCTAATGTTCTAGGTCTAGTTTGATTTAATAGTATGGCTTCAAAAGCAGCAATTGTGCCAACCATGGAACTGGGACATTCATCTGTTTGATGATAGGCTTTTTCATCACAATTTAATCCACCATCTTGCATTTGATATTTATAAAACCAAGGCTTTATCCAAGGAAGCTCTTTATCAACATCTATTCCATATTTATGTATAATTTGATACATATTTCCTAATGCACAATGACAAGAAGTATCTCTTATTTTATTAATATTTTTAGGTAACTCTTCCTCGTAAATGGGAAAATACTGAATAGGTAAATTATTTAATGCTATAATCATTTTTAAAATTACTTTTTCTGGAATTTTTTTTGTCTCATTCATTTCATGCAATAAAGACATATGCCACCAAGGTGAATTCCATTTGGGCCAATAGGGATCCTTTTCGATACTTAACAAAGCATTATTAGAAGACAAATAATCTAATGATGCTTGAATTTCTTTATCGAAACTGAATTCATAAAAATCTTTGGAAATAAATAAAGAATCCATTATTTTTTTAAAAGAATTTAAATCCAACATTATTAAAATATCCTTTCGAAAAAATGTTATTATAAATCGAATCATTAATAACATAATAATTCAAATTATAAACAAAATATTTTTTTCTTTTCATTTTTGTTGTAAAGTGAATTTTTAAATTTCTCAATCCTTTAAAAGAAAGAAGACCTATGATTTTAAAACATAATTATTTAATATGGAGCTCTCTTTTTTTATCATTTGTTTATTTAACCACAATGAGATACCCAAAAATAAATTTTAGATGGCTTATCAAAGGAACAAGTATTTTATTATTGAGCTTATTCTCTTTATTTAATTGCCCGCCCTCTATTTCTATTATTTTATCAATCTCATTAGTGTTTTCTGCCTTTGGTGATATATTTTTAGCTTATAACGAAAATAAATTTTTTATTCATGGTCTAGTATCATTTTTAATATCACATTTAATATATAGTTACATTTTTTATTCAAATATGGATATCTTATATTTAAAATTTATTTTAACAAAATCAAATATTATAATTCTTATTCTTCTAATTCTCCATTCCATTATTATGATAAAAATACTTTATCCAAAATTACAAAATTTAAAAATTCCAGTTTTGGTTTACATGACAGCATTAATGGCTATGTCTGTAGGTACCATCTTATCTAATTATTCAAATCCATATTTAATAACTGGAGCACTTTTTTTTATAGCCTCTGACTCCGCTTTAGCTATTCAAAAATTTATAAAGTCTTTTTTGGGTATAAATTCATTTATTTGGATCACATACTATTTTGCTCAAATTTTTATTTTATTCAGTTTCCTAAAAGTATAAATTTTTAACTTTACAACATAATATATAATTATAATAAAACAATATTTTCAGCATTTATATTATATATTAGATATTAATAAAACTCATTTTTAATTGTTCCTAATCTTAAATATTTCAACAAAAGACTTTATCTTTTCACAATTTTAGAATACAATAAAAAAATGATATTAGTTTTATAAAATCTAATTGCGTGGTAAATCATGAATTATATAATTGAAAAATCCAACAAAACAGAAAAAACAATAATATATAATAAAACTTATATTGAACTATTTGAAGAAAATTTAAATTACCATAAAAATAATATCTCTCTTGTCTATAATAATAATTTTTTAAATTATTATGAATTAAATAAAAATGGAAACAAATTAGCAAGATATTTAAATAAAATAGGGAATAAAAAAAACGATAGAATTGCTATATACCTAGATGAATCTATTGAGATGATCACTTCAATTATTGGTGTTTTAAAATCTTCCTCAAGCTTTATTCCCATGCCAGATATTTTTCCAATAAATAGAGTAATTGATATTATTGAAAATGCTAGTGCTAAAATCTTAATTACAAAAAGAAAACTAATTGAAAATATAAATTTAAATGCAAAAGTTATTTATATAGATGAAGTTGACTTGAGCTATGAATCCGGAGAAAATGTTTTAATTGAAAATAATGTTGAAGATTGCATTTATAACATTTATACTTCAGGTTCCACTGGAAAACCCAAAGGGGTTAGTATAAGCAATAAAAACATTATTAACTTTTCAAATTATATTAAAGACCGATTTGAAATAAGCCAAAAAGATAATTTTTCAAAATTTGCCGGATTTGGTTTTGATGCCTCAATCATTGAAATCATGCCATGCTTATTAAATGGTTGCACTCTTCATATTTTAGATAAAGAAATAAAATCTGATATAACTAAATTAAATGAATATTTTGAAAATAATAATATTACAATTAGTTTTTTACCGACACAATTTGCAGAAATTTTTATGCAAGAGGTAAAAAATAAATCATTAAGATATTTAATTACAGGTGGAGAACAGCTTAAAAAATATGAATTAAATAATTATCATATTGTTAATATTTATGGACCAACAGAAACAACAGTGGCAGCAACTGATTATGAAATTTTATCTGATAATATTGATAAAATCCCCATTGGAAAGCCAATTGATAACTACAAAATATATATTATAAATTCAAACATGCAACTTTGTTCTATAGAGGAAGAAGGCGAACTTTGCATTGCAGGTGATGGAGTTGGATTAGGATATATCAACTTGCCAAATTTAAATTCAGAAAAATTTATTACAAATCCTTTTATCCATCAAGATGATCCTTTATTTGAAAAATATTCTAAAATATATCGCTCAGGAGATTTAGCTAAATGGCTACCAGATGGAAATATTGAATTTGTAGGAAGAATTGATTTTCAGGTTAAAATAAGAGGATTTCGAATAGAATTAGGTGAAATTGAACAAAAATTAATTCACTTTAAAGAAATAAAAGAGTGTGTAGCAATAAGCCTTAAAGACTCTTTAGAACAAGATTACATTTGCGCTTATTATGTAAGCAATCATAAAATAAACGAACAAGAATTGAAAGACTACTTATCTCTTTCTCTGCCTGATTACATGATCCCATCCCTTTTTTATTGGCTTGAAAAATTTCCTATTAATGCAAATGGTAAAATAGACAGAAAAAATCTTCCTATTCCAGAATTACAAATACAAACAGAATATATTCCACCTAATAATGAAATAGAAATATTTATTTGCGATACTATAAAAGAAATTTTAAATATTTCCAAAGTAAGTATGACCTCCAACTTCTTAAGTTTGGGTGGAAATTCTTTAAAGGCAATTCAATTTGTCGGAAAAATAAAAAACAAATTTGATATTCAAGTTCGAGATATCTTAAAATCCAAAACGATAGCAGAAATAACTTCAAAAATTTCACCAAAAAAAGAACAAATTCAAATATTGAAGTCAGACTTAAAAAAATATCCTGCTACTAAATCTCAAAAAGGCGTTTATTTTGCGTCTATAATTAAACCAAATTCTATAATTTATAATACGACTTCTTCTTTTTTAATTGAAGGAAATTTAGATTCTGAAAAACTTGAAAGATCCATTCAAAATTTATTAGACAATAATAAGATTTTAAGATGCAATTTTATAATTGAAAATGATATTTTAATCCAAGTTATCCATGATAAATATAAATTTCATTTAAATATGGAAGAAATTCATTCAAGTGATATAAAAAGTTCTTTTATAAATTTCGTTAAACCATTTAATTTAGAATCAGATCCTTTAATAAGATTTAAACTTTTAAAAGAAAGTAATAAAAAAAATATCCTATTTATAGATATCCATCATTTAATAAACGATGGATATTCTCAAAACTTACTTATTCAAGATTTATTTCATATTTATAACGACAGCGTATCAAATAAACTATCTGTTGATTATCTTGATTATTCATTAATTGAAGAAAATATAAATAAAGAAAAAACAATAGAATTTTGGAAAAATAATTTAATTCATTTTGAAAAAACACAAATTTCATTTGATTATCCAGAGAACGACTTTAATAGCGAAGGTAATCAAATTATTCTAAATATACCAAATCATTTGTTTGACAAAATATCTACAATAACTCAAAAATTAAAAATAACTCCATATTGTTTTTTCCTTAGTGCCTTTGCTATATTGCTGTATAAATACTCAAGAAGAAATCAAGTTACAATGGGGGGCTTTTTTTCTGGAAGACAATTACCAGAAACTCAAAATATGCTTGGCATGTTTGTTTCCTCATTACCAATTTTAATTGATATAAATAATAAAAGTTCTATTGAAAATTGCTTAATAGAAATACAAAATAAAATAACAGATATCTTAGAATATCAAAATATTTCACTATCTGAATTAATCGAGATAAATAAATTAAATATTGATAATGGAAGAAACCCTTTTTTTACAAATACCTTTAATTATGTAGAATTAGATAATTATCATTCAAAAAATATTAATTTTAATAATATAAATATTCAAAACTCAAACAAATCAAATTTTGATTTGTCATTAAATTTATTTAAAATTGAAAATAAAATACAAGCCATTTTTGAATATAGCAAATCAAGCTATAATTTTGAAACGGTGGAAACAGTAAAAGAAGGATTTTTTCAAATTTTAAACGAAATTACTGAAATAAATAAATTTGTAAATCAAATTAATTTTATAAATATAAACGAAAAAAGTATAATCTTAAATAAATTCAATAACACAGACTATGATTTTAAAAATAAACTCACCTTTATTGAAAATTTTCAAGAAAAAGCAAAAGAATTTCCAAATAATGCTGCCTTAATTTTTAAAGAAATTAAATATACATATCATGAATTGAATATAATTGGAAATCAAATAGCATATCTATTAAAAGATCATTTGGCAAATTACAATGACAAAATTGCAATATATTTAGATGAATCTGTTGAAATGATAACAGGTATTATAGGAGTTTTAAAAGCTTCAGCAAGTTATATTCCTATTCCAGATTCTTTTCCAATTGATAGAGTAAATGAAATCTTAAAAGACTCTAATTCAAAAATATTAATTACAAATTCAAACTTTTCAGAAAAAATAAAACCAATTAATAAAGATATTAAAGTAATATTTTTAGATAAATTTGAATATTCAAAATATGATAAAAATAATTTACCAATTAAAACAAATTTAAATGACTGTTTATACCATATATATACATCAGGCTCCACAGGAAAACCTAAGGGAGTTAGTATAAATAATAAAAGTACAATTAATTTTTCTTTAAATATAATCCAAAAATTAATGTTAAACGAAAAGGATCAATTTTCTAAATTTGCAGGATATGGTTTTGATGCATCTATTGTTGAAATTATGCCTTGCTTTATGACTGGAAGCTGTTTACACATTTTAGAGAAATCTATAAAACTGGATATACAAAAACTTAATAAATATTTAGAAAATAATAATATTACAATTTCATTTTTGCCAACTCAATTTGCTGAATTATTTATGCATCAATCAGATAATAAATCTCTTCGCTATCTAATAACAGGAGGAGATAGACTAAAAATAATTAAAAAATCAAATTATAAAATATTAAATTTTTATGGCCCAACAGAAGCAACAGTAGGTTGTACATATTATGAAGTTTTAAATGATAATTTAAAAAATATTCCTATTGGGGCTCCTTTATTGAATTATAAAATTTATATAACGGATAGTGATATGAATTTATGCCCAATTGGTGTGGAGGGAGAGTTATGTATTTCGGGGGAAGGATTAGCAGTTGAATATATTCAATTACCAGAATTAACCGCTCAAAAATTTATCGCAAATCCTTTTATTGATAATAATGACCCACTTTATAAAAAATATTCTAAACTTTATAAAACAGGCGATTTAGCTAAATGGCTACCCGATGGAAATATTGATTATATTGGAAGAATCGACTTTCAAGTAAAAATAAGAGGTTTTAGAATTGAGTTAGGAGAAATAGAACAATCAATATTAAAAATAAATGAAATTTCTGAATGCCTCGTAATGCCATTAAAAGAGAATAACCAAGAAAATTATCTCTGCGCTTATTATGTAAGTCCGATTTCTTTAGATGAAAGTTTTATTTCAAATTATTTATCAAAAAGCTTACCGGATTATATGATACCTTCATATTTTTATTGGTTAAAATCATTTCCTATTAATCAAAATGGAAAAATTGATCGGAAAAATCTTCCAACTCCTGAATACAACATTGAAAAAAATATTATTTTACCAAAAAATAGCAAAGAAGAATTTATTTACCAATGCGCAGTTGATGTTTTAAAATTAAGCCAAATCAGTATGGATTCCAACTTTTTTCAATTAGGTGGAAATTCATTAAAAGCTGTTGAATTTGTATCAAAAATTCAACAAAAATTTAATATTAATATTAGCGATATTTTTAAACATAAATATTTAAATAAAATATCTTTAAATTTAACCGAAAAATCAAATGAAAAAATAATTGAAAAAAATAATTTAAATAAATTTCCAATTACAGAGTCTCAAAAAGGAATTTACTTTGCTTCTATAATTGATGAAAATTCAACTATATATAACATACCAATAGCTATAGAAATAACAGGAAAATTAAATAAAGATAAACTTGGAGAATCTATAGATAAAATTATTCATGAAAATAGAATATTAAGAACAAAATTCATTTTAGAAGAAAACTCTATATTTCAAATTATTGACGAAAATATAAATATTAAAAAAGATTTTCAAAAGTCAAGATACGAAGAAATATCTACTTTATTTAATGAATTTATTACTCCTTTCAACTTAAGAGAAAGCCCTCTTATAAGAATAAAATTAGTCCAAATAGAAAATAAAAAACATATTTTATTTATTGATACTCATCACATTATCAATGATGGATTTTCACAAAACTTATTTATAAAAGAACTATTTAAATATTATTATGGCGAGCAAAAAACTTTAAATACACTAGATTATCTAGATTACGCTATTTTTGAAAAAAATAATATTGAAGTAAGAAATTCTTCAGTTGAATATTGGAAGAAAAATATATCTAAGATTGAAAAAAGTTACTTGCCATTCGATTTTCCTGAGTATCAATTTAACGATTCAGGAAATATTATTACAATTGATATAGATAATAATTTATTTCATAGAATTATTAATTTTTCTAGTAAAAATAATTTTACATTATACAATATTCTTTTATCTGCTTACTCTATTTTAATTTATAAAATAGCAAGAAATCATAATATTACTATCGGTGGTTTTTTCTCTGGAAGATATTTATCAGATATGCAAAATATGCTCGGGATGTTTGTTTCAACTTTACCAATAACAATTAATATAAATCCTGAAGAATCTATAGAAGAATTTTTAAATTCCATTCAATTACAAATTTCAAATACTTTAGAGCATCAAAACTTTTCTATTTCGGAACTATCAAATTTGAAAGACTCACCCTCTGAAAATGGTAGAAATAAATTTTTTAATAATGCTTTCAATCTAATCGAGTATTCTGAAAATAAATATAAAGATTTAAATTTAAATATGATAAATTTAAAGACAAAAACGAGAGCTCATTTTGATCTTACCTTAAACTGTTATAAATTAAATAATAAAATAAAAATTGATTTTGAATATAGCACTCATAGCTATAAAGAAGAAAGCATAAAAACTTTTATTCATTCTTATATTTCTATATTAACTGATATTGTTGAAAATAAAAAAATAATTAAAAATATAAATTTTATCACAAATGAAAATGAACATACTATTTTAAATCAATTTAATAATACAAATAGGTCCGTTGATTATTCAAAATCTTTTATTCAAATTTTTGAAGATAATTCATTAAAATACAAAAATAAAACAGCATTAGTCTTCAAAGATAATTTTTTAACTTACTCAGAATTAAATTCCATTGGAAATCAAATTGCTAGATTTTTAATTGAAAATGAAATTAAAAAAGTTGATAAAATAGGTATTTATATTGATGAATCATTTGAAATGATTACAAGTATCATTGGCATTTTAAAAACAGGTGCTAGTTTTATTCCTATGGCGAATACTTTTCCAATAAATAGAGTTATTGATATATTAAAAGATTCAGAGTCTAAGTTTCTTATTACAAATAAAGCCACTTTAGATCAAAGTTTAGAAAATTTATTAAATGTGAAAGTGATTTATATAGATGAATTAAATATTAAAAAATTTAATTCTGAAAATATAAACATTAAACAAGATTTAACAGATTGTATTTATAGCATTTACACATCTGGGTCTACTGGAAAACCAAAAGGAATAAGCATTAGTCAAAAAAATATTATCAATTTATGCAATTATTATAAAAATGATTTTAATTTATCTGAATTTGACAATTTTTCTAAATATGCGGGATTTGGATTTGATGCATCTATCTTAGAAATTATGCCTATTTTATTTTCAGGTGGAAGCTTACATATTATTGAAAAATGTATCAAATTAGATACTAATAAATTAAATGAATATTTTGAAAAAAATAATATTACATTCAGCTTTTTACCTACACAATTTTCAGAATTATTCATTCAAGAAACAGATAATAAATCTTTAAAATATTTAATTGTAGGAGGCGATAAACTTAAAAAAGTAACAAAAAGAAATTATAAAATTATCAATGGTTATGGTCCTTCTGAAACTACAGTAGTGTGCACAAATTTTGAAGTTGATAGATCAGATTACTTAAACATTCCAATTGGAAAACCAATAGATAATTGCAAAATTTATATCTTAGATCAAGATTTAAACCTATGCCCAACAGGAATAGCTGGAGAACTTTGTATTTCAGGACATGGTGTAGGATTAGGATATATAAATTTGCCAGAAACAAATAAAGATAAATTTATTGTAAATCCTTTTTCTAAAGATAATGACTACTCTCTCCTCTATAAATCTGGTGATTTAGCAAAATGGCTTCCAGATGGAAATATAGAATTTTTAGGAAGAATTGACTTTCAAGTAAAAATAAGAGGATTTCGAATTGAACTTGGTGAAATCGAGCATCAAATGTCTTTATTTCCTAATATAAAAGAATGTATTGTTTTGTCATTAAAAGACCATTTAAAACAAGACTATTTATGCGCGTATTATATTAGCGAATCTGAAATTCAAAATGATAAACTTAGAGATTATTTATCTCAAAACCTACCCGAATACATGATACCTAGTTTATTTTATTGGATGAATGATTTCCCTATAAATGATAGTGGTAAAATTGATCGTAAAAAATTACCTATACCTGAAATGATAAAGACGCATCATATTGCACCAAGAAATGAAAAAGAAAAATGGATTGCAAGTCATTTTGAAGAAATTTTGGAAATAAAACAATTAAGTGTTTTATCAAATTTTTTTGAAATTGGTGGAAATTCCTTAAAAGCTGTTCAATTGGTTTCTAAAATTCAAAAGCAGTACGACATTAAAGTTAGCGATATTTTTAAATATAAAACTATTGAAAATATTGCTAAAAACTTAAAAGAATATGAGACAGGATTTAATATTGAACATAGATTTAAACAAATAAAAGATAAATTAAAAGGTTCTGAAAATCAAAATATTTATTTTGATAAAAAACAAGAAGAATTGTATTTTGAAAAATTAAAACCATATGCTTCATTTATACCAGAGGAAAATAAAGATCTAAATATTCTTGTCACAGGTGCAACTGGATATTTAGGTAGCCATGTCATATTAGAATTATTATTTGAAACAAATTATCCCATTTCTGTAATTATTAGAGAATCGAATGAAAATTCAAAAGAAAAATTTTATAATATATTAAATCATTATAATGGAAGCAATATTCCTGAGAATTTACTGAATAAAATTCAAATTTATATTGGTGATATTTCTTTTGAAAAATTTAAGATGAGTGAAGATAATTTTGAATTTTTAAAGAATACAGTAAATTGTGTGATAAATTGTGCTGCTAATGTTAAACACTATGGGGATTACAATACATTTTATCAGGATAATGTAACAACAGTCCAAAATTTAATAAATTTTTGTCAATTTGGCATGAAAAATCTGCACCATGTATCTACCTACTCTGTATCTATGATTGAAAATTTAAGTATCAGTAAAAATGAGATATTTACAGAATTTGATTTTAGAGATTCAAGTTTAATAGATAATTACTATATTAAAACAAAAGCCGAAGCAGAAAATTTAATTCATGAGGCTTATATTAATAAAAAATTAAATGCAAATATATATCGAGTCGGGAATCTTGTTTTTAATACCAATACAAGTTTGCATCAAATAAATATTGAAAATAATGGATTTTATCAAAAATTAAAATGTCTTTTTAACATTGACTCATTATGCACTCACGACTCTATTGATCTAACTGAGCTTTCTCCTATTAATAAAACTGCTCAAGCAATTGTTTTAATATTAAAACAAAAAAATCTTAATAATGAGATTTTTCACATTTATAATGATCAATTATATAGACTTTCTGAAATTTTTAAGACAAATTCTCAAATTAATTTAAACTATGATAATTTAGAAGTATTTATTGATAAAATAGCCAATCTATATAAATTTAATTATACTAATAAAATGTTAAATAACTTTATGTTACATATGGGCTGGATGAATTTATTACCAACAACAACAGAAATTACTTTAAAAAATGATAAAACAAAATTAATATTAAATAAACTTGACTTTCAATGGGGAGAAATTAAGGACTCTTATTTTGAAGATATGATCAATCACGCTTACGAAAATAGGGTTAAATCTTTAAAAGAAAATGATACATTTTTAGGTCTAAATAAAAATTTTATTAAAAAAATGAATTCATATAGCAAGCTAAAAATTGTCGATGAAAATGAAATTATTTTATCCCCAACAAAAAATGACGGATCAATCTATGTTATATTAAATGGATTTGCTCAAATAAGTATAAAATCTCTAAATGGGGGATGGGTTAGTTCAATTGGAATCCTTTCAGAAGGTGATCTTATTGGAATTGAAAACTTAGCTCAATTTCAAAATAAAAATATTATTATTGATAGTATTTTAGGAGAGCTTGTGATGCTTGAAATTGATAAAAATTCAATTCAAAATTTAAAATCAAGCTATAATGCATTTTATGAAGCAATTTTTACTTACGCTATTAAATCTTTACATAATAATAATTTATTAATATCAAACTTTGTTTAAAAATAGGAGATATATTATGCTTTATATTAATCATTCATTAAAAGAAAAAACATTAAATTTCGATTGCGATGGAAGTTTAGATATTGAAAGTTTTGAAAATTTTGATAAATATTTTACAGGAAATTACGATAAATCTTTTGAAACAATTATAATTAATTTAAAAAAAGTTAATTACATAAGTAGTGTTGGATTAAGAAGCTTATTAAGATGTGCTAAACAAGTCTATTCAGATAAAAATAAAATTTTTTTAAAAGTTGAAAACGAAATGGTTAAAAATATAATAACATTATCAGGTTTTTGTAAAATACTTCCATTTATTGAGGATTAATTATGATCTATAAAGTAAGTAAAACGAAATCAGATGTCATTCGATTTTTAAATTTCGTTGAGAATAGCTTAGAAATTGATGCCATAAAAAAAGGAAATTTAAAATTAGTGCTAGAAGAACTTTTAACAAATAGTATTAACCACACATCAAATAATTTAAAACCTTTAGAAATTGGAATTGATGTGCATAATGATTCCATTAATATAGAATACCATGAATATTCAGACTTTTTTAATATTTATGATTATTACAATGGATCAGATATTATGGAAGATAAAATTAATAGAATGGAAGAAGGTGGTTTAGGCATCTATTTAATATTTAATCTTATAAAAAATTACCAATTTTTTTATGATCAAAAACACTTAAAAAATATTATGAAGTTTAATATATGAGTCCTGATTTTAAAAAAATAAACCAAGATTTTGAAATTTATATTAAAAATATTTTAATTAAAAGCGCAATTGTTTCTGTAATTCTTGCGTTAATAGCATTTATTATTTTATTTTTAAGGCTGTTATCCTTTAATATAGAATTACAAAAAGAACATATTGAAAAAAACTCTCAAATTATAAATAATCAAATAGATTATATATCTAATCATATTGTAACATTAAAAAATTCATTTGTTTCATTTAAGAAATTCGACCATAAATATATATTTGACAAAAAGAAAAGTAGCAAAGACTCTTTAAACAGATACATTTATAATTCAAATGAAATTGGCACATTTATTTCTTTATATAAACCTGTAAATGTATTTTTAGATGAATTTTCAGCATTAGAGCATTTATCCGTTCAAATTAAAAATTTTCAAAAAATTGATTATATTTTATGGACTTATTATTATTCTAAAAATAAATTTGTATATGTACACCCTAAAATTAAAAACCCAATTACATATAAATTTTCTGAACTTTCATACGCTGGAGATATTCTTGAAAATACGGCAACAGTAAATAAACCTTACATTTCTCCAATATATCAAGATGCCATAACAAATAAAAAAGTTTTTTCTTTAACGATTCCTTTATTTCAAAACTCAAATTATCAAGGAACTTTTGCTATTGATATAGACTTAGAAAAACTTTTTCAAAGTGTCACCAATTTAAATAAAAACACAAAAAATGTAGATCTTTTTTTAGTAGATAGAAAAAATCAACATTATTCCCTAGAAGATGAAATTATAAATAGCAGTTGGTTTCATTTTAATGAACATTCCAATATTAAATCTGGTTTTAATTTTAAACAAATGAAAGTTTATAATTCACAAAAAATTGTTGATGGAACAGTTTTAGTAAGCAGTTTTTCTATTAAAAATATACTCTATAATTCATTATACGATCCTAATTTAATTTATTTTATTTTTGTTTTAGGAATTTTTTATCTTTTTATTTCTTTAACCTATTTTAGATATATTAAACCACAGCAAAGTATTTTAATTGGTGTATTAGAATACTTAGATTCAAATAAAGATACAAAAGAGAGCAAATTAAATAAAATCACCAAAGAAGTCTATAAAGCATTTAAATATCTTATTAGTGAATTTACTTTAAAAATAAAAATTGATAACGACATAAGACACAGTAAAGAAACAATTGAGTATTTTATTAAAAGCCACCACTCCGATGATTATTGTGGATATTTAATTAACCCTGCTTTTAATTTTAGCGGAGATTATGTTAAAATTTTTGATTTAGGACAATCTAAAAGAATTTATTTTATAGCCGATGTTTCTGGAAAAGGTGTCGGAGCTATGATATTAGTTAACCAAATAGATTTTTTCTTTAATTTTCATTTAAAAAAAATAATAGACTTAAAATCATTTGAATCTGTTCTTGAAGAGTTTAACTTGTATTTTGTTGAAAAAAATATGAATTGCAATTTTATTGCTTTTAAGGCCATTTATATTAATAAAAATGAAGAAAAACTAGCAATTATTAATGCAGGTTTTCCAAATATATATTATTGCAACCATCAAAATCAAATAAAAGAGTTAAATAATATCAACTCCTATACTCCATTAGGGATTATAGAAAATGAAAAGTATGAATTTAATGAAATTAAAATTTCGGACTCCATTCATTATATTTTTTCAACCACAGATGGTATTTTAGAACAGATGAATAAAAATGGTTTAATATATCAATCTAAATTTGTTACGGTATTAGATGAAAGCTTAAAATTTGAAAAAATTCCTGATATGATCAAATATATTTGGAATGACTTTTTTAGCTTTATTGATGCTTATGAAAATCAATATGATGATTTTACACTTTTAATCATAAAAGTATGACACTTGAGATTGACTGTCTTATTTTAATTTTACGCTTTAAGTTACTTCATTATATAATAACAACTGACAAATAAGCCACAGTAGAATTTAATCTTTTTTTATCTTATCATTACTCCATATTTATTTATAGGAGTAAATGAATTATGAATGTCAATAAAGTGAAATTTTATGCGCTCTTTTTTTTCTTATTTTTCTTCTATGAAAATTTACATGCCTCAGAAGAAGAGATCAAGTTTGAAACAGATATATGGTGCCCATATACCTGTGATGAAAAATTAGATGGAGCAAAAGGATTTGTTATTGATGCAGCTATAAAAATATTTGCAGAACATAATATTAAATTTACCTCTACAGTAGCACCTTGGGCTAGAGTAATGGTGAGAACAGAAAAGGGTGAAATTGATGCCATGGGAGCTGCTTATAAAGAAGGAAGAGAAGAAAAATATTTATTCCCAGAAGAAGATTTTGGCAAAAGTACAAATAGTTTTTTTCTACTTAAAAGTAACAAGTGGAAATATAAAACTCCAGAGTCTTTAAAAGATATTATTTTAGGTACAACAATTGGATATGTCTATGGAGGAGAGATTGATACCTTAAACAAATTTGCAAAAAAAATATCGCCAACTGGTGGCGACAATGGTTTTGAAAGAAATCTTGATAGAGTAAACAAAAAGGAAATTGATGCTGTCATAGAAGAAAGCATTGTTGGTGAATATACTTTAAAAAAATTAAAATTAAATGATAAAATAATTGAGGCAGGTACCATAGGAAAAAAAGCTGGAATCTATATAGGTTTTACAAAAGCAAAACCTACTTCAGCTCGTTATGTAAAAATTCTTTCAGATGGTTTAAAGAAAATGAAAAAAAGTGGGGAATATCAAAAAATCATAAAAAAATATGGATTAAATCCAGCTAAATTTAATTAATTTTTACTTTACTAGATAAATATTCACGCCTTCTTGCTAAAGCAACTGTTCTAGGAGGCAAATTGATTTCATCTTTTCTTTTTGCAGCAAGCTGTCCACATGCAGCACTTACATCTTGACCGCGGCTGTACCTTACAGGAGCAGGAATAGATCTATCTGTTAAATATTTTTGAAAAACACGCATTTGATCAAAATCTGTAGCGACCATATTAACAGCACCAGGATGTGGATTCATTGGAATTAAATTCACTTTTGCTTTCATACCATGTAAAAATTTTACTAATTTTTTTGCATGGAGAATGGAATCGTTAACTCCTTGGATCATCACATATTCAAAAGTAATTCCGTGACGTGTTTGCACTGGATATTCTAGTAATGCTTTTTTTAATTCATCTAAAGGATATTTTTTATTTACAGGCATCATTCCTGAGCGTTGCGGATCATCTGCAGTATGCAATGAAATTGCTAAGGCCACAGGAACATCGTTTCCTAAACGAAGGATTTCAGGAACTAACCCAGATGTAGAAACTGTCACCTTATGCTTAGATAAACCAAATAACTTAGGATCAATTAAAGCTTTGCAGGCATTAACAACATTTTCATAATTATCGAGAGGTTCACCCATTCCCATAAAAACAATATTTGTTACAGAACGATTCAATATATTTCGCTCAATAAGCCTTTTATTTGCAATAACAACTTGTGTTAAAATTTCACCCATTGTTAAATTTCTAGTTAAACCCATTTTTCCTGTTTGGCAAAAGGTACATGCCATTTTACAACCAACCTGACTACTTACACATAAAGTAACTCGGTTTTCAGATGGCATTAAAACACATTCCGCAAATAAACCATCTTGAAGTTTTAATAAGATTTTTTCACTGCCATCTTCAGAAGGTAACAATGTGTCAATTTTCGGCAAGGACCAATTAAATTCTGAATTTAATTTCTCTCTTAAAATTTTTGGAATATTTGAAAACTCTAAAGGATCAAAATTGTGGCGAATATACATCCAATCCATAATTTGTCTGCCTCGAAATGATTTATCACCATTTGCCACAAACCATTCCGACCAATCTTTTTCATTCATATGGATAGCGAGTAATTGAGACATAAAATCCTTATTTTAAAAAATTGCTAATATCAATTGCAAATTTTTCAGGTTCTTCAATTAAAATTAAATGACCAACTTCACTATAGATAGTCAATGAAGAATTTGGAATATTGTTACTTAAATAAGATGCATTTTCAACTGGAATAATTTGATCTTCATCACCAGAAATTATGAATGTTTTTGCTTTAATTTCGGATAAATGATTTGATCTATCAAATGATGCCGATGCGTAAAATTGAATTTCAGCATTCTTATTATCTTGTGCATCAGATTTAGACTTAACAAGAGTTTTACACATCATTTCAAACAATAATGAGGAGTTTTTTAAAAACCTTTTCCCAAAATAACGGGCCATATGTTTTTTTGTAGATTCCAAATTTTCATAATGATTTTTATATTCTAAAGCAAGGGGATCTTTAACCTCTACAGGCCATGTCCGCCCTTTTCCGCCAGCTGTCGTGCTTATTAAAAACAATTTATTTACTTTAGAGTGATAAGAAGCAAGAGTTTGAACAATCATACCTCCCATACTAATTCCAAGTAATGAAAAGGTATTTAACTGAAGTGCTTTACAAAACAAAGCAGAAAGAGCCTCAACATCTCGAGCCATGCGCGGTACTGTTAACGTCTCAGTCGAGGTTACAGTTGTTTGGCCACAAAAGCGATTATCTAGAGCTAGTGTAGCCGTTGTTGGTGAGAGCTTCTCTATTTTTTTACGGAAAGCTCTAAAGTCGAGGCGATTTCGCTGATAACCATTAACAAGTACTAGTAAATTTTCACAAGGTTGTATTGATGGGGAAAAATCGAAAGCGATCTTGGCCCCTTCAAATTCAAGATACTGCAAACCTTCTGTTAACTGAACTTTGGATTCAAATAAAGAAGAGGGCAAAGAAGAAAAATCAATATTTTCCACAATTTAACCCTTATATAAAGAGATTGCTAATGGAATCTGAATTGTGAATTCTACGAATTGCTTTTCCTAAAAGCTCGGAAACACTTAAAACTTCAATTTTAGAGCATTTTGAGGCTTCTTCTGTCAGAGGAATGGTGTCTGTAATAAATAATTTTTCAATACAGCTGTCATTTAAACGGTTAATTGCTGGCCCCGATAAAACGCCGTGTGTTGCTGCTGCATATACTTTTAAAGCACCATTTTCACGTAAAACAGCGGCGGCTGAAGTTAAAGAACCTGCTGTATCACAAATATCATCAAATAATATTGCGGTTTTATCTCTAACATCACCAATCAAATTCATAACTTGTGAATCACCAGGACGATCGCGGCGTTTATCTACAATAGCAAGACCACAGCCAAGCACTTTGGCAACAGCACGAGCTCTTTCCACACCACCCGCATCTGGAGAAACGATGATAGGATTATCAAGCTTCATTTTAGCAAAATGCTCTACAAATACGGGTTTGCTATAAAGATGATCAACTGGTAAGTTAAAGAACCCTTGAATGGCTCCTGTATGAAGCTCAATGGTTAAAATGCGGTTTACACCTGCACTGACAAGTAAGTCAGCAATTAATTTAGCGGTAATTGGTGTCCTTGGAGTACTTTTGCGCTCTTGACGGCTGTAACCATAATAAGGAATTACTGCCGTTATTCTTTGAGCACTTGCGCGTCTTAAAGCGTCTATCATGATAAGAAGTTCCATGATATTTTCATTCGCTGGCCTGCAAGTTGGCTGAATGATAAAAACATCGCGCCCACGGACGTTACTTTCAATTTCAATACGGGTTTCCCCATCAGAAAATCTTCCTATTAAAGCTGTTCCAATCGGAACATCAAGGTATTGGCAAATTTTATTTGCTAATTCACGATTGGCATTACCTGAAAATATGAGAAGTTCGCTTTCCATATGTTTAACCCATAAATAAGAGTAAAAAGAGCTCACAAGACCCTTTTTCTGTATCGGGAAAAGCCTATAAAAGCAACTTGAAATTCAATTCAATTTGAATACAATTTCTTTGCTTAAAAAAACCAACATTAAATGCCATATATTTAAACAGTTATAAATAGACAAAGGAGATTTATAATTCACTTTAAATTCAAGATAGTTAGAAAAAACTTATAAATAACAGCCTAATGTAAAATTGATATTCCAAGATTTGTAGAAGTTAGAAATTCCGTTATACGAAACACCATTATCATCTTGGTAATTGTTAAATTGAAGATAAGAAGTGGAATAGGATGCGCCAGGTCCAAAATAAAAATGTGATGCTTTAAATAAAATGTTTGCACTCGCGCCTAAACTGATATGATTTAGGATAGATGGTGATGCTGTTATGGCCGTTCCATCTGACTGAGTGATTGTTCTTGTAAAAGAATTATAAAATCCAAAATAAGCGAATGGGTTTATTACAAAATCTACCAAACTTGTTTTAAAAAAGTAAGCTAAATCAAGTCCTGTTTGAAATGAATTAAAATTAATATCCGAATTATTAATTGTTTTTGAATTATTATTAAAAGATAAGTTTTGGTACCTTACCCCTACGCCATAAAACCAATTATAATCATGCGAAAATGGAAACATAAATTTTAAAAAAACATTATAACCAGTATATTTAGTATCACTAATATTTGCTGCAGAATAACCAGCTCCGCTTAAAAATGAAAAATAATTTAATGAATCATATTGTTTATTTTTTTTAGCTAATAGATACTTCCCTAATTTAGAGTTTTTATCTACCATTTTAAGACGAACGATACCCATAGAACTATATTGTTTATCTTCTTCAGGCTCATAAATGGACACCGGTATTTTAGGGTAATTTTTGATTAAATATTTTTTAATTGACATAATTCGGTCATCAGATAATTTTTTATTTCTATTTCTTTTACCAAAAGAATCACTAGAAGCAAATACATCTATTGAAATAATTTCATTTTTTAAGAAATATTTACGAATACATTCATCTAATTTTTTTCCGTTAAAATTAATTTGATTAAATTCAAAATCAACATAACAATTAATTTGAATCTGTTTAGCCTGAGAATCTAAAGCATAAGATTTTGAAAGAAATAATATTGTGCAGAATAAAATAACAAATAATTTTGTCATAATAAATTCTGATTCCTATAAGATCTGAAATAAAAAAACAAAAATATATAAAAAAGCGCTACCCAACCCTTTTACAAATCGCAACCATTGGTTCCATCCATAGAACCTAAACCCATCCCTAGGCAAACAGCAGAATTTAAGCGCTGAAGTCCAAAATGAGGTTTCCTTTTCCCCCTTCCATAGGGGTCATTTGTAATTAAGCTGAGTAACGCTGAAAACTCTTTCGTCGTAATTGCAATTTTATAAACATGAAAGATAATAATAGAGTGTCAATTATTTGATAGGATATTTTTTCTTAAGGTAACTCATATAGGGATCAATTGTAAGATCTTTATTTGTTGCTCTTTTCAATACTTCAAGGCCGTTATATTTCTTGCCATGTTGGTATAAATTTTTTTCTAGCCATTTTTTTAAATTTTCAAAAGAGCCATTTTTAATTTCATTTGATAACAAAGGATTTCCCTTTTCTGCTGCTTCAAAAAATTGGGCGCTCATAATATTCCCTAAAGTGTATCCTTGAAATTCACCTCCAATAAGCCCACAAAACCAATGTACGTCTTGCAAACAACCCAATGAATCACTAGGAACATTCATCCCTAAGTCACTTAAGTAACGTGAATTCCAAGCTTCGGGTAAATCTTTTACTTTTAAGTTACCTTCTAACATTTGAAGCTCTAAATCAAAACGAATCATCACATGAATATTATAAGTGAGTTCATCGGCATCTGTTCGAATTAAGGAATTTGATACTTTATTTATTGCAGAATAAAATTCATGCAAAGAAACATCATTTAATTGATCAGGAAAAAACGTTTGTAATTTTGGATAAAAGTATTCCCAAAAAGCATAACTTCTACCCACTATATTTTCCCAAAGACGTGATTGACTTTCATGCACCCCAGATGATGTTCCACCAAAAAGAGGAGTACCATCTAAAGAAATATCATTTCCAAGTTCATAAAAAGCATGACCCGTTTCATGAATTGTACTAAAGAGACTTTCGGCTAAAAAATTCTCTTGGTATCGAGTTGTAATACGGACATCACCATGTGAAAAAGAGATCATAAATGGATGATGAGTTGTATCCATTCTTCCTCTATTAAAGTCATAACCTAAATCTTCAATTAATTTTTTATTAAATTGTTCTTGTAATGAAAGTGGATAATGTTTTTTTAAACAGGAATCATCTATTTGTGGATAATTTAATGTTTCTTTAACAAAAGGAATTAATTCTTTTTGAAGTTGATTAAATAATTCTTTAATTTTTGTAGTCGTAAATCCAGAATCATAATTATCTATAAGCGGATCTGCAATATGATTATATTCAAAACAATTTGCGTATTTTTTAGATAGCTCTAAATTTTTTTCTAAAAAAGGTTGTACTAATTTAAAGTTATTTTGTTCTTTTGCTTTAATCCATGCTTCATAGGAATTCGATTGATTTGTAATGATTTCTGAAATTAATTGCGAAGGAACTTTTACTGCTTTCATATAATTTTTTCTTACATGCCTTATGTAAGAAGATTCAAAAGAATCATAAGAACTATCTTTTTCAAACGTTTTTAATTTATCTAATAACATTCCAATTTCTGAATTTGTAAATTTTTCATGGGCTATTTTACCTAAAGTAGCAAGTTGCCTTCCACGCCCTGTTGAACCAAGAGAGGGCATAAAAGTATTTTGGTCCCAAGATAAAACAGATGACGCTGCATTTATATTTTCTACTTCAGAAATAAGATCTGTTAATTTAGAAAAATCTTTTAAAGATTCCATGATTTATTCCTGCTTATTCAATAGTTACTTTAATTTGTTGATTTGGCTCTTTTATCAATTCAACGTTTAATATTTTACCGTTAACAAGCCCTGTTTCTTTATTTTTTCCTTTTACAATAATCTCTTGGGCAATTCTATTTTCAACTTCCGCTTCTAAAAGTCTTCTTAAAGGACGAGCGCCATTTAATGGACTAAATCCTCTTGCTGCCAAAAACTCTTGTGCATCATTTGTAATTTTAAAATCGAGTCCTTGGTTTTTAACTTTTTTCGCTAATTTATCTAAATTTAATTGTAGAATTTTCTTGATATCATCAGGATTTAATTTTTCAAATACAATGATTTCATCAAGTCTATTTAAAAACTCTGGTTTAAACGCTTTTTTTAGTTCACCTGTGACCAGATCACTTACTTCGCTGTGAGTAAGATCTTTATCAAAACCACCAAGACCTACAGATCGTTTATTTGAACTAATATGTTCACTACCTAAATTACTTGTAAAAATAATAAGAGTATTTTCAAAACTTACTTTTTGTCCTTCTGCATCGGTTAATCTTCCGTCATCTAATATTTGTAAAAATAAATTAAAGACGTCAGGATGTGCCTTTTCTACTTCATCAAAAAGCAAAACACTGTAGGGTTGCCTTTTAACTTTTTCAGTTAATTGACCACCTTCTCCATACCCGACAAATCCTGGAGGAGAGCCAATTAATTTTGAAGTTTCATGACGCTCCATAAATTCAGTCATGTCAAAACGTAATAAACGGTGTTCATCATTTAAAACATATTCAGCTAGAGCTTTAGCAAGCTCTGTTTTGCCAACTCCTGTAGGCCCCAAAAAGAAAAAACTTCCAATAGGTGCTTTTCTCTCACGTAACCCAATTCGATTTCTTCTTAATGCATTCGCTACAGAGACGATAGCTTGCTTTTGTCCTATGAGTCTTTTAGATAATTCATCTTCAATATGAGCTAATTTTTCAAGATCTTCTGCTTGTAATCTTTGCGTTGGGATCCCAGTTACTTTAGAAACTAATTCAGCAATGTCATCAGAAGTAACAATACGCTCTTCTTGTTTCATTTCTGATTCCCATTGTTTTCTCCGTTCCGATATTTTATTTTCCAGATTTAATAATTCCATTTGCGCACTGGCAACCATTGCAAAATCTTGGCGATTAAAATAATCATTTCGTTCAATATCTTTTTTTGCTTTTTCTTGTTCTAGTTTTTGAATATCAGGGGGAATACTTACCACTTTAATTCTTTTTAAAGCACCAGCTTCATCAATTAAATCTATTGCCTTATCTGGAAGGCTTCTGCTAAATATATATTTGTTACTTAATTCAACTGCGGCATCTAGACTTTCAGGACTGTATTGAATTTGATGATGCTTTTCATATTTAACAGCAATCGATTTTAAAATTTCTTTTGCATTCGCAATGGAAGGTTCTTCAATACGAATCGGTTGAAAACGCCTCTCTAAAGCACGATCACTTTCTATATATTGTTTATATTCTTTAAATGTTGTTGCACCAACACATTGAAGTTGTCCAGTTGCAAGTGAGCTTTTTAAAATATTAGAAGCATCTAAAGAACCCGATGTTCTTCCTGCACCAACAACAGTGTGAATTTCATCGATAAATAAAATAACTTGTCCTTCTAAAGCAATAATTTCTTCTTTTACTGCTTTTAAACGTTCCTCAAACTCACCGTGCATTTTACTACCAGCAACAAGATCTGCCATTTCAAGACTCAATACACGTTTTCCGACAAGATGATCAGGAACTTCAAGATCAACAATACGTTGTGCAAGGCCTTCAATAATTACAGTTTTACCTACTCCTGGCTCTCCAATTAAGACCGGATTATTCTTTTTTCTTCTAGATAAAACTTGCACAACTCTTTCAATTTCAGAATCACGAGAAGTAACAGGATCCAACTCACCACGACGAGCCATTGCTGTTATATCTCTTGTGTATTGAGTTAACGCACTTTGTTTTGCTTCGTCATCCCGATTTGTTACCCTATGATTTCCTCTGACGTTTAATAATGCTTTTTTTGCTTCTTCATAATTTAATCCAGCTTTTACAAGAATATCTCTCGAACTTAATCTAGAATCAAAAAAAGCAAGAAATAAAGTACCAGTACTTATATAGGCATCACCAAAATTTTTTCTTTCGAAATCTGCTCTTTCCAATAAAAAAGCAACTTCAGGAGATCCATACATTCCTGTTGGATCGCGTGATTGAGAAAAATGTGTATCCTGTTTTTTTTGAAGTTGATTAATGCTATCATAAATTCCATTTATAATAGATGTTTTAACTAAAACTTCATCTAATTTACACTCATCCGCAATTTTTAAAGCGATCGAGTCTTTTTGTTCAATAATTGCAAATAATAAAAATTCAGGAATTAACATTTTAACTTGTGCATTAAGAGCTTCTGTTATACCTGATTGAAATATTTCATTAACTCGGTGGGTAGAATTTTTAAGGAACTGCTGTGCCATATCTAAATCTCCATTAAGTTCTGAAAGTCCAGAATACAATGGAACATTTACCGAAATCTGAATTTGTCAACCTTTTGCCAATTTCTTTGCTTTTCGATTTCGAATTTCATCAATAATAGCATCTAAAATCAATATGATAACACCCCCCGTAACAGCGCAGTCTGCTACGTTAAAAACAGGATAATCATAATTCCAACCTAAGAAATCCCATTTAAAATGAATCCAATCTATGACATAATGCAACCATACTCTATCAATAAAATTTCCGGCAGCACCAGAAAAAATAAATGCAATACCTAATCGAGACATTGTTTGCTTTGCATTTGTTTTAAAAAAAATAATTAAAATAATAAGCATGGCAATACTAGTTAAAACATAAAAAAAGTATGGCCTTATGTTTTCGGGTAAATTACCTAAAAAACCCCAAGCTGCTCCTGTATTACGAACATAGGTGGTATCAAAACTCAACCAATTTTGAGAAGAACCTATTGTAAAAATATGATCCGAAATTTGTGAGTAATTCCTTATATCAGTTAAAGAAGAATTCACCATATATAATTTTTCAGACCAAAGTTTTGTAGATTGATCTAAAATTACAAATCCTAAAAACAGGAAAAAGAAACCATGTAAAGAATATTTATGTTGCTTAGGCTTATTTACTTTTGAAGTAACGTTAGAAGAGATGTTTTGCATTTATGACCCTTTAAATAGAAACCAAACACGCATACAATTAAAGCATATCCGCATTCTTAGCAAGTGCCGATTGAGGATCTCCATCGGAGCTGATATGTAAAACAGACTTCGCTTCTCTTTTTACAGCGGCACAAACAATAGCAGGTAATTTATGAATGAGTTTCTCTCTACTGAAATATTACAAAAAATGATGAAACAAAAGCAAAGTCTAATTGCTTTAAATCCTAAACTCCATAATTTTTTTACTGACATTTTTTTTACATCATCCGGACTAAAAACAAAAATTCCATTTTTACCCATTCGTTGTTTTCGTGATTTTAATTTACATACACAAGCTGCTTCGGATAAAGATACCATTTTTTATTCCAGTGGTAGTACAAACACAATACAGGCTAAGCATATTTTTACAGAAGAGAGATTAAATTTATATTCAAAAAATTCTTGTATTGGTTTTGAGCGTTTTTTAGATCTGCATGATTTAAAAAGAGATATACCTATTATCAGCCTTATTCCACCAACAGATATTTGGACTAAAAGTTCTATTGCAGCTATGATTGGGATGTTTAAAAACAATGGTTTTAATTTAGAATACTGTGATGTTGAATCAAATCCACAAAACATAGAAAAATTATTACTTAATCCAAAATACTGTGAAAATATAATAATATTTGGAACAACATTTCACCATTTAATCGTGGCTGAATATGTCCAAAAAAACAAATTAACACAAATATTTAAAGGCCAAAAACTAAATATAATTGATACAGGTGGCACAAAGGGAAGAACACAAAGTTTTAATCTTCAAGAAACAATTCAAATTGTTAAAGAGTCCTATAGCAATCCTTCTGATTTTTCGTTTTTATCTGAATATGGAATGTGCGAATTAAGCTCACAAGCATGGTCATTGAAAAAAATACATGATGGTTCATTTCAGTGCAATCAAACTTTAACTCCTATTGTAGTTAACTTAAATGAAAATAAAGTGCTAGGAGAAGGTGAGTATGGGTTTTTAGCTTTTTTTGACTTCATAAATATGGAATCATGGCCTTCTATTATTACCGAAGATATTGCTTGTATTATAGATCAAAAAGAAGGCATTTTTCATTTAAGAGGACGATCTCCTGATGCTACTTTAAAAGGCTGCAGTTTAAATGTGAAAGATAGTTTTTTCTTTTTAGACATAAAAAAAGAAAATGAAAATACAGATGTTAAAACTAATCAAATAACTTCCCAAAAACAATTTAAATCACAAGAAGATATTCACAAATTCATTCAAACTTTGAATCCATCTTTTTGGACTTCATTTTGCTGGTCAGATTTAGCGGAATCTTTAATATGCTGGAATGAAATTCAAGTTAAAAATTCTACAAAATTAGCAGAAAAAAATATACTTATCATTTCATCCGCAAATATACCAATTGCATGGCTTTATCCAACAAAAGTTGCTTCCTTAATGGGAGCAAAATCCGTACATATAAAATTACCAAGTTTAAGAAATGAAGACCCATTTGCAAATAAAATTCGATCAAAAATTGAAGACCTTGTTGAAAAATTAAAACCCTATTTTTTCCCAACCGAAATTGTTATTGAAAAATCTCGTTCTCTTTCTAAAGATTATCATAATTTTGATTCTGTGATTGTTTTTGGTACTGATACAACAATACAAACGTTTAAAAAACTTTTAAGCGGAAAAAATACGCATTTAATTCCTCAAGGTGATATTAAAAACAGCTTAATAATTAACTTACATTATTCCACAGAAGAAGTAGCAAAACTTTGTAGTTTATGGCATGGAAGAGGATGTTTAACTCCGATTTGTTTATTTATGTCAGGTCGTGATGAAAACAATACATTAAATTGGATTCAGGAGTTTCAACTTATTTTAGAAAATAACTTTATGGAGAGATATAAAGAAGAAGGTATTATTTCAAAATTTATTCATGACACTCAATTATTATATACAAAAGCTATTATAAAAAATTTAGGTCTTGAAATGGAGAAAACAATTTTTTCTGGTAAGTTAACACATGTTTTTAATCTAACAAAACTTACAAAAGATGAAATTTTACATAGTAGATTAGACTTTTCATTTGGAGGAAGTGGATTTGTTTTTGTTTTAGATGAGTCTGTAAAACCTTTTTTTCCACAACTTTCATCAGAGAAAATTATTCCAACTCTGCTAGATAAACATGACGGAAAAACTTGGGAAGAATGGCTTGATTATTAAAAATATGGTTTTAAATGAAGGATCTTTTTGTGAAAAAAAATGAAACAATGAATTCTGCTAAAAAATTTATGACACTTTTCCCTTCATTAAACCAAGAAGAATTAGAGATACTAATTCAAAGTTCAACAGAGTTAAGGGTAAAAAAAGAACAAAATATATTTATAGCAGGCGAAAAAGCATATTCCATTTATTTTATAACTTCTGGTTGCGTTAAATTTACAAAAGAATGCGACAGAAATAGATCTATTATAAGCGGCTTGGCTAAAGAAGGTGATTGTTTTGGTATTTATGAAATGTTTGCAAAATATCCTTATTATGAAAGAACATGTACTGCCATAACAAATTGTGAGTTTATGTCAGTTCCCAATGTGGCTATTTCAGGAATAGGGGAAAAAAATTGTTCTATTTATTTAGATTTTTTAAGAAGGATTTGTCGTCACTCTTCGATGTTATATAATCGAATTGAAGGTGTTAGATACAAAACAGCTAAACAACGACTTGCTGCTTGTTTTTTAGAAATCCACCCCTATTTTATGAATAGAGATAATGTGAAAAGAGCCTATTTAAACCGCAGTGATTTTGCAGATCTTTCCGATATGACCCCAGAAACGGTAAGCAGGGTTTTTTCTGAGTTAAAAAAAATGGGTGCCATTGAGGGGAATATTTCTGATTTTAATATTGTAGATTTAAATTTGTTAAAAGAAATTGCCGAAGAAAAGTCATACGAAAACTAAGATAGCTTCGGTTTTTTAGACCAATATCCAAACTTGCCTCCACAAAAACCTTGTGGCTTCATTCCTTTTAACTTTGTCCACGTATGCGAACCTGTATAAGTAACTAAACGACTTATACCGTTTACTTTGACAATTCCTGTAAACCAACTAATTAAAATTTCTTTTGACAATTTTTTTAAATCTCTTCTTGATTCAGGTATTTGATTGTGATTATAAGAATACAGTTCAATAATTTTTCTTTTATTTTGCTTATTGGCTATAATTAAATGTTCTAAATACTTTTTTCCGAGTTCTAAATCTAATTCATTCTCACCTGTTAAACTTTCTGAGATTTTCATAAATTTTTTAAGAATATCATTATCACTTTCTACATAAGAATTGATCGTGATTCCCATTGATGTTGTTCCAAAACCTTTGACTAAATTTGATATAAATTTTCTTTTTTTTATATTTTTCATAATTTACACCTTAAAATAGCTATTTATAAAAATCAAGAATATCTAAATTTATTTAAATAAAAAAATAACACATTGGAACAAATTAACTTAAATTAACATTTAATACCAAACAATAGGGTAACTAATTACCATTCATAAACTGTATGGCTCTATTTTTGATATATCAGATATTTATCAATTTGCAAAAATTTTGGAGTCCATTTTTTTTATAAAATTAAATTTATTTCATTTTAATATATTTCAAATTATTTAAAATAAAATAATTTTTAAAATTTTTAATTTTATTATTTTAAATTTCTTTATTTACTAATATAAATTGCTTACCAAAAAATTTTTATCTTAAAAAATAAGTGAAAGAAACATTAAAATTATAAATATAGTATCCTCCCTGACCGCCTTTCACTGTTAAACTATAAAAAGAAGTATCATTATATTTCATATACCCATAAGCAATATAAGAATCTAACCCTATACCAAAATCGGAAAATATTTTGTAAATTAACTTTAAATCTATGCCTGTATTTAAATTATAATCGACAGATGCTTCTTTAATGATATCTGTATTATTTAAATATATTTTATTTTCAAAAATAGTATGTGGTGAATAATAAAATGAAGGCAATAGAAAAAACCTTAATTCAGGAAGTATTTTATATCTTAATCCAGTAATTATTCCAACTTCAAATGAATTTATTGTTGTTGCATAACCATAGTATTTTTCTTGCGTTAAATAATCTACTCTTTCTATCCGTATACCTCCACCAAGAACAATGTCTAGATTATCAGGCTGGCTATGATAAATGGGACTAAGCAAAGATAATTTTACATTTCCACCTGTAAAATTATCTCCTGCAAAATTTACCATTGAAAATCCTGAATCTATAATAAAATCTGATGATTTTGAAGCAAATAATTTTTGATTTAATGATATAAGAAAAATAATTAATATTATAAAAATTATTTCTTTCTTCATTTAAATCTGAAACTCCTGTAGATTCATTTTTATTTATTAAAATTTTAACATTGATTTTTTTTTGAAAAAAATAAAAGCTTCAAATTTTTATTTTGAAGCTTTGTTAAAGATAATTTTTAAATTCATAATCATAATTTATATCGTTTTTCCAGTTACAATTTTAGTTATAGCCGCTGCCATGTCTTGTAAATCAAATTCAAAATTTGCTGTTCTTGCTTCGATAGCAGCTTTTGGCATACCGTATACTACGCAAGAACTTTTACTCTCTGCTAAAATCATACCGCCACGAGAACGAACGGTTTTTCCACCATCTGCACCGTCTCTACCCATTCCTGTTAAAATGACACCTAATAATTCTTTACCCATAACTTCAGCAGCAGATTGAAAAAGAACGTCCGCTGAAGGTTTATGTAATATATTACGAGGTTCTTCACTTAAACCGCAATAAAGTCTGCTACCCATTTTTTTAAATAAAACATGCAAATCACCAGGTGCAAAACATATTTCACCAGGCACTAAAGTATAATCTTCTTTTGCTACAGATGTTTTATGTTTTGTTTGTTGTGCAATTCTTTCTGCTAACGAAGCAACAAAGGCTGCTGGCATATGTTGAACAACAACAATAGGAACTGGCATTACAGGCAAAGCATTAAATAATTTATGTAGAGCAGCTGGCCCTCCAGTTGATACACCAATAACGATTGCTTTGACAGTTTGGTGTGGCAAAGAAGCTATGGGAACACTTGGTTTATAATTTGATTCACCTTTACGCTTTTGAGTAACAAAAGCATAAGCGTTTGTTACTCTTTCTTTTAACATATCAGGAGTAAATGATTTTCCAATTTCTGTCTTAGGGATGTAGTCAAAAGCTCCCTTTTCAAGAGATTGTAAAGTCGCTTGAGCAGCCTGATTTGTAAGAGTTGAACACATTATTATTGCGGCATCACAAGTTTTTTGCATAAGAGGCAGTGCTTGTAAGCCACTTTTTCCTGGCATTTCTATATCTAATGTAATTACATCAGGTTTTAGTTTTGCGGCCAATTCTAGCCCTTCTTCAGCTGATTTCCCAATACCAACAACGTTAAACCCTGCATTTCCCATAATTTGAGAAAGCATTGCACAAACTGTAGGGGAATCATCAACAATAAGAACATTAATAGCCATAAAAAACTCCGTTTAAACTAAGATGCCATGTCTGTATCGTCATCCGTCTCATTTAATTCACTCGTTCTGTTTGTTTCTTTCTTATCCATTAGTTTTCTCCAGATACGATTTACTGTAGCAATTAAAGCATCTCCATTAAATTTAACAACATACTCATCTGCTAAAGATTTCACCGCATCTTGATTTGCCCGACCAGAAAGAGAGGTATGCATAATCACGGGAAGAGAACTTAATTTTGGATCTTTTTTAATGGCTTGAGTAAATGCATGACCATCCATGCGTGGCATTTCAACATCGGAAACGACAACTTGAACAAGATCTGTAATCTCTTTGCCATCATTTTTAGCCTGATCTAGTAAAGCCTGTAATGTGAATAAACCTTCCTCACCATCTGTTGCCGTTATCACTCGATAACCATGTTGAGTTAAGAAAAGTTCAACTTGAGTTCTTGCAGTCGCACTATCATCGACTACAAGTACAGTCCGAGTTTCATCTGTATTCGTTTGAACACGATTATTTTGTTTGTCTTCTGAGAATTTATTAAGAGCGTAAGTTTCACCATTAATTTCTGCAACAATTTTTTCAAAGTCCAAAATAAGAAGCATTAAATCACGTTCATTGTCTGGACCTTTAACTAATTTATGCATTCCTGTTACGCAACCACCTTCGCGTCCAATCAATCTTGTAGGAGGTAAAATGGCCTCCCAAGAAATACGGCGGATTCTCATTGCTTGATGCACAACAAATCCAGTAACTAAACCATTAAATTCACAAATAATAATATTATCTGTGCTTCTTAGTGCATGATTTTCATAGCCTAAATATTTTGCTAAATTTACAATTGGGATAGCTTCTTCACGAAGTTCTAGCAATCCTTCAATACATTCATGGGTATTTGGCATTTTAGTAAATTGGCTGATTTTATTGATTTCACGAACCTTAGCAATATTAATACCATAAATGCCTTCATAAGCAGCGGGATGAGACATATCAGCGCCTGCAGGGAAGTCTTTCAATCTGAAATCAACAAGTTCAAACTTGTTGCTTCCGATCTGAAGCATTCTTTCTTCTTTTTTGCTCTTGGCGATATAAATAGCCATTAGACTCTCCTATCTGGCGCTAGTTTTGCGTCATTACGCCGCTGTTTTAGCATCGTCATGACAAGCCGCATAATAAAGTTCTTTCGGCTCAAGCACCAATACAACCGACCCGTTACCCATAATACAAGCCCCTGTAAATACAGGAATATTAGCCAAAAAGCCGCCTAATGGCTTGATCATGATTTGTTCTTGCCAATACAAAACATCAACAAGAATTCCAACTTTTAAACCATCTATTTGTACGATAACTACTGGATTTGTAAGTCCATCATCTTTTTCTTTTGGACCTGCATGTGAATCCGTATTTTCTTCTTCATTTTGATTTAAGCGTTTCTTTTCTTGATGAATAAAATCATCAAGAATAGAAGTTCTTAAATTAACAACTTCATTTAATCTTAATAGTGGAATTACTTCGCCACGTAAGTTAATACTTGGCTGATTATTTAAGTTAACAACATCATTTTTCTCAGCACGAACTGTTTCTGTGATTACTTCTTGAGGTAATGCATACGTTTCACCATCAACACCAATCAATAATGCTTCGATAACAGCTAAGCTTAAAGGTAAAATGATTTTAAATTCAGTTCCCTGACCTGGATTTGTATCAACAAATATAGAACCACTAGATTTCCTAATGTTGTTACGAACCACATCCATACCAACACCACGACCACTTACATCTGTGATCTCAGCTGCTGTAGAGAAACCGCTATGAAATATAAATTCGATAATATCTTTCTTGCTTAACATGTCAGCTTGTTCTTGTGTGACAATACCAAGTCCAACTGCTTTATTTTTAACTCTATCTAAATCAATACCATTACCATCATCACGCACAACAAGTTTAACGTTGTTACCCTCATAACCCGCTTTTAGTAATAAAGTACCAGTATCTGGCTTACCTCTTTCCTTACGTGTTTCTGGATTTTCAATACCATGGTCTATTGAGTTTCTAATTAAATGCATAATTGGGTCAGAAATAGCTTCACTTACTGTTTTATCTAGCTCTGTTTCTTCACCTTCAATAACTAAATTTACTTTTTTATTTAATTTTTTAGCAACGTCACGAACAAGTCTTGTGTATTTTGTAAATACACTGCCTACAGGAACCATTCTTGCATTCATTACACTTTCTTGTAACCTTGCAGAAAGTCTTGTTACATGACCTGTTCCTTCTTTGAAACCTTTTGTAATTTCATTTTCAGGCAATACTTCTTCAAGTCTATTAGCTAAGTGAACAAATAAATTCTTAACCGTAATTAGCTCACCAACTAAATTCATTAATTGATCTAGTTTTTCTTTTTTCAAACGAACAAAGTCATTGGCATCGCCACCACCATGACCTGCATCAGGTTTAGCCGCTGCTGCTGCTGGGGCTCCTTTTGCGGCAGCGGGTGCTGCTGCGGCCGCTGGTTTAGGAGCGGGTTGTGCTTTTGCTGCGGCGGGCGCTGCTGTTTTTGCTTCCATGGGCTTAGCTTCCCCTGCTTTCTCTGCTGCCGGTTTTGAAGCCGCTCCTCCCGCGACTCCGTCCATTTCAATTTTCACATTGCTAGAACCAATTGCGAATTCAAAAATATCTTGAACTGTCTTAAATTCTGCCATTGAAACAAAATTAAACGTAAACTCAAAGTAACAACGTTCTGGTTCTATTTCAGATAAAGCAGGAATTCGTGAACAGTTTGTAAAAAGCGAAAATACGCCCGAAGAAATATCTCTACAATTTAAAACGAGTGTAATAGGATCAATACCAGTTAAAAAGAATTGATCTGCACCAGTAATAGAAATATGAAATGGGCATTCACCAGGCTTAATATTTTCTTGAGTAGGAGTAGGTGCAACTTCACCAGAAGCGACTTTTTCTTGTAGTTGTTCGCCTGTAATTTCTTTAAAGTCACAAAGCTGACGAACAATATCGGAGTTATCAAAAGTAGATAAATTTTGTTTCTTTTGAGCACCATCCATCATTTCTTTTAAACGATCGAAACAACGTAATAACGCTGAAAATACTTCTTCATTTGGCTCTAATTTTCCTTCACGCATACGGTCAAGTAAGTCTTCCGCATGGTGAGTTAAATCAGCAATTTCACGTAGACCAAAAACCCCACTAGAACCTTTTAATGTATGAACTTCACGAAATAAATTTTTAATAATTTCTAAATCGCCTGGAGTTTTTTCTAAAACAAGAATGCAACTATCGATATGCTCGAATACTTCTCGCATTTCTTGAAAGAATATTTCTTGCATTTGTTCTTCATTATAACTCACAGCTTAGCACCTCATCCCTAATAAAAACCTAAAGTAACAAATCATTATGCTGCTTTAGGAAAAGTATCTGCAGGCATCCCAAACAAATCTAAAAGTGAATCAAATGTTTGAGTACTTGCTTTTAATTTTAAATTTCCTTTACCATTTTTAACTAATTGTTTAAGAGCAAGTAAAAGTTGTAAAACAGCAGCATCAATTGCTTCTACCCCTGATAAGTCTAGAAAAAAATCAGATTCCTTTGCCGCTTCTGCATTATATCCTTCTAAAATTTTATTTTTTAGTTCAGAAACTTTATAAATAGTTAGTTTTCCTGTGAACTTAAAAGTTTTATTTTCATAGGTTACAATGCTCATAAAAAACCCTTCATTAAGCAGCAGCTGCTTTTTCGTTTTGTGAACTAAACTCAGAATAAATAGCACCACAGTCAAGCCATAAAATATTTCTATGTTTATGAGGTTTTATAATTCCTTTTAAAAATTTAGATCTTTCACCAGCTACAATATCTGGTGTAGGTTGAACAGCTTCTTTTTCTACTTCGATAACTTCACTTACAGCATCAACTATAATTGCAGCTAAAACATTTTTATCATCTAGAACTATGATTCTACTTCTATCAGAAATGGGTTGATTTTCTAAACCCATTATTTTATGAAAATTTACAACTTGAAGAATATCTCCACGTAAATTTGCTACACCTTCAACAAAATGCGGCGCCTTTGAAACTCTTGTTACGAGTGGCACCTTAACAATTTCTTTTACTCTTTCAATTTCAATTACAAATTCTTCTTCGTTTAGTTTAAAACCAATTAATTTATAAGTTTCAATTTTAGGAGCAATTCTTTTACGAATACCAGAAGTATCGTGTTTTAGTTTGTACAAAGCATCTAGCTTTGCTCCACCTTTGCCACCTTTTCCGCCACCTTCATTATCAGACATAACTAAACCCTTTCAAAACTAACGAGCTAGTTTCTTTACGGCACCAACAAGTTGTTCCGGATTAAAAGGCTTCACAAGCCAACCACTTGCTCCCGCCTTTTTGGCACGTTCTACTTTATCGCCACTACTCTCTGTTGTGAGCATGATTATGGGGATAAATTTAAATTGCTCAATTTTTCGTATCGATTCGATCATCACTAGACCATCCATATTCGGCATGTTCACATCTGAAATGATCATGCTAATATCTGGTGTTGCCTGAAGCTTATTAAGTCCGTCTTGACCGTCTTCTGCCTCTACCACTTCAAAGCCTTCCTTAGACAAGGTAAAGCCCACCTGCTGGCGAATCGTACGAGAGTCATCAACGATGAGTATTTTCTTGGCCATTGCCATCCTCCCTGTTGCAGATTCATTATCGACAGATTTTTTTACTAATTAATAGTTTTTATGAATTATGTTAGTGTGCAAAAAGTATGGCATCTGAACAAAATTTGGTGCAAGGTACTTTTTTTACGTCTACGAAGGAGCATTAAAGGATGGCTATAGACAAAAAAGTCCATAAATTCACTGAAGTTTTAACAAGCGAACAAAAAGCAAAACTAAAAAGCCTCGCTCATCATTTAAAACCTGTGGTCCAAGTTGGGAACCAAGGATTATCTGAAACTGTGATCAAAGAAATTCATTTAGCACTTGAGAAACATGAACTTGTTAAAATTCAACTGCCTGGAAATACAGATGCAGATAGCAAAAAAGACAAACAAAATGAATTGAGCTCTGTACTCGCTAAAAACTCTCATGTTATAGGTCGCATAGGTAGAAGTGTCATTCTTTACTTAGAAAAAGAACCGCAGGAAGCAAAAATAAAGTTAAAAAGCCTTTAAGGAGTGATTTATGAGTCCGTTTTTTAAAAAAGCAATTGGAGCAAATAATATTAGTGCTGAAAAAGCGACGGAAGCAGTTCGTACTTTATTACTTTATATTGGTGAGAATCCAAATAGAGAAGGACTTGTAGATACTCCTGACAGATTTTGCCGTGCTTTATTAGAAATGACGGAAGGTTACTCAACAAACCCGGAAGAAATTCTTTCCACTACTTTTGAATCTGAATCCGATGAAATGGTTTTAGTTAAAAATATTGAATTTAATTCTTTATGTGAACATCATTTATTAAGTTTTGCAGGAAAAGCACATATTGCTTATATTCCGACGGATGGAAAAATTGTTGGACTTTCTAAACTTGCACGCATAGTTGATGTGTTTTCTCAAAGGCTACAAGTACAAGAAAGACTTACACAGCAAGTAGCAAATGCAATCAATAAATATCTTAGGCCACAAGGTGTTGCAGTTGTTTTTGAAGGTGTACATAGTTGTATGTGTGTCCGTGGTGTTAGAAAACAAAATTCCACTATGATAACAAGCGCTATGCATGGACAATTTCGCGACTCTCTCGCTTCAAGAAATGAATTTATGTCTCTTATTTCTAAATAATCTCCGTTTCCTTGACAATGAAACCCACCCTCGTTAGAAATTAATTTGTAAAATTAATTCATGATGTTAAGTGGGAGAGTTGTGTATGAAGAGAAAATTATTTCAAATAGCTTCCTTTGTTCTCGCATCAAGTACTTTTGTTACCTTAGCCAATGCTGCTATAGTACCTAAAGGAACAAAATTAGCAAAAAACCAAATATTAAATAAAGATAATTCAAGCGAACCTTCATCATTAGACCCATCTCACTGTCGCGATAATATTGGCGCAAACATTATTATGGACTTATTTGAAGGACTAGTTAGCGATGATCCTGTTGGTAAAATTATTCCTGCAACAGCAAGTCACTGGGATATTAGCAAAGATGGATTAAAATATACTTTTCATCTTAGAAAAGATGCAAAATGGTCTGATGGTAAAGCCGTTGTTGCAAATGATTTTGTTTATAGCTTTAAAAGATTTGTAGATCCCAAAACAGCTTCTGAAATGGCTTATCTTGCCGAAATGATTAAAAATGCAAAAAGAATAAATGAAGGCAAGCTAAATACAGATTTATTAGGTGTTAAAGCTGTTGATCCTCATACTTTTGAAATAACTTTAGAAGAACCGACTCCTTATTTTTTAAGTGTTGTTTCAGGAATAAATTTTGTTCCTTTAAGGAAAGATATTATTGAAAAATTTCAAATGGCTTGGACTCAACCTGGAAACTTAGTTGGAAATGGCGCTTATAAGCTAACATCATGGAAAATTGGAGACAAATCAACTCTTGAAATAAATCCAAATTATTGGGATGCTAAAAATACAGTTATTAAAAAAGTAAATTATGTTGTTGCCCAAGATAAAACAGCTTCATATAGAATGTATGAATCAGGACAATTAGATTGGACTTATGGAATTCCTCCAGGGCAATATCAAAGTTTATCTAAAAAATACCCTAAAGAATTAAGAAGCGCACCTGATTTATCATCAAGTTATTTATCTTTTAATAACACAAAACCTCCATTTAATAATAAAAAACTAAGGGAGGCATTATCTATCGTTATTAACAGAGAAAATTTCACTAAATTTGTTACTGGTAGAAATGAAAAACCTCTTTATGATATTGTTCCATTTGGCGTAGATAATTACACACCTTATGTCCCTAACTGGTCCTTATTATCTGAAAAAGAATTAATTGCAAAAGCAGAAAAACTATATAAAGAAGCTGGTTACTCTAGAGATAACCCTGCAGTTATTAAATTTTCCCATGCAACTAACGAAACAGATAGAAAATATGCCACAGCACTTGCCTCTATTTGGGAAAAAGCTTTGGGAGTAAAAACCGAAATTATTAGTGAAGAATGGAAAGTACATTTAAGTTATCTTACTGAAAAAAAATATGAAGTTACAATGCAATTATGGAAAGCAGATTACAATGATGCTCAAAATTTCATAGCTTTATTACAATCAGGCAATATGCAAAATATTTCTGGATATTCCAATAAAAAATATGATGAACTTCTTTATAAATCTAGTAAAGAATTAAACCCTTCAAAAAGAAAGGCTATTTTACTTGATGCGTCTAAAATAGCTATGGATGATTACTCTGTAGCACCATTATATTCTAATAAAACATACAGATTAATAAAAAGTTATGTTCAAGGTGTTACATTTTCTAGTCCACTAGACAATTATAGAACCAAAGATCTTTATATTGTATCTCACGATGGAAATAGTTAATTAATTTTTAATTTATTATTATAGAGTAACATAATTAATGAAAAATAAAAAATCAGTATTATCAATTTGTTTTTTAGTAGTTACTCTTACGTTATATTCAATAATTATGCTATGGATTCATTTTATAATTACCAAAGAAATGAATTTAAAAATAAGTAAATTATATTCTATTTATCCAGAAATTCAAAATATTGAGTATAAAGGAATATCACTTTCTCCATTATTTATCATAAATAAAAAATTTAACATTGATAATTTATTCATAAAAGTCCAAAATATTCCTTTTGAACTTTTAATAAAAAAAATAGAAATAAACGATTTTTTTATTTTTAATAATGATTTTTTTCCTATTGAAATTTCTTCAGAATCTATTCAAATTTATAATTTAGAAGTACTTAAAGAAAATATAAAAAAACAAGACAATAACTTAAATCAATTTTATGAAAGTATTTACTATTTTTTAAATTCTCCTAAAGCTTCTTTTCATGCTAAATACCAATCTAATCAATATTCTATTGATCTTAGATTTTACTTAAAAAACAATTTAATATTAAACAGCTCATATCATTTAAATAACTTTAATCCGGTTGAAAAATCTAAAAATATTTTATATTTAAAAAACTTCAAAATCAATCTTGAAGACATTCCTTTAAACACAGAAAAAGTATTTCCAAAAAACACAGCTCTTCAGGAAGTTTTAGGAAATAATTATAAAAATTTATTAATAAATTTAAATATAAATTATAATTCAACCCAAAATAATGAAAAAGAAGCGAATTTAAATGCCAATATAGAAATTCAAAGAATCATAAATATTAAAATTTTAAGTCATTTTATTATTTATAATTTAGTAAATTTAAATAGTTCTTCATTTGAAAAAACTTTATTTCAATTCACCGATCAAAATTTTTTAGATGAATACTATAAAAATGAATCAATTAAAAAAAACAAATCTATTGAACAAGTAAAAAATGATATGATAAAACAAAATAATTTATTATTAATATTCATATCTAATCCTATTATTGAAAAAGCTCTCCAAGAAATGAATAATTTTATAAAAAACCCTAAAACATTATCTATTTTTATGAATCCAGAAAATCCAATTTCAATTGATTCTTTTTTAAAACTAGCTAAAGAAGATTATTTTGGTTTATTAAAATTACTTAATATTAAATTTGAATCAAATAAAAATTTTATTGAAATAAATAATGAGGAATATTTCCACTAAATACTTTTTTAGATGGACCTGATAATATTCTTTGTTCACCATAATTTTCTATTGTAATGATTTTAGAAATAGAAATAATGCCACCAGGCATTTTAAAAAAAACTTCATTCAATTGAGTTGAAATATTAAGTGAATGCTCCAATGCAATTCGGGCCGCAACTCCTCCTGAACCACAACAGGCTGTAAGCCCAGCACCTCGTTCATATACAACAAGATTCCAATGACTTACATTTTTTTCATGAAATGAAAGCATTCCAATATTGGCAAGAGGAATTTTATTTTTTAATGCTTTTTGTCTAAGATCATTCTGAGCATAATGACCAAATTCTTCATACATTTTTTTATTAAACTTTAGAAATTCTGATGAAATAAATACCCAATGAGGATTTGATAACGAAACAAATATAGGAGTTATATTTTCAAAATTTCCGAAATTTGCCAATGAATGATCTTGGATGGGTGTTTGAAATATTTCAATTTCTTTACCCATAGCAACACTTACATTAGCATCATTTAAATTATGAACATTTGCTTTTGTCAAAACAGCAAAAGAATTTTTTTGTAATATAAACTCTTCTTCAGACAAAATTGTTTCTAATTGATTTGTAAAAAATGCAGGTAATAATCTAAAAATAGGAAATGAATTTAAACCATCCCATTTTTTATCTTGAATGAGTTTTAGACCTAAACAGCGCAAAGCATTCCCGCAGGTACCAGCAAAACTTCCATCTGAATTTATAATTAAAATATTTACGAGAGTGGTATTTTGATCTAAAGGATATTGATAAAAAACAACTCCATCAGCACCAATTCCTTGATTTCGATCGCAAATTTTTTCAGCAAATTTTTTCAATTCATTTTGATTCGAAAAAAATTTTAAATAGGAATCTGAAATAAAAATAAAATCGTTTGAGGCTCCATGAAATTTTTCAAATTCTATATTAAAATCTGAATGCATTACAATTTACCTTATTTTTAAAGGATTTAATTAGATTAATTATTCTGAGACTTCTATTGTTACATCACCTAAAACTTTGCATTGACAAGCAAGACGTTCATCTTCTCTAGCTGCCATGGTTTCAAGAAAATCTTTTTCATGTTCTTCCATAGGACTTAAATTTTCTGGATGCTCGACAACTCGTATCATGCATGCACCACATGCCCCATCGCGGCATCCAAATAAAATGCTTGTTTCTTCAGTCTCACAAACATCAATTATAGATGAACCTTTTTCAACAGTTATATTTCTTTTATCGGTTTTTACAGTCAGTATTGGCATGATACATTTCCTTCCTAAAGTACCTTAACGGCTCTGCTTATTCCTAGCGGACTTCCTGATTTATGGCAATATTTACTTTTCATGCAATTTTACCGATAAACTTATTTGTTATGGTTTGCAATGGGAAACCTTCTAGTTTCATTGAAAGAAAATATGGGAATACCTCGTAACATACAATCTTTTTTGAAGGCTCCTTCGACAAGTTTATCGCCTATGCAAAGACTATGTCGAGTATTTAAGGGACCAGGTTGTTACGTTTGTGGTTTATGCGGGAAAAGATATAATAACCCAGATGATGCTTGGAAATGTCTTACTAGTAATGGATTAAATATTAATTCAATTCCTGTTATTGCTACTCAAAGTAATACCCAAACTTATTTTTGTTTACTTTGTGGCAAAACATATTCTAATGAGCCTGATACCGCACTTTGTATTTTAAGAGACCTTCAAGCAGCGCGTTACCCCAAAGTGCTTGGAGATCACCTTCATAATCTTTTTGCATCCTTAGCGGAAAGAGCGGAAAAAACAAAAAGAGATTCACTTGTAACAAGACCAGGAATTATAGGATCTTCCGTTCCAAAAAAAGTAGCTACTTTTAAAGCTCCAAAATCTTCACCAAAATCATCTCCAGAACCAACTCCCAAATTACCTCCTGTTGAAGACACCTCAACTGATGATGCAACTTCGTCAGAACAAGATGTTGTACAAGCACAAGCCCCTGCTGTAGATGAAACTCCAGAAGAGGAGCCTGGCACTTCTGGTGATCCAATGGATCATGAAAGTGATATCAAACAAAAACCTCAAGAAATTGAAAAACCAGTTTTGTATCGAAGACCAAATCAAAAACCATTCGCAAGAGACAATGCACAATATAGATGTACTGTTTGTAATGAAAAATTCTTCACAAAAATGGAAGTAGAGACCCACTTTGAAGAACACCCTCTCGTAGAAGATGTATAGACGAAAATTAAAAAAGTCGATAAAGTAAAAAAACTAAAAAACTCCGTGTTTTTAGTTTTTATTATTTTGGGGATCTCATGATTATCAACGGTCTATTAAATATTCTTTCTTTTTTATTAAACATTTTAGGGCATAGAGGAATTTATATAATATCATTCCTTTTAGGAATATTATCATTTGATATCTTACGTATAAGAAGAAAAGTAATTCTAAAAAACTTAACAATTGCCTTTGGCGAAACAAAAACACAAGCTGAAAAATTAAAAATTGGAAGAAAATCTACTATCAGTTTTTTACAAACAGCACTTGAATTATTTACAGCAAAAAAACTTTTTGAAAAAACTAATATAATTGTTAAGAATGAAGATTATATTAAAAATGGACTGGCAAAAAACAAAGGTCTTTATGCTATTTGTATTCATATGGGCAATTGGGAATATCTATGTCATGTTGGGTCCGTTAAATATGCGCCCATTCATGTTGTCGTAAAAGCGATAGGCAAAGGGACATTAGCAAAATGGGTTGAAAATATGCGCGCTTCTATTGGATTTCGCTTGATCGATCGTAAAGGAAAAGAATCCACAACTTCTCAAATATTTCAGGCCTTAAATAAAAAAGAAATTATTGGATTTATTGTAGATCAAAAAAGACCTAGAGGAGAAATGTTACCTTTTTTTGGAAAAGAAGCATCGACAAATAATAGTTTAGCTAAACTTTGGATGCGACAAAATGCTCCTATTGTCCCTGTGTGTATTAAAAGAATTAAATTGGATACCCATGAAATGACATTCTTCCCTGAATTTGAAATGATCATAGATAAAGAAAAAACAATTCAAGAAAATATCACAGAAAACACAAGAAGAATGAATTTAATTGTAGAAGAAATGGTAAAATTAAACCCTGAAGAATATTTTTGGATGCATAATCGATGGGGGTAAAATGAAAACTAAAAAAAATTTAATTGAAGACCCAAAAAAACAGCATGATATTCTTGCAGCACTGCGATTTCTTGAAAATCTAAAAACCGAAATTTCTATTGCAACAAATATAGAAGATATAAATGATCCTGCAATTTTGAATAAATTAAATGAAGTCATTTTATTTTTAAAAAAAGAACTTTTATAATCATCTATTGAATTTTAATATTCTCAATTTTTAAATCGGGTTTATTTTCAATTATCACTTTTAAATCATTTTGAGATAATGGTTTATCTAGCATTTTAATAAACATTTTAGAGTCTTTAGAATTTTGATAACCAAATTTTAAATAAAATGAATGTGAGTTTTCTCTAATGATATTTGTATATAAAAAGATGTCTTTAAATCCACAATTTTTAGTCCAATTTTCAGCATAATTTAAGAGTTTTTTTCCAATTCCATGCCCACGCAACTTTTCATCTACCACGATTGCTGAAATTTCAACCTTAAAAGAAGAAACTAAAAGATAACGAATTTCTAAGTGCATCCAACCAACCACATTTTTATCGGATACGGTTTCCGCTACGACTAGATGATGGTGAGGTAATTTATTAATTAATGAGAACCTTTTATCAAAATCAACGAGCTGGTCTGGATAGCCCAACTGTACGGTTAACTCTTTACATTTTAAAGAATCAAACTTATTCATTTCACGTATAATGATATCCACTTTTCTAAATCCTCGCATTGAAAAACAGACGATTTCAATGAAGGTCTTAATATTTTATAAGTTATAAAATATTAAGAATTCACGTCTGTAATAAAATATAACATGTCTATTTTTTTTTTCATCTTGAGCACTAAAAAAAATATATGAAAATGAATTTATTGATTTTTCTAAAAAATTTTTAAATTTTATCATATAATAATTAATATTTAATTTAAAACAAATTATAGTTTTCAAATTTTATTGAAATTAATTAATAAATTATCAAAAATAACAAATTAACCTAAAACTATAAAATGTTTATTAGTAATAACTTAATTTACCTTTAATTGAACGTTATTGTTTTCAAATGTAAATGTAAGTTCCTCGAATCCAGAAACATAAAAGTCTTCCATTTTTACTTTAATGGGTTTTTTGCTGTGAGGATCTGTAATGACTACACAGGACCACATCCCCTCTTGTTCCCATCCTCCATCATTATGATAAAGTTCCCATAAAATGGATTCTTTCTTATTTGCGGAAAAAGATCTTTGATAATTATGAATAAATCTCTCATTATAACAATCAATTTGAACTAATTTGTTATTATTATTTATAAAATTCCATCTTGATTTTAATGGAAAAGAATAACTAAAAAAAGGAGTTAAACTAATCATTACAGAAATTAACAATAAAAAAACACGAATCATATAAGTAAATCCTTAAGAATAAATTGAAACATACAAAAACAATTTTATATATTAAATAGAATTTTAAATTTCAATTTATTTATTTTTTATATAAACTTCATTCTAATATCATATATATTATATTTTATGAATTATTTTAATAAGATAATATTTTTAATTTGCTATTTTTTCTTTGATATAATTTCTAAAACTCTTTTATTATTAATTGTAAGCGCAATTATCACACCCATAAAGGAAATAAGAGCTAAAATATTAAAAGCTCTTTCAAAAATGGGTAAGGCATTTGAATTGGACAATATAAAGTTTGAATTGATATTCATTTCGCGAAATCCGCTTGCTAATATTAAAGAGGAAAGAGCAACTCCAATACTAATTGCAACCTGACGTCCTGCATTAAATACAGAACTCGCTCGCCCTGTATCATTTTTATGAATATCAAATAACGCTGAAGCTTGAATAGGGCCATTGGCAAATCCAATTAAAAGACCGCGTACCCATAATAAAATAGAAGCATATAAAACCTCTTGAGGAGATTTCACAGAATAAATAAAATAAGTTGCTAAAGATAATCCACAAAGACCAAAAATAATGGAGTATTTTGGGCCAAACTTATTAAAAACTCTTGCAGATATGGGAAGCATCATGATTGAGCCAATAGGCTGAGTACACATTGCGAGTCCGCTTTGTATTGGGGACATTCCTAATCCAGTTTGAAAATAAAGCGCAACAATAAAAATAGAACCAAAATGGCATATTTGAAAACATAGTTGTATTATATTTGCTTGAACAAATAATGGAATTTTAAAAAATTTAAGATCTAATAATGGATATTTTATTTTACTTTGCCAAAAAATAAAAATAACTAATGAAAATAAGGAAACAAACCCTCCCACCCATACAATATCATCGGATAATCCATAATGCCCAACTCGTGATAATGTATAAAGTAACGAAGAGAGACCTATTGCAGATAAAATAAATCCAAGCCAATCCAGCGAAGGGGTGTTCTCAAACTTGTCTTCTTTTAAATAGATAAAAGACAATATAATTGCCATAATGCCTATAGGAACATTAAAAATAAATATCCAACGCCAACTAAAATGTTCTAATACAAATCCCCCTAAAGTAGGGGCAATCGCAGGAGCAACCAATGTTGGCATTAAGGTATAGCTCGCTGCTTTAGAATATTCGCTTGTAGGAAAAGCTCTATATGCCATAGCCATACCTACAGGTACAATCATACCACCACCTATTCCCTGCATAATACGAAACAAAACAAGAGAATTTAAACTCCATGCACAAGCACATAAAAGGGAACTTAATGTAAAAATAAAAGTTGCAATTATAAATATTTTTTTATAACCAAATTTATCTCCTGCCCAACCACTTATAGGTATTATAATTGCTAATGCTAATAAAAAACCAGTTGATACCCATTCTGTTTCCGTTATGTTTACTTTAAAAACTTCCGCAAAAGTGGGCATAGCGACATTTACTATTGTGACATCCATACGGTCTAAAAATAAAACACAAACATATATAACGGCAACAAGATATTTATATTCAATTTGTTTTTTAAACATTATTTATAGCCATTAATAAAATTAAAAGAAAACTGGATCACCAGAGGCTACTTTAGATTTATTCTCTTTAATTGTCGAGTCGGGAAAGAAAAAAGAATATGAAAATTTCTCTTGATCTGTAACAAGTCTATCAACAATTTGAATGAGTATTTTCTCTTTCAGTTTTTCCAAAGACATTTGATTACTTTTTACGAGGTGTAAATTTTCTTTAAAAATATTTATTTCAGCAATTCGATGTTCAAGTACCTGACGTACTAAATCAAATCCTTGTAAAGCAACAATGCATCTACTTAACTCTGTATCAATTGATTTAAATTCACTTTTTATTTCATTATATGTATCATTCCATGTTAAATTTATATATTGATCCAATTTTAATTTTCTTCTAATAGTCGATATGCTTTTCTCAGTTAAATGATCACCATTAAATGTTTTAAATGTTTGATGTAAAGTACCAAAATCTCCATATTTTAAAACATTATCCCCTAACTCAACTCCAACATCTTCTAAATTTTTAGCAATGGGAACAAGTTGATCAGAAAAGTTTATAAAATCTTTCATTTGATTAAATACTTCAGAGGAATCAAGTTTATCTCTCATAAATAAAGCTTCAAATGTTTGAACAACTGCTTCAAACGTTGTGCTACTTAAATTGATTGCAACCACAACAGATTTTGATATTTCATGAATGTGTGGCATAAGTGACATAAGATAACGAGATTTATATTCTGAAAAATTGGGATCAATATTTTTAATTGAAAATTCTAAGTTTGAAACACGGGCACAGATATTTTGTAATGACTCTTCAATTAAACGAGAAGTAGATTCTTGAGCTAAAGAGCAAATTTCCAAAACAAGTCTTGTAAAACATGAATATTCATAGAAAAAATTACATATCTCTTGGTTTTCATTGCACCATTTTGAAGAATAATTCTTTTTAGGTAAATTATAATCATTAAAAAATGGGCGACATAAATGATGCAATGAACCACAAATGGTTTCTCCATTTGTTAATTTAGCAAAACATCCTTGCTTGTTTCCAAGTTCTACAAGTTTATCTAATGTCATAACCATTTTAATGATGTCACATTGTTTATTAAAAACTTCCACTTGAAAACTTTTAATTCCTACTTTTTTTCCAAAATCAGGAAACAATAATAAAATTCTGTAAATATGGGGAGGAATATTTGATAATTTTATAGAATCTTCTAAATTTAAAATTAACTCATAGAGTCGTTGAATTCCAAGCCAACTTACAGAATTTAATCGAGCAAAACTAATTTCTCGTGATTTTGAAAAAGGATCTTTCAGAAAATCAATTTCTGTAGAATCAATTAAATGCCCTTTAAGGGTTGAAATTCCATTTTCAAAAATCACTTCGAAATCGTTCTCAATTTCCATTCCAATTCCCCTGACATTTTTGAAAATATCTTTATGATTTTCGGAAAATCAGGGAAATTCTTTAGCGGGCGCTCAACATATTTTCAGGTTTTAAAGCGTCTTCAAGTTGTTCTTTTGTAAGGAGTTTATGTTTTAATACGAGGTTAAATACACTATCTCCCGACTCAAGAGCTTCTTTTGCAATCATCGTGGAATTTTCGTACCCAATTAAAGGATTTAAAGCAGTTACTAAACCAATACTATGCTCAACAGCACGGCGGCAAGCTTCACGATTTGCTGTAATTCCTTTGACACACAACCTAGTCAACGTCCGCATAGCTCTGCTCAACATATTCACACTTTGAAAAATATTAAAAACCATAACTGGTTCAAAAGCATTTAGCTGGAGCTGCCCCCCTTCAGAAGCCATTGTTACTGTTAAATCATTGCCAATTACTTGAAAGGCAACTTGATTCACAACTTCAGGAATTACGGGATTCACTTTTCCTGGCATAATACTTGATCCTGGTTGCATTGGAGGCAAATTGATATCTCCAAAGCCACAACGAGGACCACTTGATAATAGCCTTAGGTCATTGCAAGTTTTGCTTAACTTAACAGCTAAACGTTTTAAAATACCTGAAAACATCACAAAGGCACCTGTATCAGGTGTTGCTTCAATTAAGTTAGGTGAGGCAACAACATCAAGACCTGTAATTTCTTTTATTTTTTTCACAGCTGTCGCAGCATATTTTGGATGTGAATTAATTCCTGTTCCAATAGCTGTTCCGCCAATACTTAATTCTAAAAAGAGTTTTGAACCTTCTCGAATACGTGCAATATCTTCACTTAACATGACAGAAAATGCTTCAAATTCTTGTCCTAATGTCATAGGTACGGCATCTTGTAATTGGGTGCGGCCCATTTTTATCACATCAGAAAATTCCTTGCCTTTTTCAGATAAAGTTTGACAAAGCTCCTCTAAAGATTCCACTAATGTGGGTATAGATTGAAGAGCTGCTAAACGAATTGCCGTTGGGTAAGCGTCATTAGTTGATTGGCCTAAGTTAACATGATTATTTGGGTGAATAAAATGATATTCTCCTTTTTGTTTCCCCCAAAGCTCTAATGCTCTATTTGCTATCACTTCATTTGCATTCATATTTGTAGAGGTTCCTGCTCCTCCTTGGATCATGTCAACCAAAAATTGATCATGCCAATGACCAGCAATAATTTCGTCGCAGGCCATTACAATATATTCAGAAATTTCTTTTTCAAGCACGCCAATCTCGCAATTTGCAAGAGCAGCCGCTTTTTTTACTTGAGCTAATCCCTTAATAAATACAGGAAAATCTCTTAAAACCACACCAGTAATATTAAAATTTTCAATTGCTCTTAAGGTTTGAACACCATAATAAGCTTCGTCCGAAATTTCTCTATCACCTAAAAGATCATGTTCATGGCGTTTTTTACCAGAACCATAGCCAGAAAAATGGACGTTTCCATGGCTTGCCCCGCGTGAAAGTTTATTAAAAACAAATGTCCCAATATTCATTTGAATTTTACAAGAAATATCTTGATGTTCTTTCATTAATTTTAGAAAATTTGCTCGTGATAGAATCACCATTTCAACATTAGTTACCGCAATGGATTTTGCTTTATGAAGGGTTCCTTCTTGAAGCAGAGCGGCTTCCCCAAGAAACTGACCTGGACCATATATTGTTGTTGGTTCTTCAAAATCATAGGTTTGAGCCGATACTTCAATACGACCTTTTAAAATGAGACGAAGCTTGTCTCTTACTTGTCCGGGTGTATAAATGGTGGCACCCTTTTTAAAGGTTAAGTGTTCAAAATATTTTGAAAGGGTTTTAATTTCTTTCTCTGAAAGGCTTGAAAAAAGACTAAAATGTGGAAAAAAAGCAAGATCCATGGCAATAATTCCTCCATATATGGATTCATTTTGTGTTACACCTATTTTATAGCGGTGACAATGGGAGTACTTGATGCTACATCCCTATAGTTGATTAAGAATAAAAATACTAATCAACTCAATAAGATATGAGGTTATCCTTTTGGCTTTTCGCGAAACAGAAATTCATTATTCCCTTTGGCTTTATCCTGAAAAAAAGGATAATTTACAGTATATTGTATTAATTTCTGTTCTATTTCACGTTCTATTTGGCTACTTTTTATACTATTTTAAACCAAATGAAAATCAATTAAAAGAGATAACAAGCTCTACAACGCCAAACAAACCTCCTATTCATATTCAATTTACAGATGGACAAATGTCTAGTTCATCTCCAATTAATGAACATTCCAATAAAAAATTAGGGACAAAAAATATTCCTAAAAATCATTCTGGAGGTGTTCTTGCCGATAACAATCCAAATTCTAAAAGCAAAACTTTTGTCCCCGAAAGCTTAGTTTCTCCAGACAGAGAAGCTAATAAAAATCCTTTTATTTCTAAGAGAATTCCTACAAAAAATAATAAGGATGAAACTATTTCTCTTCCTAAAAATATTCAAAAAAATACTAAAAACGGTTTAGATTCCTTTTTACCAAATTCAAGCTCGGCTTACATAGATGAACTCCGTAAAAGTACTCAAAAACAACAAAAAATTGAAGGCGATAGTGGTGACATTCCAATTGTAGGAGATGACCTCACCCCTAGAAATGGTCCTAAAATTATGGAACGTTATTCTGTAAAGGATTTAGGGCTTTATCAATTTAGTCAAGAGTTCAAAGAAAAATTTTCAGGTATATGGAATTCTCATGAAAGATGGGTTCCACCAAGTTCCCCACTACGCCCAGGAGATATCGTGTATTATAAACTTTATATTAAAGGGGACGGATCCCTTCAAAAGTTCGAAAACCTTTCTCACAAAAGGCTTCCAGAAAAGGATTTTTCAGCAGTGGATAAAATGATTGAAGAGGTTGTATCACAAGTATTTCCTATGACGGTACCCCCTCGATTTGCTCAAAATATGGTGACAGAAATTGTTGCTATCCAGGTAGTAGGTACAAACAGTCCTGTTCAATATTCTTTTCAATAGAGTAAAAATTGGTTTGTTTTGATAGAATAACCGTTCTCAAAGTGATACCTTTTTTGATATAGCATGAATTAAACTTTGAATGCACTTAAGTTCATTCTCTCCAATTTCCCTAGGGAGGATCCATGTTTGATTGGTTTTTTAGGCTACTTTCCCACGATTTAGCTATAGATTTAGGAACTGCCAACACTTTAGTTTATGTTAAAAACAGAGGGATTGTGGCAAACGAACCGTCGGTAGTTGCTGTTCAACGTGACTCCCGTGGACTTCGTACTGTAAAAGCAGTTGGTAGAGCAGCAAAAGAAATGCTTGGAAGAACTCCAGGTACAATTGAAGCTGTTCGTCCAATGAAAGACGGCGTGATTGCCGACTTTGAATTAACGGAAAAAATGTTAAGTTACTTTATTGGTGTTGCTCATAATCACCGATCTCTTGTTAGACCAAGAGCCGTTATTTGTATTCCATATGGGATTACAGAAGTAGAAAAAAGAGCTGTTCGTGAATCTGCTGAATCTGCAGGATGCTCTTCTGTTTACTTAATTGAAGAACCTATGGCAGCATCTATTGGAGCAGACTTGCCCATTCATGAAGCAAGCGGAAATATGATTGTAGATATCGGCGGCGGAACAACAGAAGTCGCGGTAATATCTCTATTAGGTATTGTATATTCAAAAAGCGTTCGTGTTGGTGGTGATAAAATGGATGAGTCCATTGTAAATTATTTAAAACGACGTTTTAACGTATTAATTGGGGAAAGAACGGCAGAACAAATTAAAATTGCAATTGGCTCTGCTTATCCAGAAGAAGAAATTCGCACCATGCAAGTAAAAGGTCGTGACCTTGTTGCCGGAATACCAAAAACAATTGAAGTAACAAGCGAAGAAATTCGCGAAGCAATGCAGGAACCCGTAAATGCAATAGTAGAAGCGGTGCGCCTTGCTCTTGAAAAAACACCTCCAGAATTAGCAGCAGATATAGTTGATAAAGGAATTGTTTTAGTAGGGGGAGGAGCTCTCATTCGAAATTTGGACGTTTTATTACGTGAAGAAACAGGACTTCCTATTGTTGTTGCTGAAAATCCGTTAACTGCAGTTGTACTTGGCTCGGGACGCGTTCTTGACAATCCTGAACTTCTCAGAGAAGTTACTTTTTAAATAAAAAATATTTTTTTATTTTAAGTAACTTTTTGAGGTTTCCATGTCTTCTATTTTCACTGCAGCACAAAGAAGATCTCTTGATAGAATTTCAGGTAATTATTTACATTTTTTAGATCAAGAATCCGATTTTACTTTATCAGATGTATTTTCTTTAGGAATTCTTTTAACCCAAGCAACTCAAAATAGCAAAAGAAACAAACAACTCATAGAATATTATAAATCGGCATATTCTATAACTTGTGGAGCTCTTCATATTAAAAATCCGGAATTATTTTTAATTCGCATATCAAATAAAACAAATTCTGAAACTTGGAATGATTTTTCCGATTTCAAAGCGGTTTGGTATCCTAAATGGTTTACAAATCAACTTGAATTAAGAAAAAATATTTTTCTTTTTGCAAGTGAAGAAATTCAAAAAAATACTCCCGACTTTTGGGGAGAAACCTGTTCCGATGAAAATGTTAAAAAAGATCTTTTAACTGTTAAATCTGCATTTACTCAAATTCATGTTGGGGTTTTAGCTGTTGTTCTAAAAATTGATGCTGCTTTAGCATCACTAATAGGATGGCCAACAGGGAATCATGTATCGTGGGAAATATTACTTGAAAAATATCATTTTCCTAAAATTCCAAAAATAGAGAAAACAATTTAATTAAAATTGTTTTCTCTATTAACATAAACTCAAAATCGTAGAAATAAATATATTTATAAATTTATCTGGATTTTTTAAAAACATCAATTTTCTATCTTCCGTTAATCCTTTGTAAATATCAAAAATACTATGCCTAGTTAAATTTGTAACTTCAGATACTTTTTGCAATAAATTGATATATGGATGAATTATTTCAGTTGTAACTAAATTGTCTTCTTCTTTTAAAAAAGAAGACAATGAGTTAAATTCTAAAAAATTTGAATAGGTTAATATTTTTCCATTTTCAAACAAAATAAATGAACTTTGATCATGATTATTAAAAATATCTTTTAATTTAAAACCTAATAAATTTTGATCATTTAAATTATATGAAAGACTTTCACCAATTTTTAATTTTATAAATAAAGGTTTTTTATCATTTATATCTTTAACTATTTTTATTTTAACGCAATCAATCTCAAATTCATGTAAATAGAGATAATAATTTTGATAAAAAATAACTCCTCTCGATTTTGGAATATAATTATCAGGAAAATGAGTTAAATTTAATTTATCTATACATTTTTGTATAAATAAATCCATATTATTAGTAAAATTGAATTTTTTTTGCTTAGCTTTTAAATCGAATTTTTTCTCATTTGATATATCCTTAACTTTATTTTCTTTATCATTATGAATTACCGTTTTAGCAAAAAAAGTAAAACCTTCTTCTTGATATTCTCTTTGAAGATTATCTGCATATTTTTCATAATTTTCGTTTGCAACAATTGTAAGACAATTTGCTATTTCAAAGTAGGGGTCATCTTTTATAATTCTTTTTCCTGTTTGATCTATACATAAACGAAGCCCTCTTCCAATTTCCTGTCTTTTTTTTATAGTTGATTTTGTCTGGTTTAAAGTACAAATTTGAAATACATTTGGATTGTCCCAACCTTCTTTAAGTGCAGAATGAGCAAAAATAAAGGAAACTGGACTTGCAAAAGAGAGTAAACTAGATTTATCTTTCATTATTAATTCAAATGATTTCTTGGATGCCTGTCTTTGCTCTTTTGTCCATTTTTCTTCATTTAGTTCTATATATTCTTCCGAATTTTTGATTTGTCTTTTTGCAAAGTAAGATGCTTGAATATCATTTATATTTAAATTTGAAAAATAAGAAGACTTATATTTTAAACTTTCATATTCTTCTTCAAAAATATCTTTAATGATTCCATTTTTATTATTTTCTTTAATATAATTTGAAACTTTATCCACAAAAAATAAAGATAATACTTTTATACCTCTAGTAAATAATTTATTTTGTTTTTCTATATGGGTCAATATGGTTTGTCTAATTTGAGAACGAAACAAATATTCAATGGAAGAAAATTTGATCGCATCTTTAAAGAATTTTTGTCCATTTTCAAATAAAATATATTCTCCATCTTCACCAATATATATTTCTTTTACTATATAATTATTATCTTTATATTCATAATAATTTGATTTCAAATAAAGATCGTCTCCTTGGTTTAATAATATTTCTGCTTCTTTTTTTTCTCCATTTTTCAAAATATTCAAGCATAAAATAAAAGCCGTAATTTTATTATGAATTCTTTTTGCTTCTTTTAAAACAATAGATCCATTATTTTTTAAATTATTTTCTAAACCTATTACTTCTATTCTTTTAACTAATTTATTATGATAAGCTTCAAAAGGAGATAATTTAAAAAGCAAATTTGGAAAATGCTTATGTGTAGCGCTATACCTCAGAACAAATAAGGGTTTTAAAGAGCGAATAGCTTGACTATTTTTTTCAGTTCCAAATTTAGTTTGAGGCTCATCTAAAATAATAATTGGTCTTGTTTTCTGAATAAATTGATAAGGTAGCTCTTCTCTTCCAAAAATATACCCTTCTTTAAATAAATTATTATAATTTACTTTATTAAATGAATCTAAAGAAATTAATAAAACGTCTATTCCATTTGAATTAAAAGAAAAATTTTTAATTTCATTTTGTTTATAAAAACCATCATAATGATACAAAGTTAAAATTTCATTATTGTATAAATATTTAAAATGCTCCTCCATAGCATTAAATGCTTGAATAACACCTTCATAAATAGCAATACTAGGGACAACAATAATAAATTTTTTGAAATTATTTTTTTGCTTTAATTCATAAATTGTTCTTAAATAAACATATGTTTTACCTGTACCCGTTTCCATTTCAACAGTAAAATGCGGACAGGAATGTTTCTCATTTAAACTTGGTGATAAATCTTCTAAAAGATTACCTTCATCATAAAATACTTCATTTGAAGAAGAAATTCCATTTCGAATTTGAACTTCCATTATATTTTTTCTTAAAACTTCATCACTCATATCTAAATTTAATGGATAATTAGAATATATGTCATTTCTATGATAGTATTCATATAATTTTTCATTGTTTTCAATTTGATTAAAAACATCAACTACTGCACAAATTGCATTTATTTGATGAGGAAGATTAGAGTCAAATTTTAATTTAATTTCATTAGTCAAAATTTTCACCCTTTTTTATAGAGTTTTTATCTTAAATTTATCAGATAATCGAATCTTAATATCATCTCTTTTATAAAGAGCTTTATCTTTTAAAATTAAAATAAATCTATTATCAATATCAGATTTTTCTAAATTTAATAACTCAAATTCAGTTTCATAATTAATTTTATCATCAAAGCAAATAAGAAGTTCATGAAAACACCAATTCGAACTAATTCTATAAAAAATATTATTTATAATTTTCATTTCTTTTTTAATTTTACTATGTAATGGAAATCCTTCTTGCAAAATAATTTCCCAAATAATATCTTCTTCTATTCTATTACTTTTTAATGTTTCTTGGTAGTTAGAAAATAAATTTTCTAACTCACTTAATGATTCTACATTTTTATTATCAAAATTTTTAAAATTTGTTTCTTTCAATGAAAAACATTTAAATCCTAAATCTGAATTTTTAGTTTTTGAGAATTCAGAATGACTTGTAATCTTTTTAATTGCCTTATTTATTCTTTCAATTGTGAGTTCAGAAATTGTTTCATATTTACTATTTATACCTTTAATTTTTAAGGGAATTTGAATTGATATACAATTTATTGAGAAATCTTTAATAGAATTTTCATATAAGACAGAATGAAGAGTTGTTCCTGAGCCCGCAAAAAAATCTAAAACATAATCATTTTCTTTTAAATTACATGCCTTAAATATATACTGCATCAGCCCAATTGGTTTAGGATTATCAAAAACACATTTTTCATTTTCAAACAACGAATAAAGCTCTTCACTCCCTTTTTCATTATAACAATCTGAGTTATCTAATAAATCACTTAATACCTTCTTTTTTTCAAGTTCTTCATCTAAGACTTTTCTTCTGAATCCAAAATGTTTTGTAATAAAAATAGATTTATTAATAATTTGTTGATTTACTCGCCAAGGAGCATTCACTTCTACATCATTTTGTAAAATGCCATTTTTAATAATAAGTTCATTTAATAATTCAAACTTAAATGAACGAACAGAATATTCACCTGCTTTATAAACTCCATCATCACATTTTGCCTGTATCCCTTTATAAAGTGTTCTATTTGTTAATTTATTGCCTTCATTAAAAACAGGTCTTGTGCCATCAGAAACTTGCTCTACACTTAATATTTCTGACAATTCACCTTTTGAATAAATGACTAAATAATCACATAAGTCTGACATGGTTTTTGATAAGAATGTAGACTTTCGAGAAGCTCTTCTTTTAATCACTCCACAAAAGTTTCCTTGACCAAATATTTCATCCATTAAATGTCTTAAATTATGTATTTCATTATCATCAATAGATATAAAAATAACACCGTCTTCGCATAATAAATTCCTAGCAAGTTCTAGCCTTGGGTACATCATAGACAACCAATTTGAATGAAAACGTCCACTTGCTATAGGATTTGATGTCAGTAATTGTCCATTTTCATCTGCTTGTTTCGTTTTTTTATAGTAATCATTTTTACCTTCAGAATATTTATCGTGATATATGAAGTCATTACCTGTATTATAAGGAGGATCTATATAAATAAGTTTAATTTTATTTGCATATGATTTTTGTAATAGTTTTAAAACCTCTAAGTTTTCACCTTCAATAAAAATATTTTTTGTATTTTCAATATCAACACCACAGTCTTTTAATAGAGATAAAGTTCCTTGCGTTTGTGATCTGGAATTTTCTTTTGCTTTTTTTTTACCAGGCCAAAATAAGCCATAAAACTCATTATTTATTTCATTTTCCTCATTACTATTATTACATAATTCTTTTAATTTTAATATATCCAAGTTTCCGTCTGAAAATATTTCAGGAAAAATTTCTTTTAATTTTTTCTTTTTTTCTTCAATGAAATTTAAACTTTGAACTCTTATTTTTTCATTATTTTCTTTCATAATAAGATCCTTTTTCATTTCATTATTTAAGAGCAATTTCTAATTTAGAATAGATTTAGCTCTTTTCATAACTTTAGCTGAATTTTAAGTTATATCAACTAAATAAAATTTTAAAATAGTTAAATATGTTTTAAATACATACTTATTATAAAAATTTTAAAATGAAAAATAATGATAAATTAAAGATTACCTAAAAAGATTTTTGATAATGATTATTTATTTAAAAGATTTCATATCAATGACAAAACGATAACGAACATCTCCTTTAACAACACGTTCATAAGCTTCATTTATTTTTTCCATAGAAATTAATTCAATGTCGGATGAAATATTATGTTTACCACAAAAATCAAGCATTTCTTGGGTTTCTTTTATGCCACCTATCAAGGAGCCTGCAAGCCTTCTTCTGCGAAAAATGAGAGGAAATATGTTTAATGAATTGGGTTTTTCAGGAGCACCAACCTGCACCATGGTTGAATCTAATTTTAATAAATTTAAAAAGGGAGTCAAATCAAGATCGGATGAAACGGTATTTAAAATAAAATCAAATTTATTTGCATTTTGATTAAGCATATCAGGCTCTGAGGTATTAATATAATGTTTAGCACCTAACTTAGTAGAATCTGATTTTTTATTATTCGAACGGCTTATTACAGTCACCTCAGCTCCCATGGCTACAGCTAACTTAACAGCCATGTGACCTAATCCACCAAGTCCAATAATGGCAACTTGATCTCCCTGCTTTACTTTCCATTGGCGCAGTGGAGAATACGTTGTTACTCCTGCACATAAAAGCGGTGCTGCTTTATCTAAAGGCAAATTTGCTGGAATTTTTAAAACAAAATCTTCATTCACCACAATTTGTTTTGCATACCCACCATATGTTTGCGTTTCAGAGCCTTTTAATTTGCTATTATAAGTAAATGTACTTCCATTATCACAATATTGTTCTGTTCCATTTTTACATGAAAAACAATTTCGGCATGAATCCACCATACAACCAACACCCACAGAATCCCCAACTTTATACTTTGTTACAGCAGGTCCAACTTCAGTTACTTTACCAACAATTTCATGTCCAGGAACTACGGGATAAATAGATCCACCCCATTCATTTCTAGCAGTATGAATATCAGAGTGACATACACCACTATAATGAATTTCAATTTGGACATCATGATCGCCCGTTTTTCTATTTTGAAATTGAAATCTACGTAATGGCTCATTTGATTTAAAAGCAGCGTAAGCTTCTATTAATGGCATAATTAATTTCCTTAAATAAAATTATGTTTATATTTCTATTTAAAAAAGTACCATTTTTTCATTCAATCAGCAAAGAAAGGATTTTTATTATTTTTTACTTGAGAAAAATTAAAATGAGTTATTATTGAGAATAATATTTAGAAATCAATCCAGAAATAAGCTCTTTATTATTAAAAACATTTTTTATTTCATTCCAAAATAATAATTTATCTTTATCAGAAAGTTTCGATTTTTTAGAAAAAGGAACGTAATATGATTTTTGTACATAGAATTTTTTATGTATTTTTATTTCATTTGAAATCTTTTGAAATTTTTTCAAATCTAATAAATAAGCAAAATGTGTGATCACACTTCCTTCTTTATCACGAATGAGTTTTTGAATATTTATGGTGTCACTTTTACTAACTTCCAAATCATTTTGAAAAATAGTTTCTAATTCATTAACAATGGAATACCCTCTAGAAACCCTAACTGGTCTTGGAAGTTGTTTGGGATCTCCTTTGTATTCAAAACGATTCGATTTTAAAGTAATAATAACGTAACCAGAACAGGCAACCTTATAAAGTGAAGAACAAGGTTTTTTTTCTTTTGCTCCAGAATCTGGAGGATAATCAAGAAATAATGCCCGATCTGTTCTATATGATGCATTTAAAGCTGCATCCATTTCACCTTTTTGAAGCATAGAAAAGCATCTGTTCCAGGGCATAAATTCAAATTTAAAATCAACATCAACTTTTTGTTTAAAGTTATTAATTGCAATTTTTAATACATCAATACTAACATTTGTATTTGATTTACTAGAATCTTCTAATCTCAAATCATTTGCACAAATATGTAATACTAATTTATTAGAATAAACTTTTGTATAAGACAAAAAAATCACTAAATAAAGTAATATTTTAAAAAACATTATTATAATCCCAAATTTAAATAGATATCTTTCTATAAAGATAACTTTTTTAATAAAAAAAATCAAATTAAAATAATTTAAACAAATACATTATTGGTAAGCTAAGAAAATAATAAAAAAAATAATTTAGATTATCACTTATTTACCAATACAAAAAGTTGAAAATATTTTTTCAAGCACATTGTCTAAATGAATCTCACCAACAATCTCTTGAAGAGATTGTCTTGCATGATTGATAATTGATGAAATTTTTTCAGGAAAATCTCTTTGTTTAATTAAATTAACAGCATCGTCAATGCATTTTATTGCAATTTCTACTTTATTTTTTTGTCTCATAGAAATTAGTGCTGGATTTTCATTTTTCGTCAACATACCTGTTAATTCTTCATGTAAAATTACAAGATGCTTTGATAATAAGTCTGTATTTTCTGTTGAAGTAACAACAATATTTGAATCTAAACAAAAGCCAAAAGGTTCAGTTCTAAATTCAGAAATACAAGATTTAAAAATATTTTCAATATTTTTAATAATTTTCTCATTTAAAAGATCTTTTTTACTAATAACAATTAATATTTTTTGGTCTTTGCTTAATTTAGCTTCACTTAAAAAAGCTTTAATTTCAAACTTAATAACGTCTGAAATTTTTTCATACTCAATATTTTCAAGATTTATAATAAAACAAATAATATCAGCAATACTTGCCGTTTTTAAACTCCGTTCAACCCCTATTTTTTCAACTGTATCCGTTGTATTTCGAATACCTGCCGTATCGATCAAAACAAAATCTTTATTTTGTATTACTAATCTATCCTCAAGAACATCACGAGTGGTACCAGGAATATTAGTAACAATTGCTCTTTCGTAACGTAATAATGCATTATATAAGCTTGATTTTCCTGCATTAGGTTTACCTAAAAGAGCAACTTTTACTCCTTCTCTTACTTTAAGACCTGTCGAATAGGTATTTAATAGCGCCTCTAATTTAGATTTTGCTTCTTCCATTTGAGGTAAAAGAGAAGATGGATTATAATCACCAACTTCATCGGGTGCAAAGTCGATATGTGCTTCTAAATAAGATAACATTGATATTAATTGATCACGGATTAATTCTGTTTCTTTAGATAAAACGCCTTCAACTGTATTTCGGGCAAGTTGAATTCCACCTAATGTTTCCGTGTGAATAAGCTGATTAATTCCTTCGGCTTGTGCTAAATCCATTTTTCCATTTAATACTGCCCTTTGGGTAAATTCCCCTGGTTCAGCATCACGCATTCCAATTGAACGCAATAAACTTTGTAATTTAGCAGAAATTAATGGATTCCCATGCACTCCTATCTCAATGATATCTTCACCAGTATAACTTTTAGGAGCTGGAAAAAAAGTTATCATAACATCATCAATTAAATTTAAATTTTGATCTTTTAAATAAACATAATGAGAAATAGCTTTTCCATTTGATTTTTGTAATAATAAATCAATATTTAAATTTTCATTTTGATTTGAAGGTTTATATACATATTTTGATATTATTTCAAATAAATTTCTTCCAGATACTCTATGCAAATGAATTGCACTTCTTTGTGAAGTTGAAGCTAAAGCAAAAATTGAATCAAAATTTGAACTCAAACCATATTTCCTTTTAATTTAAGTTTATAATTAAAAAAAATTTAAACCTTGCTTTTGTGAGTAAATAGCAAGGTTTTTACAAGAAAATATAATTAATTTTCTTTATTAAGGACTGCATTTTTTTTCACATTAACTTTTTTTAATTCATCTTCATCAGAAGATTCATTATAAGAAAAAGCCCCCACTCTCTCTCTATTTTGTTTAGTAACAATATTTTGATTGTTTCTTTTTTTATGTGGTTTCTTTTTAAATTTTGAAGGGACAGATGAATTTGATTCATTTTTATCTGTTGAAGGTGCTTTGTTTCCATTATTATTTTGTTGGGCTAAATTTTGAACCTTATTATTTTGTCTTTTTTCTGTTGAATAAATAACAAGTCGTCTTTTATCCCCTGTACCTACACTTCGAGTCGCTACACCAACAAAACCATCAAGAGCAAGATGAATCACTCTACGCTCTTGGCTACTTTTTGATGACAAAATAACACTTTTACCTGTCTTCTTTACTTTTTCAGCTAAAGTTCGAGCCATTCCAATGAGACGTTCTTCGCGTTTTTCAGAAGACTCTCCTGCATCAAGAGTAATCCTTGTTGAAATATCTCCTAATTTTTTTTGAGCTACTCTTTTAAAGACGTGTTCAAAAGCTAAAGATAATTTGTCACTTTTACTTAAATACTTTTCAATTTCTGGATCGGATACACGAACAACGGTTTCATTATCATGAATAATTGTTTCAATGTTATCCTGGGAAATACCAAATGCAGCAAAAAATAATTTATTATAATGATCAAATAATTCTTCAACACCTTCGCTTTCCATATTTAAAATGGAACGATTTATTTGTGCATCAGGACGAGTTGAATGTCTTTTTAAGGAATGACTTTGTTTTTCATTTTGTTGAATTTGGTAAGATTCTTTTTTTATAGCTGTTTCTTTAGAGTCTTTTTTTGTATTTGTAACAGGAGAAAGATTAGGTTTAGATGAGTTACTTTTTACTAAGGTTTGTCGCACAACTTCTCTAGCAGCAGCTTGGAGATCTTCTTTTACTGTTTCGACCCATGCTTCAATGCGAATGGAACGAGAAAATAGCCTAGAAAACAATCCAGCAGAAGGTTGTTGAATTACATTATAACAAAGCAAATCCTTATTAGTTGAAAAAGACTTAGCAGCTTCAGATAAAGCCTCCTCTAGAGTCTTTCCCGTAAATTGCCTTTTATCCATGAAAACTCCATATTTTGGATTATATTAACAACCTCAGATTATGAAAATAAAATGAGGTCATGATTGAGTCTTATGAAAGACCCATAGATTAAGTTTACTTTATTTTGCAGAAGCTTTCTTGTAATGACGTGTCAGGAACGCCTGCCTAATCATTGAGATGAGGGTATTCGTTATTACATAAAGAGCTAATCCCGACGGATAGAAAACCATGAATACTGAAAAAAGAATAGGAAGAAATTTCATCATCTTAGCTTGAGTCGGATCCATTGAAGGCATTGGCATCATTTTTTGATAACCAATCATTAAAAACGCCATAAGAATTGGTAAAACAAAATAAGGATCATGCTGAGTTAAGTCTTTAATCCAGAAGAAAAAAGGAGACTGACGTAAATCAAAGGTATGTCTCAAACAAGAATCTAGTGCAAAAAACACAGGGATTTGTGGCAATAATGGCAAACATCCGCTTAATGGATTTACACCGCTTTTTGACATTAATGCCATTGTTTCTCTTTGTAATGCTTGCTTATCTTCTTTGTATTTTTCCTGTAAAGCTTTCATTTGAGGTTGAATTACTTGTAACTTTTGAGCTGAAGCATAACCTTTAATTTGGAGTGGCAAAAAGATAATATTAATTAAAATTGTTAAGATTATAATTGCAATACCCCAGTTATTAACAAGTCCATGAATAAAATAAATAATATGATACATAGGACGTGCTATAATTTTAAAGAAACCATAGTCAATCGTTTCACTTAAATGGTACTGATCAAAATCTTTTAAAATGGTTTCATTTTTAGGACCAATATAAATTTTGTAATTATAAACAACAGACTGACCAATCGCAAGATTGACCGGTTGTTTTACCCAAGCTTGATAACCTGTTTGATCAACTTGCGAAAGCGCATCTTTACCGTAATTAAACCCTGTTCTCATAATTTCAAAACCAACAGGCATTTGATTTAATGGCATTACTGTATTCATCCAGTATAGAGAATCAGCTGTCATCCAACTAAAAAAACTTCCAGACTCATTTAAAAGAGTTTTTGGGCCTGCAGATTCATCAAAAGGAGTAAATTCTCTCAAAACTTTTCCATCTGGTAAACGAACTGCTGCTGAGTGGTACTGTGGTGGCACGGAAGAAAACATTCCGCCATGATTTTTATTGTCCGATGTCGCTCCTAACTCAAAATCAACATTGGTATTTTGAGGAGACTGTGAAATATTTTTAATGATAATTTGTAAATCACCACTATAATTTTTATCTGAGAATTTAAAAACCCTAGTAATCTCAAGACCACCTGCTCTTTGCACAATTTGCAAATCACCTTGTGGGGTTTTAGAAATTCCTGCAGGCTGCTCACGGAGATCTAACGTCCCTATACGGAATCCATAAGCTTTACAAATATAATAATTTTGAACGACAGAAACGGGAGACGGATCGTCGTAAGCAAGCTTTTCACCTACTAAACTGTTATTCCCAAGACAGCCACCAACAGGAGTGAATTCAAATGTTGCATAAGATTTTTTTATGATTAGATCAGCAGGATTTGCAACAGTTAGAGGCTGTAAAGCCACTTCCTTTTCAGGAACTGGTAGAGAGGTAGCCTGACTTTGAACATTAGAAGCGATACTTGTCGTCGCCTGAGGAGTTGCTGCCATAGATTCATTTGGTGAAGTATGGTTTTTGGGCTGAGTTGCTTTTAAATTATTTTGACGTTCATTCATTTCTTGTTGTTGTTTTTGAGCATAATGATTATTAACAGCAAAATACCCACCAAATAAAACGAACAAACCTAACATAAAACCAATTGTTTCTTTTTTCACTTCAAAATCCCGTTCATTACTTTGTTAAAACTTTAAGGGAGATCAACTCCGCCTCTATGAAAAGGATGGCACTTGCAAATTCGGACAGTTGTTTTGCCAAAACCTTTTAATGCACCATACTTTTGAAATACTTCCAAACTGTATTGAGAACAACTTGGATAAAACCGACATCGTGAGCCAAGTGCTGGAGAAATACACTGCTTATAAACCTTGATCAAGAAAACGAACAAAAGAACAACAAAATCGTTCCATTTTTTTAAACTCATAGTTTTGCTTCCAAATTTGAACAGCCTCTTGATATAACTTTTTGCATCGCATTTTGAACCGCGGTAAGAAGATCATCCCAATCAGCCTCTAATACACTTCTATTTGCCATAAATAGAACCTGAATTTCAATACCTAATGGCAATTGAGCTGTTTTAATATAATGCATAAAAGCATATTTTAATCTTCTTCTCGCCCTATTTCTTTTTACAGCTCTTTTATGCACTCCTTTTTTTGAGGTAACAACAGCAAAATTTAATGAGCCTTTTTCATCTTCTGTTTTTTTAAAAGACATATAAGTTAGAAAATAAGTTGTCCTATATTTTGATGCATTTGAATAAAATTCAGCAAAATTTGTTATTTTAGAAACAGGATAAAAAGAGGGAATTATCATTTTAAGGTGTCGTCCTTTTTGGCACTAATTTCACATTTAAAGCAAGATACTGGTTATGCTCTAAATATAGTCATTCATCCGATTCAAAGGAAAAATATGGTTGCAAACATATACGCCCAAAATCGAAGAAACACTTTTTCCAAACTATTAAGGCTTATATTACTGTCCCTTTGCATTGCAACATTTGTTTTTCCTTTCTCCTGTTTTGCGCAAACTTCTGAGGGTATTGGCAAATTAACAAACGTGATTGGTAAAGTTGAAGTTGTCCGTTCTGGCAAAACCCTAACAGCTGAAAAGGACTTTGTCTTACAAGAAACAGACGAACTTGTAACCTATGACAAAACAGCGCTCAAAATCACTTTTAATGATGGAAGTAATTTAATGGTATTTCAAAATGCACGCATTAAATTAGCAGAATTCAAAATAAAAGCCAAAGCAGAAAACGTAAATGATGTTAAATCCGCAATTGATATTGTAAAAGGGAAAGTACGTTTTTTTGTCAAACCTCAAGAAGAAGCAGATTCTGGGACAGGAAAAACGGACGCCAAATTTAAAACCTCAAACTCCGTGATGGGTATACGTGGTACAAGCGGTTTTATTGATGCTTCCGTACCAGGAAACACTCAAATTGTTGTTACTACAGGAACGGTTCAAGTAACAAGTATTGCGGATCCGAGTAAATCTGTTGTTGTACCTGCAAATTTATTTACCGAAGTTGTTGGGAATAAATCACCTACTGTTCCTAAACCTGTACCACCTGCTGTGTTAAATAAACTAAATGCAGATGCGGCAGCTGTAGATCCAAATTTTAAACAAAATGAATCAAAAATTAAAAATAAAAATCAACAAAATAATAATCAACAACAAAATAATGAAGGCAAAGGCAAACAAGGAAATGAATCTGGCTCTACGACTCCAAATGGCTCTTCAGGAGATCAAAAGACAGTAGGAACCTCTTCTGGATCTGCTGAAATTAATTCAGCCGTAACAGACCAACGTAAACAAATATTTAATCCCGATGGAACAAGCACAGTAATTAGTACAAATTCAAATTTAAACGATTTACTTGTTACTCAAGGAAATATTTCTGTAAGACCAACTAGCTATGGAGATATTGATCCAATTAAAAATTCGCTGCAACAGGTAACAGATATTACAAACTTAATTAACAGACAAGTCAATTCAATTATACAAACTGTGACAACATCACAAACACAAAAAACAGTTAATATTAATGTCAGTAGTCCAAGTTTACCTTAACAGTAACAGGAAAAAAAATAAGTATGAAGACAATTATTAAAGATGCAAATATTCATCTAAAATCAATTGAAAAAAACTCAAGAATAATTGAAATTTTAAAAGCATCTCTTAATTTAAATTCACAAGATGAATCTGTTTCTCCTCTTCAAAAAGATTTTTTAGCTATTGAAATTGCGTATTCTTATAGACACTTTGGCTTTAGTTTATTTTCAAAAACTAGTCTTGAATTTATTGTAAAAGAAATGACAAGATTATCAGGTGTTAACCATAATTTTATAAAAAATTGGCTCGCCATTACAGCAGATTTAATTTTGCAGGAAGTATCTGTCGAAAAAAAAGAATCTTTATATGAAGAAAATATTTTGGAAGAAATTTTTGCTCATGATTTTGTAAAAAGAATTTTTTGTTCCGAACAAGAAGAAGATTATTTAACCGGAATGGCAATATATCCAAGTGAAACCGTAGAAAAAATAAGAGAAATATCAAGAAGTAAAATTGCAAAATTAACTTCAAATGATAAAAACAATTATGATGACTTTATTCTAGAAAATAATGAATTTTTCTTAGATGAATTTCCATATATAAAAACATCTATTTTTAATTATTTAAATCAATTACAATCCGATCCATTATCATTGTTATCATGGAGATTAGAATCTTTTATCAGTTTTATTGAAAAATATAATGACTTTATCTTTATTTTAAAAGAAATCAATTCTGAGAAAAAATTTGATTCCAAAAAAATTATGGCTATAGTTTCTTTATTAGTCCCACATAGTGATGATACTGGTAATTTATTATTGCCTCATTCTCCAATTACAGCATCACAAATCTCAAAAATTTTTTCTCCCGATTTTAAATCAGAAAAATTTCAAGTTGATATTTTAAAAAATTGGATTAATCCTTCTCCAGGAGAAGGAATTAAAAAGGACATAGAAAATTTATTAGAAACAGGTGTCGATTTTGGGTTGTTTTTTAAAATACCTAGTGGAAATAAATCTTTTTCATATGGATTAAGTGAAAACGGTTTGAAAATTATCAAACCATTTCATAAAGTTTTAACAGATACTATTCTCTCAAGTTCTATTGACCAATTATAAATGGAATATTAGTTTAAGCAAATTGAATAGGATTATCCTATTTTAAGCTTGAGGTTTAGTATGCCACGTCCTGTTATTGATCACTCTGAAACAAATGAATATTTTACTATAAAAGTAACAAAACCAAGTCTTCGGTATATAGATTTTTTCTTAAAACTAAAGTCTGCAGCAAAACTTATTGATACAGGTTTTTATCCAAATGCTAAAGAAATATCTGAAACTCAAGGAGCATTTGAGGCCGTAAGACACAAATTAAAATTAGATTATAACGATGAATCTATAGCAATTCTTGTGGTAGGTGATGGGTATAATCCAAGAACAGGATATTATATAGCAAATATGACTAAGTGGACTATTTTTTCAATTGATCCGGCAATGGAAAGAGATTACAATAAAATACTTGAGAAAATAAATGATAAAAAAAATATAAATATTATTGCTAAAAAAATTGAAGACTGTTCTTTAAATTTAAATTCTTTTCAAAAAATCGTTTTATTATTTGTACATTCACATGCAAGTTTAAAAGAAACAATCAACTCTATTCAAATAAATCCCAATTCAGAACTTCACGCGGTTTCTATGCCTTGCTGTTTTGATGATGATTTAGGAATTCCTTATGATATAACTTATGATGATCCATATGTTATTTCTGTTCACCGTTCTTTATTTATTTATAAAAATATAATGAGACATTTTGTAAATTAATTATTAAATGCTTTTGAAATTGCATCAATTACTTTTTCTCTATCAATAGATTTTTTATTTGATTGATCGTCTTCATCTTCGGGATACAATTTTAATTCTTTTTGTATTGCAACAAATAGTGAAGTTTTTTTACTAACTTGAATTGATAAAATACCAAACCAAATCACTCCAAAAAATATAAATATAGTAATGTATTTAATTAATCCGCCCATGCTTTTAAACTCCCAGAATAATATCGTGACTAAAGTTTAAAAGCTTAACGTCAAAGGAGTGACTCGTTATCTTTGTTCATGTTCTTTTATATATAACTCAAAGGATTGGGTGGAGTCTTGTGGGTTTTTTCCAGTATAACCGCCAACATGTTTTTTAACCAAGTGAGTAGTAACAGCAGAATATAAAGGAACAATAGGATAAGAATTCATCATTAAAGCTGATGCTTCTTCAAGAATTTTTTGCCTTTTCTTTAAATCTAGTTCTTTTGTCGCTATTTTTAATAGTTCATCATATTTTGGATTGTTATATTTTGAAGTATTCATTTCACTACTAGATCTTGATAAATCTGCAAATGTATTCGCATCATTATAATCCGCTATCCATCTATTCCAAACAACATCAAATTCACCTTTATTTCTTGAATTTAAAAAGACTTTCCATTCTTGATTTTCAGTAACAGCATTTACTCCTAAAGTTTGTTTCCACATAGATGCAAGAGCTAAAACTAATTTTTTACTATTATCATTTGTATTATATAATATTCTAATATTTAAAGGCTTAGCTGCTGAATATCCAGCTTCTTCATATAATTTTTTTGCTAATTGAATTCTTTCTTGAATAGATTTATCACTCCAATCATATTTAAATTGATTGTAATTTTTTGTTCCAATAGCAACAATATCATACAAAGGTTTTTCACCTCTCATTGTTACTTTTTTTGTTATGACATCACGATCAACCACAAGTGATAATGCTTTACGCAATTTAATATTATCTTTAAAAGGTGGTTTATCTAAATTAAAACTAAACCAATAAGAAGTTAAAGCAGGGTTTGTTTTAACTTCGTCAGTTAGCTTTCTTTTTAAAGAATCGTATTTATCCATAGGAATTTCATTCGTAATATCTATCTGACCTGATTCATACATTTGTTCTTCAGATGTTAAATTTTGAGTAGGATAAAAATTAACTTCTTCAATTATCGTTTTTTTCGCATTCCAATAATTTTGATTTTTAACCAATGTGATTTTGTCTCCAACTTTCCAATACTTTAAAGTATAAGGCCCGTTTGAAACTAAAATTCCAGCTTGAAAAAATTGATCTTTCTTTTTATCCATTGCATTTTTATTTGCTGGTACACAGTTACTTAAAGTTAAAATTTCAAATAAATAGGGAGTCGGTTCATTTAAAGATATTTGTAAAGTATAATCGTTTAAAGCAACCACACCAAGCTTATTTAAAGGCTCTTTTCCTGCATTTATTAATTCTGCATTTTTAATTGAAGATACAATAAAGGCATAAGAAGATGCTATTTTAGGATCAACGAGTCGCTGAAAACCATATACATAATCATGTGCAGTAATAATATCTCCATTTGACCATTTTGAATTTTTTCTAAGATGAAAAATATAAGTCAATCCATCTTTACTAATTGTCCAATCTGTAGCTCCCGCTGGCCTTAATATTCCTTGAGCATCATAACGAACAAGACCTTCAAAAAGATCTAAACCTACATTTGCAGCTTGAACATCTTCTATTTTTTGAGGATCAATAGTTGGGATTTCGGCTCCATTTCCACGATTTAAAACTTGATTTTTAGATAACTTAATACCATTTGGTAAGTCCGCTGCATAAGAGAAATTTGATAAACTTAAAGTTAATGGTAGATATAATAAATAGCTTTTATTTAACATTTTTTTGAAATTATGAGACATTAAAATCCCCTTATGAATTGTTTTATAAATGAATGAATTTTGAAAATATCACTAATGTAAATGGCAGTCCAGAAAAGAAATGTTTCATATAAAAAAAACCTCTAAAGAGAAATCCCTTTAGAGGTTTATTAAATACGAATAAATAAAATCAATTTGCTCTTCTTCCCCTTTCAAGATCTTCTTGATGGCGTAGAGAATAGAGAGCCCAAGGTTGTATTTGCAAACGTTTAAATCCGATTGGATCGCCCGTTCCTTCACATAGTCCATAGGTTCCATCATTGGCTTCAATTTTTCTTAGAGCTTTTTCAATTAAAGCAATTTTTACTCTATCAGCTTCTGCAAGTTTCATATTTACTTCTTGATCTGTTTCAACAGATGCTAAGTCGGTTTCATCAGATATATCATCCCGACTTATTTCATAGGCTCCTTCATTTTTACGTGCAACTTCTTTTGCATAGAGCTCATCACGCAATTTTGTAAGTAAAGTTTTGAGTTGACTTACTTCCGCTCGAGTCAGCTCTTGTGGTTGAGAAGGCATTTTAGGCGGCATCGTTTTTTATTCTCCTACACAACACTGATACCAAAAATAACGTTGGTATGACTTTATTGGATGCAAATTAAAACATCAAATGTCTGAATTCGCCTTTTTATTAGTGGGCTGAATTTACCGCACCGGAAAATTGACATACACTAAATTCTCACCAATAGTCTAGGGATAGTACGCATACTCTTTTTGTTCAGCAAAGCCAAGGAAAAAGGATAAAGATCTTATGTCCTCTTCAAGCACAAGCCCAAAGATTGTAGAATGCCTTAATTTTATTGAAGGAAAATGGGAGACTCCCGATGAAAAATTAGGAGTTATATTAAGCCCTTTTAATGGAAAAACAATTGCAAATACTTACCGAAGTTCTTTTAAAACAATTGATAAAGCAGTTCAAACTTCAAAAACAGCACAAAAAGAATGGGGGCAACTAAGTTATCGTGACAGAGCCCTTGTTATGAATCAATTTAAATCATGGCTTCTTGATAACATGCCTATACTGTCACAAACAATAAGCAATGAGTGCGGCAAACTTCCCGAAGAAGCTCGCGACGGCGTTTTAAAAGGAGTTGAGATCATTGAATTTGCGATAGGGCTTCAAAATAATGATCCCCTTATCAAAATGATGGTCTCAAAAGGCATTCAATGTGAATACAGAAGAGAACCTTTAGGAGTAGTTGCTGGTATCACACCAAGTAATTTTCCCGCAATGGTACCCATGTGGATGATTCCTATAGCCATCATGGTTGGGAATGCTTTTATCTGGAAGCCTTCCGAGAAAACAGCAATGACTTCGCTTCTAATTGCAAATGCTCTTAAAGAATGTGGATTACCCGATGGGATATTAAATGTAGTTCAAGGCGATAAAGTAACAGTAGACGCTCTTTGTGATCATGAAGACATAAAGGCAATTGGATTTGTTGGTTCTTCTCCTGTTGCAAAATATGTTTACACACGATCAACGGCAAACGGAAAAAGAGCTTTAACGTTAGGGGGTGCAAAAAATCATATTTTTTTAATGCCAGATGCTCAAAAAGAACTTGCCGTGGATGGAATTTTATCTTCCTTTTCAGGATGTGCTGGGCAACGCTGCATGGCAGCAAGTGTATTATTGTCTGTTGGAGAAACCGACTCCCTTATTCAAGAAATAGCAAATAAAGCAGCAAAGTTTCAAGCGAGCAAAGATATAGGAGCGATTATAACGAAACAATCTTTGGATCGATTAAAAAATGCAATTGAAAAATCTTCATCTGAAGGTGCTAAAATTCTTGTAGATGGACGTAAGGTAACAGTACCAGATGAACTTTCAGGCGGTAATTGGCTTAATCCAACAATATTAGATCATGTTGATCCTCAAAGTTATTCTGCTAAAGAAGAATTATTTGGCCCTATTTTATCAATCATTCGTTGCAAAAATTTGGAACAAGCTATGAAAATAGAAAATGCAAATCCTTATGGAAATGCCGCTTCTGTTTTTACATCTCGTGGAGATATCGCGGAATATGTTTCTGCAAATGCAAAAGCGGGAATGATAGGAATAAACATTGGTATTCCTGTACCAAGAGAACCTTTTTCTTTTGGCGGAATAAATCTTTCTAAATTTGGACATGGAGATATCACTGGTGATGGTGGTATAGAATTTTGGAGTAATCGTAAAAAAGTAACAACAAAATGGTTTCAAATCACCAATCAAAATTGGATGTCCTAAAAGAATTAGGAGTAAAAAATGACAAGTAATGGTCACGTATTATTAACTTCACATCCTGCAAGTATATTTAAACACGCCGCCCCTCTAAATTGGGGAGAAGCAGACCCATTATTAAGAGGTCCAGTTGTTGCATCTTTAACAACCCGCGAACATCGAAATTCCATAGGTACACATAGTGGAAGTTATACCGTTTATCGTGCCTTAGCAAATGCATCTGGCGCCTTAACGATGGAACATAAACCAGATTTAACAAATACATCTCCAGTAATAAATATTGGCCCTTTTCCATCTTGGGAAGACCCTGAAAAAATAGTAAGCTTAGACCCATGGGGAGCAAAAGTTGGCGAAGTTTTTAAATCTTTTTTTGAAAAAGGTTATGACATAAGACCAACTATTGCAATAACTACTGCACATATAAATATGCCAGAAATCTCTCAAGCAATTGAAGCCGGTAGACTTCATATAGATGATAAAATCATATCTAAAAATAAAGACGTTTTAGTAACAAAAGCGGCTATAGATCCAGTGTGGTATTTACCAGGAATTGCAAAAAGATTTAACGTCTCAGAAGGTGATTTAAGAAGAGTTTTATTTGATCAAACAGGCGGCATGTTTCCAGAATTAATTACACGCCGCGATCTAAAAGTGTTACTTCCTCCAATTGGAAGTACCAGCGTTTATATTTTTGGAGATGTAAAAAACGTTTCCGATCTTTCGAAAAAATTAACAGTTCGAATTCATGATGAATGCAATGGTTCCGATGTTTTTGGTTCCGATATTTGCACTTGTAGACCTTATTTAACCCATGGAATTGAAGAATCCATTCGTACCGCACAAGAAGGCGGTTCAGGATTAATTGTTTACTTTAGAAAAGAAGGCAGAGCTCTTGGTGAAGTAACAAAATTTTTAGTATATAATGCAAGAAAACGCCAAGAAGGTGGTGATAGTGCCGCCACTTATTTTCATAGAACAGAATGTGTTGCTGGCGTTCAAGACATGCGTTTTCAACAACTCATGCCAGATGTTTTGCATTGGTTAGGAATTCAACGCATTGATAATCTCGTTTCTATGAGCGATATGAAATACAATGCAATTGTAGGAAGTGGAATTGAAGTTGTTAGAAGGGTTTCTATACCAGATGAATTGATTCCGCCCGATGCTCAAGTAGAAATGGAAGCTAAAAAAGCCGCCGGTTACTTTACAGAGGGAAAAACAAAAAGTGTCTCCGAACTTAAAAAAGTGAAAGGGCGCAAATTAGATGAATAAGCTTATGAATGACTTTAGCGGTGATATTCACGATATCGAAAATATTTTTTCTCCTTTAACAATTAGAAAAAAAGCTCATGAAATATTTAATTTAGCCTTATCTGGCAATACCAACTTTATTGTTCATATGGATAAATTAGATGAAGTTTCTAAATTTGTTACTTCTGTTACTTTAGAAAATTATCCCAATTTAAATATCCCTTTTCATTCAAGATGGAACCATTTCAATGTGGGAAATTTTGATAGATTAACAGAATTAAAATTAGCCCTAACTCGTTTCACAACAAATCAAAGAACAAAATCTAAATTAGACCTGGTTGTTTTAAGCGTTTTATTAGATGCAGGGGCAGGTATTCGTTGGCGATATTCTGAAAAAAATACAGGAAAAGAATACACACGTTCTGAAGGCCTTGCTGTCGCAAGTCTAAGAATGTTTTTATCAGGATTATTTTCTTCAGAAAAAGAAAATCCTTATCAAGTAAATGCAGAACGTTTAAAATCTCTTACTTTAGAAGAATTTGCACAAGGACTTCAAGTTACCGAAAAAAATTCTTTAATTGGAATGGAAGGCCGTTTAAAACTTCTTCAAAATTTAGGAGAAACACTTTTAAAAGACAGCGATATTTTTGGAAGTGAAAATCCTCGTATTGGAAATATGCTCGATTATTTACAAGAAAAATGCCCAACAGGGAACGTAACAGCGACACAAATTTTACGAACAATTCAGCAGGGATTAGGATCTATTTGGCCAGGAAGAGCTTCTATCAACCAAATTAATTTGGGAGATGTTTGGTCATACAAAGCTTTAGGAGAAGGAATTTCTTCCTTGGTCCCATTCCACAAACTTTCTCAATGGCTTTCCTATTCCTTATTTGAACCTTTAATGGAAGCAGGATTTACCATTTCTCATATAGATGCCTTAACAGGACTTGCTGAATATCGTAACGGTGGATTGATTATTGACACAGGTTTAATTACTTTAAAAAATAAAGATGAATTTGAAAAATTACATCATCCTGGCGCGCCTTTAATTGTTGAGTGGCGCGCCTTAACTATTGCTTTACTAGATGAAATAGGAAAAAAAGTAACAGAAATGTTAGGTAAAAAATCTTCCGATTTTCCTCTTGCTCGCGTTTTAGAAGGTGGAACTTGGTGGGCAGGAAGAAAAATTGCGGCTCAATTAAGAAAAGACGGAAGCCCTCCTCTCAAAATTGAAAGTGATGGAACTGTTTTTTAATTGAAGCTTAATAAGTATCAATATTATTCTATATTTATATTTATTTTACAAGCTTCACAAAAATAGACCACGTTAAATATTTATTAAAAAATATATATTATTATCAATAATATACAATAAATTCATACACAAATAAATAAGTTCATTGATAAATTAAACATTTAGTGATATTTAATCTAAATGTTATATTATATTTATTTGATTATTGGAGATAATTTATGACATTAAACAAAGAAAATCATTCTACTTACGCAAAAATATTTCAAAAAAATATTTTAAAAAAATATTTTAAAAAACGTAGATGACAGATGTACTCTTAATCAAAAAATAAATTACGAAAAAGCTTTTAAACGAGTTCGAGGATTATGCAAAAGCGACATGGAAGCTAATGAATTAATTTCTAAAATTATTAATGTTTTACAAAATTCAAGACTAACAATAAATTTTAATTCTTCCAAATTAGATTTTACAAGCCTTCTTAAAAAAGGTGAAATTTACAATTGTTTTCGTTTATCAGGCAGGCCAAATGATTTACCAGCATATAATGTTGGAAGAGACTCTATTGAAAATTCCGCTTTTCAATTAAACAATTTGACGGATTCTCCTTATCAAAAATTAGCTGTCACGGGTGGTTATAGTAACTCTTTTAACCCATTAAATAGAGATTTCCAGGGAATAAGTAGGCCTATCTATGCTGCACTCGATTTTTTAGGATATAAACATGGTGGCGCATCTCATTATGGAAAATCTTTTTTTGTACTAAATGATTATGTAAAACACGTTTGCACTTATTCACCTTTTGATATTTATGGAAATCGATTCAACTCAGATTATAATAAGTTGTGTACTTTTTTTAGTTTTGAAAACTTAATTGCAAACTGCCAAAACGATTTTTTTGGCTATAATTGTTTTAAAAGTTTAATAAATAAAGCAAATAACACAAACGCACCTATTCATAGTAATTATGGAAAAGGAGCTGAAGGTAATTATATTGAATCCCATATACATGGCCAAGTTAAAATAGAGACAGATATAAAAAATATATATATTTCTAAAAGCGAGCTTCAAGAAATATACCCAAAAATAGATATGAATCAAAATTTAAAATTAATTAAAGAAGTAAATAGTAAATTTCCAAGAAAATCAAATCAAGATTTTATTCTTTTCACAGATTAAATTTAATTTAAGGTTCTATTATTTTTTTGGGTACGGACTTCACATTATATTTTTTAGCAATTAATCTATCTTTATCAAAAATACATTTATGATTAATTTTTAAAGACTTTAATGCAATATCTCCTTTCCCAACAGAATCAAAGGTATTAATTAAAATATAATTTTCATTTAAATCATTTTTTATTTTAAGCAATTCTTCTTTACAATCAGAGCACCATGATGAAAAAAATATCAATTGAATATTTTTTTTTCCATGAACACTTTTTATAAAGCTATCTAAATCGACAACCTCACATAAAGCATAAGAAATACTTGAATTTAATAATAAAATAAGACTTAAAAATTTTAAAATGAAATTATATTTCACAATATACCTTTTTTAAAAAAATGTTCTTTCATAAGCAACTAAAGCTGAGTTTGAAGTCGTTTGATTTGAATTTGTATAAGGTCCCAAATTTCCATCATAAGCGCCACCAATTGTATAGGTAAATCTGAGAGTATCCAAATCTGTTACGTTAAATTTAGCAAGGAAAAATGCAGAATTTGATTGAGCTGGAGAAATTGTTTTTGATGTTTGATTTCCAGCAGAATTTTCTAAATAAATTGTTTCTTCACCAATATAATCGAGAATCATACCTGCCTGAACAGAAAATTTATAATCTGTAAAAGCATGACCCACTGTAAGAACAGTAGTGTATTGTAAATCACGAGTACGTTTTACTTGATTGATTCCACCACCAAAATCATTGCCTGGAGTTCTATTAAAAGAATAGGTGATTAATTGACTTGCACCAAATTGAATCATAGGCATTCCCCACCAAAAATCAATTCCTCCATTTGTTTGATGAAAACCATTGCCTACAGTATCAACTGCGCCACCATCTCGATCAACCATATTTTTTGCTAATCCAGGTTTGTATCCAGCCATTAATTGTATTTGAGGACGATAAATATTATCCATTCCCATATTCACTAAATTGTATCTTCCAGAAAGAATAGGATCGCCTAATAAATACTTAGTTTTTGTGCCATTTGCATAATTCATTGAATCGGCAGGGCCTTCATTTTGAATCACAGATCCTGTTAAAGTAACAAAAGAATTTTCACTCGTTCTATAACCAACAGCAAGAGTTAAGGTTTTTCTTGAAGTCAACATTTTATTTGCTGTTCTTGTTGTTGCTGAAGCTCCATAGCCACCATAATTCATGTACCCAAAATTCTGAGATATTCCTAAATACATTTTTAAATTTTCATTTGGATTTAAAACAAGTGGAGCGGTTGCACTTGATCCACAAGAAGAACAAGCAAATGAACTTTCTGAAATAAATCCTGTTACTAAAATAGATCCTAATACACTTATCTTTTTTAAATTCATTACAAGAAACCCTTACATGACAATAATAGAATATAAATATAATAATAAATTTAAGTCATTATTATACTGACATCCTTAAGTATGAGTTCTTTTCATAAATTTCAATAAAAAAAGATGAAACAAATTGTTGCGGCAGTTGGCTATTTAAAAACTAAGTCGTGATATTTAAAAGACTAAAATTATTTATCTTCTGGAAACGAACTGCTAAATGTATAGTTATAGACCGTCATATTTTCATTAAATCGAATTGTAAAATCTTTTGTTTGGCTTTCAGAAAAAAGGGAATACTTATAATATCCATAAGAATACGTTTTCATTCCTGAATCATAACCAACACGATAAGGTGGGCCAAATGCTTTTTCAATTTCGGTTTTTGTTGTAACATTCGGTTTGATCCAATTTACAACACTTGGAAATTGGTTTCCAACTGTTAAGCATGAAGTTGTTGTTAAAGAAACAGCTACAAGCATGTTTAAATATAAAGTTTTTTTTAGCATAGTTCTGAAACTCCATTAACTATAATGTTTATCTTCTTTACAAAGGTAGATTCCAATTGAAACAAGTTACACTTTTATGTTTCTTAACATTCTTTATAACATTTTCTGCCCACGCTCAAAGAGGAAGTGACTTTATTGAGCAAACCCCTCCGGTAGAAACTCCTTTAGGTTTTTTTTCTGGTTACTTTGACACGGGAATGGTCCCAGAAAATCGTTTTACTTTTGATCTGCCGCTCACCGGATTTGATTATGGAATAACAGACAATTTCACTATAGGAACAAATACAGCATCAACCCTTGTTACTTCATTTACATTTAATCCTTTTTTATTTTTAAAAGCAAGATACCGTTTCTTTAGTAACAAATCTATAAGTTCAGTAATAACTGGTTACTTAGGATATTTTTTAATTCCTTCTTCAAGCAGTACTCCAGAAAACACAACTTGGTTAATCAATTTTACAAATAATACATCCTATTTTTTTAACTCAAATAATATTTTAACATTTCATTTTAATACTCTTAATTTTAGTTCTCAAAATGGTGATTCTAATGATAAAAAATATTTTAAATTATCATTGAATGCCATTGCATTTGGTTTGGGTTATCAAACTTTTTTTACAGATAGATTTGGTATAGAAGGACAATTTTTATATTCTCCTTACTTTAGCATTTCATATGACGATCCTGGACAACAAACTTCTCTAGATTTTAACACAAACACACAATCTATTCCTTTTTTTGTTCGTATATTATTGAATTATAAAACAGGGAAAGAATCAAATTTAAATTTTGGTTATTGGAATTTTACAAATTTGGTTTCAGGCCCTTGGCTGGGATGGCAAGTTTTATTTTAAAAAATTTAAATATGAAATAAATTATTTTTAAAGGAGAATGAAACCTTGGTCCAAAAGAAAAAATTTTTTAAATTATTTATTATTTGTACTTTATTTGTATTTATAAATAACTGTACAAATCAAGATAAGGCCCCTGGCCCACCTTACACTGCTGAAGTCTTACAAATGAATAGCATGACTTCAACCCAAAAACGCTCTGAAGCACCAACATTTAAATTTGATAAAGCAACTTTTACTTGGTTACAGGATCTTAACTCTTTAAATGGAAATTATTTTAATTTTGTTTTTGGCGGGATTTTAAAAGCAAGTTATGTATCTGGATCAATTGTCTCAGCAAAAAGTTTCGAGCAGTCCAAAGATTTAAATTTAAGATATAATGTTAAAAATGGTGTTGTTGTTCCAAAAGATTATTCTACCTTAGCTATGCTTTCTTCTTATTATCAGTTTGATGTTGTTGCAAACAATATCCAAACTATGACTGGATATTCAATGGACTCTATTTTTTCAAAATATGGAAAAATTCGTATCTTTTTTGAACCAAAAATTATTCTAGAAAGCGATGGCAGCACAATTCAATCCTCTGGAAAATTAAATGCGGCCTATGTGCCTGGAGCACATCAATTTATCATGTTTCAAAGATCAAATTTAGAAAACATTCCCCTTGCCGCAAATTTACAAGTAATTGCTCATGAATTTGGACATTCTATTTGGGAATTGGCATTTGATAATGGGAGCACCCCTGATTGTGACAGATTAAACCAGGAATATGTTATCCGTGGATTAAATGAAGGATTCGCAGATATGAATAGTTATACTTTAACAGGAAGTACAAATATTCTTCAAAATAGCATCGATTTTGGTAACGGAGGAACTCAAAGAAATTTTTCTACCATCACGTTTACTTATGACAACATCACAGGAGGAGTAGCAGATTCATCTAATTCCACCTGTGAACAAAGTTTTTATTGTATTGGTACTTTATTTGCCAATGCTCTATTTAATGCTCAAAAAAACTTAGGGTATGATCAAACTTCTTTATCAGGAAGTTTGGCTCGTGGTGCTTTTATGACTTTAGTGACGAATGCCATTAAAACAACAAAAAGTAACATGAGTAATTTACCAAGCAGTAGTTTAATAAAATTTTATGACTATTGTAAACCTAGCCCAGGAGACAGCAATAATTCCGATTACAACGGCCTCATTTTAGGATCTTTTTTTAATTCCTTTTTAACGCAAATAGGATCGGGGGCAACACAAACTCAAATTTGCACTCAATTAAAAGCAAATTTTGGATCTGTTGGTTTTCCAAGCACTTATCGTGTGGGTTGCACATGAAAAAACGAAAATTTTTATATTTATTTTTTATTTTTCTACATTTTTTTATAGCTAAAGTTGCTTTTGCCGATAAAAAAAACTTTCACTTAGCAGTGGGAGGCGGCGCTAGTTTTTATGTTCGGGAAGAATACGGAGAAACTACATTTAAACAGATTGCTCCTGAAATTGTCACATATGGATATCTCCCTCTATACAAAAGCATTTGGTTTCGTCCTGGCTTTCGAATGAATTATTCGTGGCAACAGCCTGACATGCCTAAGGCTTTGAGAATTGAAGAAAAAGATTTTAGATATTCTTTGGAAACAGGAATTTTATATGACTGGGTTGTTATTCCAAGCTTAAGTTATTCATTTGGATATATTTACAGACAAACAAAATTTATAACTCAGTACCCAATTACCTATGCTGTGGATGACATTTCAGGGACTGAAAATATCCCTTTTTCTCAATTTCAATTAGGTTTAGGATTTCCAATACTTAAAGGATTAATTGTTTTTGAACCCTTTATTCGATACATAATAGTGCAAAACGACAAAAGATATAAATGGGGTTACGGCTGCGAAGCTACTTTTTTAATCTTTTAACTAATTATTACGACTGATTTTTTCTACTGCAACATTTTTCTCTTGCAAGTAAACACGTTCCGTGAAACACTCAAGATTGAGAATACTCCGTGCGTCTTGAAAGTTTTCAGAGCCACCGATTGTCTCAAAGTTTTACTGTTCGATACAACGCGTGGCATGGGGCTTTTGTGTTTGATCGGCACGTGTACAATTCAACTGGAGATCCTGTGGGTACCAAGTTATACGTAGGCAATTTGCCTTTTTCAGCAACAGAGAATGATATCGCAAGCCTTTTTGAAAAAGCAGGCAAAGTAGCTTCTGTTCGCGCTGTAATGGATCGCGAAACTGGCCGTTTTAAAGGTTTTTGTTTTGTCGAAATGGAATCAAAAGAAGATGCTGATAAAGCAATCGAAATGTTTAATGGTAGTGAGCTAAACAATCGCCCTATGGTTGTTAACCCAGCACGCCCTCCAGAACCACGCAACAACCGTGGCGGATTTAACGGCGGCGGACACCGTGGTGGTGAGCGTCAAGGACGTCCACCTCGCTATTAATCAGCACAAAAGCCAAATTTTTTGATTTTTCATGAAATTGGATAGCCTAGTTATGTCTCATAACTAGGCTATTTTTTTATCCTACTTTTGAATAGGGTTTATCCTGTAACAACCATTTTTTCCATGTTTCTACAGTCTTAATAAACTTTTTATCTTCTTGGACTTTAGCCAAATCGGCAAGCCAGCCTCCAATCATTTTATCTTCTTGATGCACTTTGACGCTCTTTTTTAGGGGTTTGTATTTAATTTTATAAAGCTTTGTTGGGACTTCACCTTCATAAAAAGATGCCAAAGCAAACTCAGGCGGAACTCCAATTTCTTTTGCAAGCAAAGTAGAAATACAGCGAATGACTTCTGCTTGTGAAGCATTTTCACTGCCTTTCGCCGTAAGCTCATCAAAAGAATAAACGACAGCTTCTGCTAGATATTTTTCTAAATTTTCCACATCATGAGCCATAACCACTGGTAATGCATAGCTTAAAAACCCTCTCCAAAGTTCTCTATCACGGGCATGAGAAGAGTCGGAATAAGCTGAGACACCTGTTAAATCAAGATCTAACTTTTCCATGAGAAAGACCTCCATCAAATTCTATTTTCCACTTCTCTCCCTTTCGGTCATGTTCTATGTTAGCTAAGCGTAGGGGATTGCCCCTCGGTAAAAACTGCATTTAACCAGGGAACACAAATGGCATTTATAGTATTTGAAGGTGGCGAAGGTGTTGGGAAAAGTACTCAAATAGAACTTCTTTTTACAGCCATAAAACAACTTGGCATTCCTTGCACCTCAACTCGTGAACCTGGTGGCACGCCCTTTGCCGAAAGCATTCGCTCTTTATTTAAGCAAGTTAACACGCATAATGACGCCCCTCTTCCGCTCACAGAACTTTTGTTGGTATCTGCGGCACGAGCGCAACATATTCAAAAAATCATTCAACCCGAGCTTAAAAAAGGCCATTTTGTTTTATGTGATCGATTTTTAGATAGCACATATGTTTATCAATGTATTTTAGGCAATATTAATAAAGATGTTGTTGATAGTATTTCAAAACAAATTATTGATAATTTAATACCCGATCTCACATTTGTTTTTATTGCTGACCCAAATACAGCGGTCAAACGCATCCACAGTGAAAAACAACGACAACAAGACCGTATGGACTCCCAACAAAAAAATATTCATTTTTTAATTAAAGATGGTTATCTTAAAATTTTAAATACACCATTTACTTATCCAAATGGTAAAGTACCAAAAAGAATCCTTATCAATGCAAATTTATCTATTGAAGAGATTTTTAAAGAAATAAAACAATCTATTTTGACTCATTTAGGAATTACATTATGAATTCATTTGAAGAGTTCATTAAAAACATTCAAGATTACAAACATCACGCCCTACTCTTAGTTTGTAAACAATTTGAAAATATGAGTTTTCCAGAAGAGCATTTTAAAACACTTGTGAAAGAAATTTCAGGAGTCGCGCTTTTTCAAACAAATGATGTTTCTCTTTTTGATATCGCCGCTAGTCATAATGATATTTTTATTGCTGACAGAACACGCAAAATTTTACGAATAGAAGACTTAGCTAAAATCAAAGAATTGGTTCTTTACCAACCCTCAGAAGGAAAAAGACGTTTATTTTTCATTGAAAACTGTGAAAGAATGAATACAAATTCAGCAAATGCTCTTTTAAAGTCTTTGGAAGAACCTCAAGCAAAATCAATTTTTATCCTCACGACAAAAAATCTAAGTCTTGTACTTCCCACAATTTCGAGTCGCTGCCAAAAAGTTTTTATTCATTTTAAAGAAATTTCGAAAAAAAGCATTCTTGATAGCATCTCTCAAGAAGATTTTAATTTAATAAAGTTACAAATAGATTCCTTTAAAAATTTCATGCCAAATCTTGTAAATTCACTTCAAGAAAAAGAAACCAAAACCGTAACTTTAAATGAAATAAAAAGTGTTCTTGAAATATCAGAAAAACTCTCAAAAGAATATCAAGCAAATTTATTGCAAGACTTAATTGTTTTGGCTACAAATGAAAGATTAAAAAAAGACCCTTCTTTTCTCGTTATTGCAAAATCTATTCTCGCCAATGTAACAGAATGGAAAAATGCAGAAACCCTGAATCCATCTAGTCAATTATGGTTAAATAGAATTTTCTTAGGTTACAAACTGAATTAGAATAGTTGCAATTCTCTAAATTACAAGTCAATATTTATTGGCAAAAAAATTAGGGGAATATAAATGCGTACTATTCAACTCCATATTCGATCGTCATTACCAAAAAATTTAGAACCACTCTGGGATCTTGCTCGCAATGTTTGGTGGTCATGGAACAGCAACGCTATTAATTTATTTAGAAGAATAGATCCTCAAGAATACGAAGCAAGTGGTCCTTGTCCTTTAAAGTTATTAAATACACTACCCTCATCTACTTGGGAAAATTTAAAAGAAGACAATGGTTTTTTAGAACATTTAAATGAAGTTTATAATGAGTTTAAAAATTATTTAGAAAATGGCGTTACAAAAGTAACAGATTATAATCCTGCAAATAAAATTGCTTATTTTTCAATGGAATTTGGTTTACATGAAAGCATTTTATTGTATTCAGGAGGGCTTGGCGTTTTATCAGGAGATCATTTAAAAACAGCAAGTGACCTTTGCCTACCGCTTGTTGCAGTTGGGTTATTTTATTCTGAAGGTTACTTTAGGCAAAATTTAAATAGTGATGGCTGGCAAAATGAAAATTATGATCCAAATGATCCTTTTTATTTACCAATGCAACTTGTTACAGAATCAACAAATAAACCGTTATTAATAGATGTAAATATTGCTGGTGAAACTGTTTATTCACAAATATGGAAATTAAATGTTGGAAGAATTCCACTATTTTTATTAGACACAAATGTAAGAGAAAATTCATATGAGAGCAGAAATATCACATCAAGACTATATTCTGGTGGACAAGAGTTACGCATTCAACAAGAGATTGTTTTAGGAGTTGGAGGTATAAAAGCTCTCCAAAAACTAAATATATCGCCCGCCGTATATCATTTAAATGAAGGACACTCTGCTTTTTTAACATTAGAAAGAATTTCTCAATTTATTAAAAAAGGATTAAATTGGCAAGAAGCATTAATTGCAACTAAAGGAACACAAATATTTACAGTCCATACACCTGTTCCAGCAGGCAATGATGCTTTTCCAATTCAAATGTTATCAAAATATTTAGGAAATATTTTTGAAAAATATGGAATTTCAGATGAAGAGTTTTATAATTTAGGGCGTTCGCCAGACAATCATTCTGAATTTTCTATGCCCGTTTTTGCGTTAAGAACAAGTGGACACCGAAATGGAGTAAGCCAACTTCATAAAAAAGTTTCTAAAAAAATTTGGAAGCCATTGTGGCCAACACTTACTGAAAATGAAATTCCTATTAATGGAATTACGAATGGAGTTCATACACGCACATGGTTGTGTAATGAGCTTGTTGAGTTATTTGATTTTTATCTTGGCAAAGGATGGGACGCAAAATTAAATGAACCAAATATTTGGAAAAGAGTCGAAAACATTCCTAATTCTGAACTATGGAATGTACATCTTAACAGAAAAAGTCGTTTGATATCTACAATACCTAAATCAGAACTATCAGCAGAATATTTAACCATAGGTTTTGCTCGACGTTTTGCGAGTTATAAAAGAGGTCATCTTATTTTTAGAAATATTGATCGCCTAAAAAAAATATTATTAAATTCGGAAAAACCAGTTCAACTAATAATTTCAGGAAAAGCACATCCTGCAGATAATTTAGGAAAAGAAATTATTCAAAAAGTGGTCAAATCAATTCAAAATGAAAAATTAAGCAGTCGAATTATTTTTCTTGAAAATTATGACATGCATATTGCGCAAAAACTTGTGAGAGGCGTTGATGTTTGGTTAAATACACCGATTCGTCCTTTAGAAGCTTCAGGAACGAGTGGTATTAAAGTAGCCTTAAATGGTGGATTAAATTTTTCCATCTTAGATGGATGGTGGGATGAAGCCTTTGATCCCGATCTTGGCTGGAGTATAGGAAACCGGGAAGAAGTTTTAAATGAAAACAATCGTGATGATAGAGATGCAGTTAGTTTATATGACACATTAGAATATGAGATTATACCTCTTTATTATAGCTCTAAAATACCTACAGAATGGATTGAGAAAATGAAAAAATCTATTTCTGTATTAACTCCAAAATTTAGTGCTCACAGAATGCTTGCAGACTATATTTCTAAATCCTATTTACCAGCAGCAAAATTTCACGAAAATTGGTCCATTCATTCTGATGGGCAAATTGAATCCTTAAAAAAACATATTAACAATGTCCAATTTTTAAAAGAAAAATGGAAAGAAGTTCAAATTACAAGAACCGAATTAAAACCATCTGACACTGTAATTGTAGGAGAAAATGTTTCCTTACAATTAGAAATTCATTCCCCATTCCCTGAGAATTGGTTAGAAGTTTCTTTAGTTCTTGAAAATTCGGATAATATGTATGGCATAAGTGATAGAAAAGATGTTAATTTAGTTTTTGTTGAGACAGATCCCACGCATAATCAATTTATTTATGCGATAGATCTTGAGACAAAAAATCCAGAAATTAGAACATATACAATTCGAGTTTGTCCAAATCCAATAATTTTTCCAGAACATCTTGATTTAGATTTAGTAGCAAGATAATTTTTTTAATCATTTAACGTTACATTAAATAATGATAACAAACGGCGGAATTCATGAAAATATTAATGCTAGGTTGGGAGTATCCTCCAATGATTTCTGGAGGATTAGGTACAGCAACTGAGGGATTAATTAATGGTTTAATAAAAATGGGCAATGAAGTAACACTTATTTTGCCTTATTTTCCACATCTAGTTAAAATACCAGGATTGAAAATTGTTAGCCCAGAAAATCCCTTTGTTTTTGAAAAAAATGAAAAATTAGAAATTCAAGAAAATTTAATAATTAAAAAAACGAACGATTCCATCACCGCTGTAAATGAAACATATAATGAAATTAAAAATTCAATACAAGAAAAATTAAATGCTCATAAAAATTCTCACTATAATTATAAAATAGAAAACAAAGAACTGTCTTTTTCTGAAAAGAAAAAAATTGAATATAATTTAAAAAAAATACACGAATGCATAATTAATCTAAATGAAAATAAAGAAAATCAAAACAACAGAAATATAGATTTTTCATTTTCAAGAGATGCTTCTATAAATGAAAAATGTTACATTGTTGGTCTATTAGCTTTAGATGTTTTAAGTAAAGATGAAAATTATCAAGTCATCCACGCAAATGATTGGATGACTTTCACAGCAACTCAAATGATTCGAAATAAATACCAAATACCCATAGTTGCGCATATTCATTCTACTGAAATTGACCGATCTGGTGAAATAAATAATAATAAAAATATTTTAGAAATTGAAAAAATGGGCGTGTCAATTTGTGATATTGTAATTGCAGTTTCAGAATACACAAAAAATTTATTAGTAGAAAAATTTAATATTCCTCCTGAAAAAATTAAAGTAGTCTATAACGCGAACAATTATCAGCATGTTCAAAAATTAAATGAAAAAATAGAACCTGTTTTAGAAAATTCAGAAGAAGAAATAAAACCTGTTGTAACTTTTGTAGGAAGAATTACATTTCAAAAAGGTCCATCCTATTTTGTTTTAGCAGCAGAAAAAGTTTTAAAAGAAAACCCAAATGTTATTTTCAAAGTTGTTGGTACTGGAGATCTACTTCCTGCAATGAAACAATTAACTTGGGAACTTGGCATTCATAAGAATTTTCAGTTTGAAGGATTTTTAAATTCAACAGGAGTTCAATTAGCGTTACAAACTTCAGATTTATTTATTATGCCGAGTGTCTCTGAACCTTTTGGGATAGTAGCTTTAGAAGCCATTGCTCAAAATATACCAATCATAATTTCAAAACAGTCCGGCGTCTCCGAAGTTCTGCATCACGCCATGAAAGTTGATTTTTGGGATATTGATCTCATGGCAGACAGAATTTTAAGTATTTTAAAGTATAGTCCTATGAAAAAAGAAATGATCACAAATTCTATTCAGGATTTAAATGATAGAACATGGCTTCATTCTGCCCAAACACTTATTTCCGCTTATTCCGAAATTAATTGAAAGGATCTTAAATGGTAGCGATTTGTTTTTACTTTGAAGTTCATCAACCATTTCGTATTAATCATTATAGAATTAAAGATATAAGTAAACATAATTCATATTTTAACGACTCTTCTAATAAAAGTATTTTTGAAAAAGTAGCAAAAAAATGTTACTGGCCAGCAGGACTTTTGTTAGCATCATTATTAAAAAGACATCCTAATGATTTTAAAGTAACGTTTTCAATGTCTGGAACATTTTTAGAGCAATGTGAATTATACGACCCAAAACTTTTAGAGTTATATCAAGACATAATTTCGTTACCTAATGCTGAAATCATTTGTGAAACGTCTCATCATAGCTTAGCAGCCTTGTGGGACGAAGAAGAATTTTTTTCACAAATAAAAATTCAAAAAAATAAATTAAAAAAATTATTTAATGTAGAACCTAAAGCTTTTAGAAATACAGAATTAATTTATTCAGATAATATTGGAAGACTAATTCATAAAGCTGGATTTCAAGTATGTTTACTTGAAGGTTGGGAACCGTTTATTCCCGAAGGCTGGAATACGCATCATGTTTTTCATCATCCTGAAATATCGGAACTTAAATTATTGCCTAAAAGCTATAAATTATCTGATGATTTAGCCTTTCGATTTTCAAACCGAGGTTGGGAATCTTGGCCATTAACTGCAGATAAATATCATTCCTGGCTGGAAAAGCTTTTAGATGGGAACCATGAATTTATAGGACTCTTTATGGATTATGAAACTTTTGGTGAACACCAATGGGCTGATACGGGAATATTTGAATTCCTAGATCATTTTGTAACAAATATGGCTTTTGATTCACGTTTTCAATTTATGACAGTCAGTGAAACGGCACAAAATTTCTCTTCACGGGCACCTATGAATGTCGATCGTCCACTAAGTTGGGCGGATACAGAAAGAGATATTTCAGCTTGGTTAGGTAACAGAATACAAGAGGATGCTATTCAAAGAGTTTATAAATTAAAAACAGAAATCATGTTACTAGATGATAAAGAAATAATAGAAGAATGGCGTAAATTATTAACAAGCGATCATTTTTATTACATGTGCATTAAATGGTCTAGCGATGGAGATGTGCATAAATACTTTAGCCCTTTTGACAGCCCCTACGAAGCCTACCTCGATTATGTCAATATACTAGAAGATCTTGAAATAAAGTGTGCTGAAAAATTAAGAATTAAAAATTTAGCACAAAAAAATATTGAAATATTGAATAAAGAAACAGCTGGAGAAAATCTAGAATGCGAGAAAACTACTCAAGTATCACCGCCTCGGAAAAACTCCTCGCCTGCCTCGGTGAAGATGGTCAACTAAAGGGCTTATTTTGGCCCTTTAAAGATAGTAGACATTCCCATTTAAATTTTTCTATTTGTGGATTAGCTATTAATGGGGAAAGTATTTGGCTAGATCCTGCACGCGATCAAATTCAATTTTCTTTTTGCCCAAATGAAAATATTATTATCGTTTCTTGGGAATTAAAACATCCAAAATACAGTGGAATTTTAATTCGAAAAAAAAGTCTAGCAATTCATTCTTCATTTATTGAAAAATGGGAACTCACAATTCCAATAGAATATGCATCACATAAAATAAATTTATGGCTATTATCTAACTGGAATATGCATTCAGAAAAAAGATTTCAATCGGTATATTCAGAAACAGGCGAAGATATGATTTTTGCTTTTTCAGAAAATTTTTGGGTTGGAATTGGTGCCTGCAATGGAGCTTGTTACTCTCATTTTCAATCTGTACGAGCTATTCAAAGCTCTAGCAGTGAGTCTTTAGGAGAATTAGTAGATCATTTTTTATCGGAACCCAATAAATTCAGAAGAATTGAAATGGGAAATGTTTATGCTGCTGCTTGTACTCAGCCTCTTGTATTTACAAAATCAATTGAAAATGACTTGTTGTATGAAGGCGAAGTTTCCATTTTTTACGGATTTGGAAATAATCAAGAAGAATTAGAATATAGATTGTCAATGTATTTTGATAATTCTGCATTAGAAAAAGAAGTTAATGAAACAATTCAAATTTTAAAAAATAACTCTCCTATTAAAATTTCCAATTTACCATTGCCACAAAAAAGATTTTTATTAAAAGAAATATCATTAAAAGTTTTAAAATCGTTAATAGACGAAAATGGCGGAATTATCGCCGCTCCCGAGTGTGATCTCGATTTTCAACATAGTGGTGGCTATGGGTTTGTTTGGCCTAGAGACGCCGCATTTTGCGCTTTAAGCCTTATGAAATGCAATCAGTTTAAAGAAGCAAAATCTATTCTTTTATTTTTAGCCAAAGTTCAAAGTCATCATGGCGATTTTTTTCAAAGATACGATTGCCAAGGAAATAAAGCCCCAAGTTGGTGTGAGCTACAGGCGGATCAATTAGGTCTTGTTATTACAGCTATGATTGAATATTTAAATTATGAAAAAAATGAAGTTTTATTGGATTCTATAAAAAAAGGGATTCAAAAATTAGCTAATGACTTCTCTGAAAAAGGCTCCTTAGTAAACAGTTTTGATCTTTGGGAAGAAATTTATGGCTTACATTTTTATGCACACGTTACAGCTTATGGAGCACTATATCGTTCCTTAAATTTATTTCCTGATCTTCAAGATCTTATTCATTCCGGTTTAAAATCTTGCAAAAATTTTTGTTACCATCACTTGTATGTGTCAAAACAAAAACGCTTTGCAAGAGCGGTAGATCCACATAATAATAGAGATCTTCAAGCGGATATTTCATTATTATCTTGTATTTTCCCTTTTTCAGAATTTCCAATTGAAGATAGTATAAAGTTATCTATTTTTGAATTTTGTTACGATAAATTAACAACAAAAATGGGAACGTTAAGATATGAAAATGATCATTATATTGGCGGAAATAGTTGGGTCTTAGCAGGTTTTTGGATGGCACAAGCAGCAAGAGAATTATCTAAAATAGAGCCGCACTTTGCTGATTTGTCATTTGATATCTTTAAAAAAACAATGAATTCCTCAAATGAAGCAGGTTTTTTTTCTGAGCAAATTGATTCAAACACAGGAAAGCCATTATGGGTAATGCCTCTTGGATGGAGCCATGCTTTTTTTCTTTGGGCAAACGAAGATTTTAAGAATTAAAAAAATATGAATTAAGGAGTGTTTATGAAAAAAAGAAAAAATACTTTTTTTATTATATGTTTCCTTTTTTTTACTTTCCAAGTATTTGCCGGAGAAAAAGATATTGTTGTTGTTGAAAGCTACAGCCAAAAAATTCAATGGGATGTAGATTATGCAAATGAAATTAAAAAATCATTAGGTAACGATTACAAAATTACATTTTTTGAAATGAATACAAAAGTATTGCCTCCTCAAGAACATCAAGGAATGGGAATAAAAGCTATAAATTTAATTTCTAAAATAAAGCCTACTTTAGTTATTCTTGGGGATGATCCTGCTTTAAAATTTGTAGGACCTCAACTTGAAAAAGATCAAATTCGCACAGTTTACTTAGGGATAAACGATAATCCTCGAATTTATTTTGATCAAGAACCAAAATATGTGACGGGCGTTTTAGAGCGTCCCTTGATCAGAAGATCTGCCGCTTTTATTAAAAAAATAATCCCACAAGCTAAAAAGGTATTAATTTTATTTGATCATGCTAGAACATCGGAAATTGTCTTTAAAGATTTTTTTGATAATCAATCTTCTGTTTCATTTTCAGATATTAAATATGATATTTTTCTTTTAAATAAATTTTCAGATTGGAAAAATTTAGTTATAAAAGCAAATAAAGAATACGATGCTATTATTATTGGTCTCTACTTTTCATTAAATGAAAATAATAAAAATGTGAATCACGAAGAAGTATTAAAATGGTCATCAAAAAACTCAAAAAAACCAGTTTTTGCTTTTTGGGATTTTGCTGTAGGAAAAGAAAAATCATTAGGAGGACTCGTCATAACAGGCACTAGTCAGGGAATAGCGGCTGCAGAAGTAGCACAAAAACTTTTGAAAAACTCACAACTAATGCCAAACTCAATTTATCCAATTTATTTACAAGAAGGAAAATTTATTTTTAGTAAATATGAGTTAAAACAAAAAAACATAACTTTACCCGAAAGCATTTCAAATGAAAGCATATTTTTAGAATAGCTCATAAATTCATATTATAAAATTATTCCATATACTTTTAATGCAGAAAACGACAATACTACAGGTAAATATAATATAATGTAATATAATAAACTCATAAATTACCTCTTAAATAAAAATAATATGAATTATATAGTTACAATAAATATCAAATAATTTAAATTGGATAAAAGTAATTGACGAATATTTAATCTTTTTTTAACTTAATTTTAATCTTATTAAATTTAATGCTTCAAAAGCTAAATAGGCTGCCGTCATTTTTTTTACATGCCACTTTTTATAATTTATTTAAAATATTTCATTATTAATAATAAAAGAATAATTGTTTAAATTTATAAAATAGAATGGAATTAAAATTGACAAAAGCTCACTTATTTTACGTTTTTATCTTATATTTGATAAATTTTTTCATTTTTCACAACGCAGAAGCTTTTACCTTTGATAACATAGAAGTCTTTACGACGGATAAGCTTAATCCAATAGTTATAATTAATAAAAATAAACTGGAAGGAATAAGTGGAGAATTTTTGGCTGAATCAACCAAAAATCAGGTAAAAAATTTAAATTTAAATGTACTTCCTTGGCCTAGGGCACAATCTGAATTGCAAAAAGTGAAAAATAGTTTAATTTTACCTTTATCAAGAACTAAAGATCGAGAAATTAAATACAAATGGGTTTCAAAAGTATTTGATGACCCTGTCTGCGTATTTACTTCCCGACCTGATATTATTGTTAAAACAAAAGAGGATCTTAAAAAACTAAAATCCATTGGAATCATACGAAGCGGTTCAGAAGCAGAGCATCTAAAAGATTATCCTCTAGAAGATTCTATAGATTTAAATGAACTTGCCGTAAAATTAAATTTGCATAAAGTCGATGCCGTTGTATCAGGATATTCGGTAACAAGCTATAATTGGAAAATGAATAATTTTGACCCATCCATTTTAAAATGTGCCCTTATTGTTTCTATAAATCAGCAATATATAGCAGCTTCTTTAACTAGCGATGATAATTTTGTATCCACTTTGGCTAAAACAATGGAAAAATACAAAACCACAGTAGAATATAAATCTTTGTTAAAAAAATATAACGTAAGCTCTGAAAATAAAAACACAAAATAAAAATATTTAGAACTCTATAAATTCTAAAAACTTTTATTAATTTTTGTGTCATTTTTTTTTCATAACATAAAATTTTATTGTATTTATGCTAGAATTGATAAAAATTTAGTGCACGTAACTTTATGAAAGGAAGTTTATGTATTTTACAAAAAATTTCACAAAATTTTTGTTTCTTTGTTTTTCAATTTTGTTAACTCCACTTTCTTTTGCTGCCAATAAACTTGTTTTAGTTACGGAAAACTATCCACCATTTAATATGGAAGAAGGTGGAAAAATTGTAGGAATGTCGACAGATGTTATGAGAGAACTTCTAAAAAGAGAAAAAATAGAGTATTCACTTGAACTTTTTCCATGGGCAAGATCTTATAAAATGGGATTAGAAGAAAAAAATACGGTTGTTTACTCAACAACAAGAACTCCAGAAAGAGAAGCTCTGTTTAAATGGGTTGGCCCTCTTGTTTCCAATGACTGGGTCTTTTTTGCTAAAAAAGGCAGTACTATAAAAATTAATAGCTTGGATGATGCCCGTAAATACTCAGTGGGTGGTTACAATGAAGATGCCATCTCTGATTATTTGCTAAAGCAAAATTTTGTAAAAGGTAAAAATATTCAACTTGCTACAAATGAAAAACAAAATGCTTTAAAATTAGAAGCAGGTAGAATTGATCTTTGGGCAACTGGATCCCAATTAGGACCATGGGTTTCTAAAGCGGAAAAAACAGGAAAAATAGTTCCACTTTTTACATTTAAAAAAGCAGAAATGTATGCCGCTTTCAATAAAGACACAGATGATGCTTTAATTAAAAAATTAAATGATACTTTAGATAAAATGAAAAAAGATGGTACAGTAGGAAAACTTTTTGATAAATATAAATAAAGAAATTCAGTCCTTCCTAATATGATTCCTCTCGTCTTTTTAATAACCCTTGTACCGTAACACGATTACAGGTAATACAACTGAATCTAGAGTCTGCTATCTCAGGGGCTCCGATTTATCTTAGTAATTACAGGGGTTTTTATGCGTTCACTAAACTATGATGTTGTTGTTGTTGGCGGTGGTCATGCGGGTTGCGAGGCAGCCCTTGCTTCCGCACGCATGAATAAAAAAACACTGCTCATCACAATGAGTATAGATCGCATAGGACAAATGTCCTGTAATCCTGCCATTGGTGGTACAGCTAAAGGACATTTAGTAAAAGAAATCGACGCTTTAGGTGGCGAAATGGGTGCTGCTATTGATAAAACAGGCATTCAATTTCGAGTATTAAATAAAAGCAAAGGTCCTGCTATTTGGTCGAGCCGCGCTCAGGCGGATATGGATCTTTACCGCAGTTATATGCGTAAAACACTTGAAGACACCCCAAATCTAGATATTTTACAAGATACTGTCGCTTCCTTAATCATTGATAACAATGCCGTTGTTGGCGTAAATACTTCACTTGATCAATCTGTTCATTCCTCCTGTGTTATCTTAACGACAGGAACTTTTTTAAATGGTTTGATACACATAGGTGAACGACGCATAACGGCAGGACGTGCTGGCGAACCTGCTAGTATAGAACTCGCTCAAGCTCTTAAAGATTATGGCTTTCAAGTAGGAAGAATGAAAACGGGGACAACCCCTCGTCTCGATGCTCGATCCATTGATTTTTCAAAACTAGAACGTCAAGATAGCGATCCTGACTTTGTTCCTTTTAGCATGCGAACAAAAGAAATGAACCAAAAGCTTGTTCCTTGTTACATTACACATACAAATGAAAAAACACATGAAGTTATCCGCAGCCACATGCATTTATCTCCATTATATAGTGGAATTATAACGGGGATTGGCCCTCGCTATTGCCCCAGCATTGAAGATAAAGTTGTAAAATTCCCAGAAAGAATTAGCCACCAAATTTTTATTGAGCCAGAAGGCTATCAAACACACGAAATTTATCCAAATGGAATTAGCACGAGTTTACCAATTCATGTCCAAGAAGCCTTTTTAAAGACAATAGCTGGTTTTGAAAATGTGATTATCATGAAGCCAGGGTATGCTATTGAATATGACTATGTTCAACCTACAGAGTTACACCCTACCCTAGAAACAAAAAAAATTGCGAATTTATATTTTGCGGGACAATTAAACGGCACAACGGGTTATGAAGAGGCTGCCGCTCAAGGTTTAATTGCAGGAATAAATGCTGCTTTAAAAGCAGATGGAAAAGCTCCTTTTATCTTAAGCAGATCAGAAAGCTATATTGGCGTTTTAATTGATGATCTTACAACTCTTGGAACAAATGAACCTTATCGTATGTTTACAAGCCGTGCAGAAAATAGGTTAAAATTAAGAGAAGACAACGCTGACGCCCGTCTTTCTGAATATGGAAAAAAACTTGGGCTAATAAATGAAGAAATCTATGTTGAGTTTAAAGATCGCATTCAAAAAATGGAGTCTGAAAGAGCACGCATCAAAGGAATTTGGTTAAATCCAACCCCTGAATTAAATGCAAAGTTAACTTCATTCCAATTACCTGAAGTCTCAAATAATGTAACGTTAGAAGCTTATTTAAAAAGACCTGAAACAAATATACGTAATTTAAGAGAATCAGGTCTAATTTCAAATTATGATCTTCGTATTTTAAGATGTCTTGAAATTGAAGTAAAATATGATGGGTATATTAAAAGAGAAGAAACTTTAAGTGATAAATTAAAAACATTTGATCATGTTTGGATCCCAAAAGAATTTAATTATGCTAAAGTGAGTGGCCTTTCTCGTGAAGTTGTAGAAAAGCTAAAACGTCATAATCCAAGTACACTTGGCCAAGCATCTAGAATTAGTGGAATCACTCCAGCAGCTGTTACATTATTACATACCATGATTGACAGAGAAAGAGTGATTAAAAAGACAAAAGAAACAACTATAGAACACTCCTTATAAGGAAAAAAGAGATTCTTTTTTCCTTTTTTTAATTGTTTATTTTCATATTGCCAAAAAATTATCTCATTAAAAATTAAAATATGATAAATTAAAGTCTATATTATAAATCAAATATATTAACTTTATCAAATCTATTGGTGATTCATGAAAAAATTAATTATTAGACTATTATTATTATTATTTACTCAAAATTCGTATTCACAAAATCAAGGCAATATTGATATTGCTAAAATCATGTATACGGAAAATCAAATATTAGGATCAAAAATTCTGAAAGAAATATACTCAAAACTAAATATAAATGTTTATTTTATAGACTTACCAGGTTTTAGAGCGATTGAAGAAGTAACACAAGGAAGAGTAGTAGGTGAAGTCCATAGACCTTTTTCCTTTGGAGAAGAGCATCCTATGCTAATTCGAATCACACCCGCAATAAATTATATGCAACTAAAAGCATTTTCAAAAAATAAAAGCATAAAAGTTGATGGCTGGAATTCTATTTCAAACTACAGAATTGGCATAATAAAAGGTTCTGTCTATGTTGAAAAAGCAACAAAAAATATGCCAAATGTATTTTCTGTGAATACATTAGAACAATTGATAGAAATGAATTTAAAAGATCATATTGATTTATTTATTACCGATGAATATAATGCATTAATTATTTTAAAAAGATTAAAACAAAGTGATAAAATTAAACCTTTATCTAAACCCTTAACAGGAAGAATAGATTTATATCATTATATAAATAAAAACTACAAAGATATAGCAGATAAAGTTCAGGTTGTAGTTGAAAAAATGAATAAAAGTGGAGAATTGGAAACTTTAAATAAAAAATTGAGAATAGAATCTATCAAAAATGCAAAATAGTTTATTCCATTTTTCTATTAAAATAAATTTTTAAAAAATGAAAATCGTTTACAAAACAAATCATTTTATATATACTGATTACAGTATCATTTGGAGGTTCGAAAAATATGGATAGTAGTGCTAAAATAAAAGGAACAGTAAAGTGGTTTAACGAAACTAAAGGATTTGGTTTTATTACACCTGATGATGGCTCTAAAGATGTTTTTGTTCACTTTTCAGCAATCAATAGTAACGGCTTTAAATCTCTTGCTGAAGGCCAAAAGGTCGAGTTTCAAATTCAACAAGGACAAAAAGGCCCTTCTGCTGTGAATGTAGTTCCCATGTAAAAAATCATTCTAAACCACCTAAAATATTTGCAGGCACGGACTCACTTATTTTTTTTGGTGGTGGCAAGTTCCATGAATTCAATTCTTTTTCAAAATCATCATAATTTGTTAGCTTAATCATTTTATTTAATAACTTTTCTTCTTTAATATTTGAAACAAATCGGTTGTTATAGTCATGCCCTGGATAAATTAATGTATCTTCATGTAAACTTATAATTTTTTGTAAAGAAGAATACATTTCTTTTATACTTCCTTGCTGAAAATCAGTTCTTCCACAAGAACCTATAAATAAACAATCACCCGTCATTAGACGATTATTATCAAATAAAATAGAAACAGAATCTTTTGTATGCCCCGGAGTTTCAAAAAATTGAATTGTATAGCCACCAATTTTTCTAGAATCTTTATCATTTACTCGAGTTACTTCATAGGTCGCATCCGAAAGTTTTCCTACAATCACTTCCGAAAATGGAAAATGTTTTTTAAGTTGCATAATAGCAGTTATATGATCTGCATGCGTGTGTGTCTCTATTAAATATTTTAAATTCCAATCATTTTTAAATAACAATTCTTTATATTCATTCACATTTTCTCTTACAGAATCTATTATTGCGACTTCTTTAGTTAAGGAATCGCCTAAAATATAAGTATAGGTTGAAGTTGTTGGATCTTTTAATTGCCTAAATATTATGCCCATATAAACTCCTCGCCATTTTAAACTGTAACAGCAATATATAATGGAATTATCTAACTGGCAAAAAGAATTTATATTTTTTATTTTATCATAATAATTTTTAAACTAGTCTTGAAAATGACAAACAGGCCCCATTCCATTTCCAATCTTATATAAAGATCCTTTTAAAAGTGAGTTCGATATATATTTTTTAGCAAATCGAAAGGATTCTTCTACTGAAAAACCTTTTGCTAAATGAGCAGTAATGGCGGACGAAAACGTACATCCTGTTCCATGTGAATTTTTAGTTTCTATTTTATTGGATTCTAGCCAGAGAATTTTCACTTTTGAGTTTTCGCGCATTGCCAAACAATCAGGAGAAACCGATGAATCATGAAAATGCCCTCCTTTAATAATTACAGATTTAGGACCCATGGATAACAATTCAATGGCAGCATATTTCATTTCATTTAATGAATTGATTTTTTTTCCTAAAATAATTTCAGCTTCAGGTAAATTAGGAGTTAAAATATCTGAAATTGGAAATAAATTTATTTTTAATTTATCTAAAGCACCATCTTCAATTAATTTAAAATTATTTTTAGAAAAGATAACAGGGTCTAAGACAATATTTTTACAAGAATAAGATAATAATTTATCTGTAACAATATCAATAATATCTTTCGAAAAAAGCATACCTATTTTAATTGCATCAAATCCAATATCGCCTAATACACAATCTAATTGAGAGATGATAATCTTTTTTGGAATTTCATGTATATCATAAACCCCTAAAGTATTTTGAGAAGTAACAGCTGTTACGACAGAAGCTCCATAGCACTTAAATTCATGAAATGTTTTTAAATCGGCTTGAATCCCTGCTCCTCCTCCCGAATCCGATCCTGCAATTGTTAAGGCTTTATCATAATACTTATAGTCGTCTTCGATTTTCATGACTAGACATCCTAAAAAATTAAAGTTATAAAATTCTTGATCACCAGAGGAGCCCTTACAGGGCTGAGATTGCTATTTCAGCTAAACTCTTGGAACCTGATCTGGATTATGCCAGCGTAGGAAGAGTGATAAGTTTTGTTTAATAAAGCCTTACATAAACATTTTAAAAATTTTGGTTTTCATGCAGCGCAAAAGCAAAATTTTTACCTAAAATCAATTAAACACATCTTTGTTTTCTTTTCCATAATTTTAGCTGGATTTCCAAAAAATTTTTTAAATAAAGGAATCACCAGGTGGAAATTTTTGATAATTTTAATCCAAAAGAAATTTTTAAAGACCAGCCAGAAAGCAAAAAAAATTATATTAATGGAACGATTTATAACAATATAAAAGTTCCTATGCGTGAAATAAAAATTTTAGGAAATAAGAAAAAAGATCAAGAAAAAAAATTATATGTTTATGATTCTTCAGGCCCTTACTCAGATGAAGATACCAATATTAATATCAAAGAAGGACTACACCCTTTAAGAAAAGAATGGTTATTAAAAAGAAAACCAATTCATGGTTCTACGAGTCAAATTTCTTATGCAAAAAAAGGAATTATTACAGAAGAAATGGAATTCGTTGCCATAAGAGAGTCTCAAAAAAATGAAATTTTATTTGAAAAAAACTTAGAAAGAGAAAATCGTTTAAAAAGCAGAAATAAACATTTTACAATTCCTGAAATCATTACTCCAGAATTTGTCAGAAAAGAAATTGCTTCTGGAAGAGCTATTATTCCCTCTAATATAAATCATCCCGAAGTTGAGCCCATGATTATTGGCAGATCTTTTTTAACAAAAGTAAATGCAAATATAGGAAATTCGGCAATTCATTCTTCAATTGAAGGAGAATTAGAAAAGTTACTATGGTCTCTTCGCTGGGGAGCAGATACGATAATGGATCTCTCTACGGGAAAAAATATTAAAGAAACAAGAGAATGGATCTTAAGAAACTCACCAATTCCAGTTGGAACAGTTCCGATGTACCAAGCATTAGAGAAAGTTGGTGGCAATATTGAAGATTTAAATTGGAATGTATATCGAGATGTTATTATAGAACAAGCAGAACAAGGAGTGGATTACTTTACAGTGCATGCCGGTATATTGTTACCTCATGTGCAATTAACAAAAAATAGAATGACAGGAATTGTCTCTCGTGGCGGTGCCATTATGGCAAAATGGTGCACAACACATCATAAAGAAAATTTTATTTATACCCATTTTAAAGAGCTTTGTGAAATCATGCGTCATTACGATATTTCATTTTCTCTTGGTGATGCACTTCGCCCTGGCTCCATTGCAGACGCAAATGATGAAGCCCAATTTGCAGAACTAAAAACCCTTGGTGAACTTACAAAAATAGCATGGAATTATGATGTACAAACAATGATTGAAGGACCTGGTCATGTTCCTTTACATTTAATTCAAGAAAATATGGAAAAACAATTTGAATATTGTCATGAAGCTCCTTTTTATACGCTTGGACCTCTAACAACCGACTTTGCTCCTGGATATGATCATATTACAAGCGCAATTGGTGCCGCTGTGATAGGATGGTATGGATGCGCTATGCTTTGTTACGTTACACCAAAGGAACACCTGGGATTACCCAATAAAGATGATGTAAAACAAGGACTCATCGCATATAAAATAGCTGCCCATGCTTCGGATCTTGCCAAAGGACATCCCGCAGCACGAAGTAGAGATGACGCGTTATCATATGCTCGTTACCATTTTCACTGGGAAGACCAATTTCATTTATCATTAGATCCTGAAACAGCTCGCAAACATCATGATGAGTCTTTACCAGAAGAAAAAAACTTACATACACCTTATTGCTCTATGTGTGGTCCTCGATTTTGTTCTATGAGAATCAGTTCTCAAATTTATGAAGATAAAAAGATATAAAAAGAAAGAGGTAACATAAGTGAAAATTGGAATTATAGGTGCTGGTATTATGGGGCGCCTTATAGCAATTGAACTTCTAAAAAAGAATTATCCTATTTCACTTTTTGAAAAAGATGACATTTTATCAAGCCATTCTTGCGCAGCTACAGCAGCAGGAATGCTTGCACCATGGTCAGAAGCAACGGAATCTACCGATTTGGTTTTTGAATTAGGATTGTACTCATTAGATCTTTGGCCTGAAATATTAAACTCTATAAATTCGAGTGATCTCTTTATGAGAAATGGAACAGCTCATTTAGCTCTTTATAGAGAAAAATACAAATTAGACAATGCCCTAAGTCGTCTTAAAATGAGAAATATAAATATTAATTATAAAGAAATAAATGATTTAAACAAGGAGCAGTTGATTGGTAATTATTCCGAAAATTACTCAGCTGGATATTATTTACCAAATGAAGCAAGCATAGATCCAAGAGCATTTTTAGAGCGTAGTAATTTATTTTTTAAAAAAAATAATTTAAATTTTTTTGCAAATACAAAAGTAAACCATTTTAGTAAAAATAAAATATCTACAAACGAAGGCAATTATGAATTTGATATTGTTATTAATACAACGGGAATGGGATGTAAAAAAGAATTTAAGGCAAATCTCAATCTTTTAAGAGGTGTGCGTGGCTCTTTATTACTTGTGGAAGCCCCCCTTGTTAATATTCATTCTATTATTCGTTTAATGCATTTACGATATCCTGTTTATATTGTCCCACGAGGAAATCATAAATATATTATTGGTGCAACCAGTCATGAATCAGAATGTATAAAACCCATGACAGTGGAATCTTTATTGGAATTATTAAGTGTAGCGACTCATTTTGATAAAGGATTTTTAGAGGCTCATATATTAGAACAAAGAGTAAATTTAAGACCTACTTTTGAAAATGGATCACCACAAATTCACAAAATAAACGATGTTTATTACATTAATGGGTTATATCGAAACGGAATTACAATTTCACCAGCAATAGCAAATATTTTTTGTAAATATTTAGATGATTTTAAATTTAAAAATACAAATAATAATATTGATAAATATTTATTGGAGAAATTATGGATAAATTAAAATTAAAAATAAATGGTGTAGAAAAATTTTATGATAATGAAATTTATTCTATAAAAAATTTACTAGATAAGGAAAATATTAATATCCAAGGTGTTGCTATTTCTTTAAATCGAGTCTTTGTTCCAAAGAATAAAATATCAAATATCGTTCTAAAAAACAATGATGATATTGAAATTGTTACACCTTATGAAGGAGGCTAAATGTTAAATTTATATGGTGAAAATTTTACTTCACGTTTTCTTATTGGAAGCGCCAAGTATACCTCACTTAAAGTTTTAAAAGAATCTGTTATGGCTTCAAACTCAGAAATTATTACAGTTTCTTTAAGAAGACTTTCACCAAATGTATCTGAAAAAAATACATTTTGGGAAACCATAAAATCATTAAATTTAAAAATACTACCTAATACTTCTGGCTGTTACCAAGCTAAAGATGCTGTAACAACAGCTCTTATGTCTAGAGAAATATTTGAGACAAATTGGATTAAATTAGAAATATTTGGAGATAGTCTTACCTTACAACCTAATCCCTATGAATTACTAAAAGCAACAGAACAACTTATAAAACAAGATTTTTGTATTTTTCCTTATATGACAGAAGACTTAGTGATTGCAAAAGAACTTGTTAACTTAGGTTGTAAAGTTTTAATGCCTTGGGCCTCTCCCATTGGATCTGGAAAAGGAATTATGAATCCTTTTCATTTAAAGATTTTAAGAGAAAGATTTCCTGAAATTAAAATTATTATTGATGCAGGACTAGGAGCACCAAGTCATGCTGCTTATGCATTAGAACTTGGAATGGACGCCGTACTTTTAAATACAGCAATTTCAGACGCTCATGACCCCATTGAAATGGCAAAAGCATTTTCCTTATCCATTCAAGCAGGTAGAAAAGCTTACTGCAGCGGTTTAATTCCTCAAAATGATTTTGCTATTTCAAGTTCACCCATCATAGGAATTCCATTTCAATAAGGAAATTGTTGTTCATGCTTTTTGAAGAAAAACAAAATATGAAACTATATCCCATTGCGGATAGCTATAGCTGGATAGTAAAATTAATTTCGTGGGGTGTAAAAACAGTTCAATTAAGAATTAAATTAGATCCTCTGACAGAAAATAATAGTCTTCAAAAAATCGAAAATGAAATTAAAAATTCAATACAATATTGTCAAAGTCATAATTGCCAGCTTTTTATCAATGACTACTGGGAAATTGCTTTAAAGTATAAAGCTTTTGGAGTTCATTTAGGGTATGAAGATTCATTTCATGCAGATATATCTTCTCTTCATAAAAATAAAATTAGATTCGGTTTAAGTACGCATGATACAAATGAATTAAATTATGCCTTAGAATTAAACCCTTCTTATATTGCATTGGGGCCAATTTTTCCTACAAAAACAAAAGAAATGAAATTTTCACCTCAAGGAATAGAAAAAATAAGTATATGGAGAAATAAAATTCCAAAAAGTATTCCTTTAGTTGCTATTGGTGGGATTAAATTAGAAAATGCACATGAAATTTACATATATGGTGCGGATAGTATTTCTATTATTCATGATTTTATGAGCTCATCATGTCCTGAAGAAAGAATAAAAGATTGGCTAAATATGGCGAATAATAATGAATTTAAATAAATACTCTAGACAAATAGCTCTTCCTTTTATTGGCATAGAAGGCCAAGTAAGTTTATTTCAAACTAAAATTTTAATTATTGGAGCAGGTGCATTATCACATAGTTCTTCTATTTATTTAACAACAAGTGGAATTGGACATATTTCGATTATTGATTTTGATATTATAGAAGAATCGAACTTATCACGTCAAATTTTTTTTAGACAAGAAGATATTGGAAAGTATAAAGCTGAAATACTATCTAAAAATTTAAAAAATTATAATAAAGACCTCAATATTAGTTTTTATAATACAAAATTTACCGAAAATATTTTTAATGAAATGAAAACAAATTTTGATATTATTTTAAATGCTAGTGACAATTTTGAAACTAGAAAAATAATAAATACCATAAGTTTAAAATATAATATACCATGGGTTGATATTGGAATCTTTCAAACTAAAGCTCACTACTGTTTATTTAAGCCAGGATATGGCTGTTACCATTGTTTATTTCCAGATATTATTGAATCAAATGAAAATTGTTCTTTAATGGGTGTACTCAGTCCTATTTGCGGCATAATGGGTTCTTTTGCAGCAAATGAAATTATTAAGTTTATTATTTTAAATCCTAATTCCAAAATTAATCACTATTTTAATTTTAATTTTATGGAAAATACATTTAAAGAATATTATTGGACTAAAAATTTAGAGTGTGAATTATGTTGTAATTATAAATATTCATTAGAAATAAAATCGAAATTAAAAAAGGATCAATATGAAATTAATTTTGAACATATATTAAACAGAAATGACAACTATTTCATTATTTATTTAGATGAAGATTTTAAAAAAACAAAACAATACTTAACTTTAAAACAACAAAGTATACCCTTTATTCAAAAATCTATTTATCATTTTTTTGATAATAATAAAATTGAAAAACTAGCTAATAAACACTATTTTTATAATAAAAAATTAATTTTAATCTGTAAATTTGGGATAAAAAGCAAAACAGCTTGTGATATCCTTAGAAAAAATAAATTTCATTCCTATTTCTTAAGCAAGACCCAAAAGCAAAGTATCTTAAATTTAGACTAATTCTAAAAATATAATATTTAAATTGATATTTCTAAAACATTAATAACATTAATAAATAATATTAAACATTTAATTCTAAATTCTTTATTGACAAAACCGATAAGGATAACAGTTCATAATCATAACAACTTAGGAGAAAATTATGAAGAACTATCCTTTTCAATCTCAAAGTAAAAGGTCTTTATCAATAAAAACATTATCGTTTTTATTGACTCTTTTTCTACTCTCTTCTTGCTCTAAAGGAGGAGGTAGTGGTGGTGGTAGCGATTCTCAAAATGCCTCAGCCAATGTTGTAAATGAAAATCCAGCATCAAATATGCAAAATTATTTGCTTATTGGTGCTAAAGGAAGATCAGAGACGGGATCTGTCTTTAAATGCAGTCTAGATGGTACAGATTGTGTTGAGTTTTTAGGTGGAAAAATAGGTCTACCTAGCTCTCCTGAATTAAAGTTACAAAATGACGATTCCTTTGGTTCAAGTATTTCAGCAAATGATAAATATATTTTTATTGGATCTAATTATAAAAATGGATTTGATCAGTACAACAAACCAGCAGCAAAAAATCCGAATGGCGCTATTTATAAATGCGATTTAAATGGTAAAAACTGCACAATTATTGCAACTGATTCCTTAAAATTAATTACAAATGATAACTTTGGTACAAGTTTATTTGCAACAAAAGACGCGATTTATACTGGTGCCATTGGTAGAGACGGCGGTACTCCATCACAAACAAATTTATATGATTTTGGTGCTGTTTTTAAATGCGACAGTGAAGGTGCAAATTGTACTGAATTTATTGCAGGTAAAAATGCAAATAGTACGATTAAAAAAGATTTAAAAGTAAATGATCATTTAGGTACAGCAATATATATATCAAACTCTAATATTTATATTGGTGCAAAAGATAAAAATAATTTTAATGGCTCTGTTTTCAAATGTGATTTATCAGGCCAAAATTGTATTCAGTTTGATACAGCGCCTTTAAAATTAATTACAAATGATAATTTTGGTGTGAGTTTGTCAGGGAATGAAAACAATATTTTTATCGGTGGCATTGGTAGAGATAGTGGTCAAACAAATGTTCCTGATTTATACGATACAGGATCTGTATTTCAATGCGATTTAAATGGTAAAAACTGTCTAGAACTTCTTGGTGGCCAAAACCAAACAAGTCGAAAAGCACTTGGACTTGCTGTCAATGACAATTTTGGATCTAGTATTGCCGTAATTGGTGATAGCATTTACATTGGCGCGATGAATAGAAAAGATGTTTCTGGCAAAAGAACTGGTTCTGTTTTTAAATGTAAAATTGATGGAACAAATTGCAATGAGCTCATTGGTGGCAAATCTATAAACTTGAATTCATCAAATACTCTGAGCTTAAAAGAAGGTGATTTATTTGGTTCTAGCATTACTATTGTTACTTTACCAAAAACAGAAACTGGGTTTATTTTAAGAGATATTTATAAAACAATAGCAAAATCTTCTTATAGCCTATTTAATAGCAATGTTACACCTGTGTTCAGTGCTCAAATAGCTACTGCTTGCGATTCCTCTGAAGTAACTAACCAAGAATTGAATCCAGATTCAAAAATTTTAAAATTAGCAAAAGACAAAAACTGTAAAATATCCATTACAAGCTTAAAATTAGATAAGGAAGAATTAAAGCCTACAGACCCAAGCACAGCGCTTCAATTTTCTGTGGATAATGATAAAAAAACATCTGCATTAGATAAAGCGGTATTATATACTTCAACTTCTGGGGCAAAATATTATTTAAATATTACTTCTAATAATCCAGGAACATTTGTTATTGGAGTAACAGACTTAGAAAAAAGATTTACTGCTTCAAACTTTAATTTTGTAAGCTTTGATTTAATTTACGATGGAAAAACAAATGCACCATCTGTATTAGACAAAACAAATTACTATAAAGATAAAGTACCAGCAAGCCATTCAATTGGTTATGTATTACCTAACTCAAAAGAAGACAAAGCTCATACCATTACTTGGGGTGGCGATACAGGAAAAAACCCTCCAACATTTAATATAAATATTCATAACTTAACTGACTCAAGCACAAATCAAATTACTTTAGTAGGTAACAGTATTCCTGGAAATTGTCCTACATACACAAATTGGCCATTAACAACTGCTGTTGGAATTGCTTGTGGTCCTGAAGCAAGTGGTAATTTCTCTAAAGGATTTACAGTTAAATTTGATCCTGCTTTAAATGCTTCTTTAGCCCCTGGAAAATATGTGGGTGGTTTTCACTTACAAGCAATCGACTGGCATGATCCAAATATATTTCAAAATATTGTAATCATGTTAGATATTACAATTCCAAAAAAACCATAAACCTTTTTAATAATCAGAAATTGGCCTCAGAGTTTTAACAAGCTCTGAGGTTTTTTATATATTAATTTTTATGAAATAAATTTATAATAGATTGATATAAAGTTTCTTCATTAAACTTTGTTATCATATCTCCATAGCCTTCACCCATTAAATCTTTGCTAAATTCTGGGTTAGAAATAGAGGAGTGAAATAATATAGGCAAACTTGAATTTTTATGAATAGATTTAAACTGTTTTATCATTTCTATTCCATTCATATTAGGCATTTCAATGTCCGTTATCACAAAGTCATATTTATTTGCATTTTTAAGTAATAAATCTAATCCTATTTTTCCATCTGCAGCCAAATCTAATGCCATTTCATATTTTTCAAAAAACTTTTTGGCTAAGAGCTGATAGACACGAGAATCTTCAACAACAAGGCCTTTTTTTCCCTTTAAAATGTGATTATTTTCTTTAAATTCACTAGAAACACTTCCAATATTTAATCCAATATTTGAAATGTATCTCTCTATATCAAATACATAACGATAATAGTCTTTTTCATTCAATAAACCACTTACAAAAAAACTGTTACTTTGTTCCCAGATTTCGGGAATAGGCTGTAAACTTGCATTTTGTACTGTTTTTATTTTCTTAGTGAAATCTACTATAATACCTATATAAATGGAAAGAACATGACAAACTATGATTCTTTTTTTTGTCTGCTTTTTTTTATCTACGGATTTTACTTGAGATTGAGTTAAATCATTATTTTCTACCAGTTTACTTAATTCAAGAACGGGGACAGGAATGCCCTGCATGTCTATCATATAAACAAAGGGAGGCATAACCCCTGGAAGAACAGAATATTCACCGACTTCAATAACAGCAGCAATTTTTTGAACATTTAAACACATATGAAGCTCTATTTCTTTATTCACTAAAGAAAAAGGGAGAATAATAATACTTCTCTCATTTGCATTGTTAATGATTTGCTGATTCTCTATCATGCAGTTTCCTTAAATAAGTTTTCAAAATTGCTTTCGTCAATATAAAATGATGGAATACCGTTTAAATTAATTGTTTGACCTGCAATTAAAAATTTAGATTTTTGAGTACATTTATGAACTTTATCTGTTTTAATTGCATTTAATTTACCTGTTTCAAATTCCAAAATAATAATTTTAAATTTATCTTTTTTGTTAAATGAAAAATTTTTATCAAATTGAATTAAAGGAATAATTTCCCCTCTCACATTTAAAATTCCAATATGATTATTTAATTTTTCTGGATAAGGAGTATAATCAATAGACTCTAATATTTCGTGGACATTTTTAATATCAACTGCATAATTTTTATCACCAACATGAAAACGAATAAGTGTAAATTGATCGATATCTTCTAAGTTTTTTTTATCTATTATTAATTGATTTTTTTTAATTTGATTGATGTCTATCATAATTCACCACTTTTTTTATTTACAATCATATTCGTATTTTTTTCACAGTATTTGTTTAGTGAAATTAAAAATGTTGGTTCTCCTGTTGCTAAAATAGAAATTCCTGAAACATAATTAAATTTGGGAGCACTAGATGGATATTCTTTTACAACAATTTCTGCATTTTCTAAAAATTCTCCAATTTGAACAGCAATTAATTTTCCTGTTTGGCCAATAATACAAATAGATAATTTCTCTTTTTGATCATAAAAATCAGATTCTTTTTTTAGATGCGAAAACAAACCATCTTCAATATTAATGCATTTTATAAATTCATTACCACGTTTATAATATCTCTCATTCCCATTTTGAATAACTTCTTTTGGATTTATTTTTTTTAATTCTAAAACTTCACTATTTAATATAGCAAATTTAATATTATTTGCTTTTGCAATGATAACAGGAACAACAGACATACCTAAAGGAAGTTTGAGATTAAATTCGGTTCCCTTGCCTATTTCTGTTTTTATCCCTAAATTTCCACCAATACTTTCCACATAAGTTTTTACTGCATCCATCCCAATTCCACGACCAGAAACATCACTCACTTTTTCAACAGTACTAAAACCAGGTAAGAAAATAAGATTGATTATTTCTTCTTTTGTCTGCACATTACTTACATTTAAACCTTTTTTTATTGCAGATTTTAATACATTATTTTCATCTATTCCTCTACCATCATCACTGACACATAAAATAGCTTCATTTGCTACTATTTGAATTTCAAACTTAATAACAGCCTGAGGATCTTTGCCTAAGTTTATTCTTTCTTGTTTTGTTTCAATTCCATGATCCATGGCATTGCGAGTTAAATGAATAAGAGGTTCCGCAAGAGAATCAATTATTTTTTTATCAATTTCGACATCTTCTCCTTCAATTTCAACACGAATATCTTTATCAGAAGAAGTTTCTAAATAACTGCGTATTGTCTTTTCCATTCTGCGTAATAAACTTTTAATAGGAGTCATACGCATCGACATAGAAATTCCTTCTAACTCGCCAATACTTTTTCGGAGCGAATTATCGAGAATTTCCCAATCTTGGAAAAAAAGGTCTGAATAAACACCTTCTGCAGCGTATTTTTCAACCAAATAACGCATTTGATTTCGAATTAAAAATATTTCCGAAATAACATCAAAGTTTTTTTGAAGCCTATCTGTTGGAACTCGAATATAATCATTCATATTTTTTGAATTTTTATTTTCTTTAATTTCCATTTTTTCTAAATTATTTGTTTCTTTATTTTTATTTAGGGCTAAAGATTTTGGTTTTTCTTCCTCTTTAGAAAAAATTTCCATTTCTTTTTTTTCAACACTAGCTTCTACTTTTTCAAATATTTCAAAATCTTTTTTTTCTTGAGAGGGATCGGGTTCTTGGTAAGGGCTAACAACTTCACCTGAAATTATACTTTCAACATAATCAAAAAACTTAATAATTTTATCAACAGCGCTTTTGTCTACTTTATTTTCATTATTTTTAAATTCTAAAAGCGAGGTTTCTAAGTCATGAGAATATTTTCGAATATCATTATAGCCTATTGTTCCTGCATTTCCCTTAATAGTATGTATGACTCTTAAAACATCTTTAAATTTTTCAATTTTATTTTCTGATAATAAAAAATTATCTAATGAGTTGCGACTCCGTTCAATTAGGTCGGTTACTTCTTCGTTAAATATTTGTATAAGTTCATCATTAAATTCCATATTATTTCCATAAATAGGAAAGCGTTTTTATTACTTTTTTTCCATTGACATTTTAATCATTTCTTTTGTTTTAATTAAAAACTCTCTTAAATTTTCAAAACCATCTTTAAAGGAATCAACAGCAGTCTCTATCTCAGAAATAGAATCTTGGGTCTTTTCTGCAAGCCGAGCGACCTCATCTGCCACAACAGCAAAACCTTTTCCAGACTGCCCCGCACGTACGGCTTCTATTGAAGCATTTAGTGATAAAAGATCGGTTTTTGTTGAAATATCACGAACCGTAAAAACCATTTTTTCAATTTTATTTAAAGCTACAGAAAGCTCTTCTACATTTTTTTCAGATGCCATAAAATTAGTTAAAATGGTATCTAATTTATTTTCATCTAATAAAGCTGCGCCACTCATAAATATTTCCTCATTTATTTTGCTTTTCCTACTTCTAGTTCTTCAATCCAATTTAAAAAATTATGAACATTTTCTCCCGTAAAGACAGCGCCATGTTGTGGACAAAGCATTTTTGGATTTAATTTTCGAACACGACTGACCCATCTATTTTTGGCTTCATTTGAAGGCATCCATCTTTGATGAAATTTTTCCATATACTTTATGTGTTCTTTAAAATCTTCTACTATGGTTGGATAATCCACAGGAACTAAAGCTGCTCCCATATCACCAGAAAAAAATATTTTTGATTCCGGATCAAAAAAATGAAAATTACCAGAAGAATGGCAATAGTGGGCAGGCACAAATTCAAATCTTTTTTGATTAAATTCTAATGGCCCCCCTTCATCTGGTAACGAAACAAAGTTCTTTACATATTCACCACCAAAATGTGCAATAAATCCAGCCCAAAGCCAGGATAAATAAACTTTTGCATCGGGTGTTAAGCCTAGCCATAATTGAAGTGAAGACATAATATCAGGATCTTGGTGACTACATAAATAGGCTTTGATATTTTTAACATCTAAAATTTCTGAGATTGCCGTTAATACTGCTGGAAAAATTTCAATCCCACCTGGATCTAATAATATAGCTTCATTATTGACAATAATAGCGTACTCATTGGTATCAATAACACTGTTTTTCTTTTGTGGGTCACGTCCAAACATAACCCATTTGCAGTGATTATCTTCATAAAGAATTTTTGTAAGCATAATTCCTCATTTAATAATTTAAACTAATTACTTTAACTAAACGTGATATTTTTTTTAAAATTAAAAACAATTTATCTATAGATGAAATTGTTATTTCAAATGAATGATATAAACTCTCACTCAAGGTTTTTATAGCTGAATAAGAAGTACCTTCTAGTTGTATTGCTTCAATAAGTAAACAGTTATAAACACCAAATAATTTATATTGAAGTTGTAAAATTGATTTTAAGAATGATTTTGTTTGATAAACATGAGTTATCAATTCTTTAATTGTCTTATATTCTAATTTTCTTAATATTTTTATCTTTTCATCAATAAATAGAACATTGTTTTTTAATGACTTACTACTATTCACTAAATGATATTTATTATTCATCATATCATTTGACAATATTTTTAAAGTTAAATTTAAAATAGAATTGACTTCATTTCTATTTTTAAGAATAAAACTTTTCATTTTTTTTGAAGAAATAGCGATATGATTTGAAATTTCAGTATAGACACGAATCGACTTTCCTGTTTGTCCCGCTGTCACAGCCGCATTCATTGCGATTTCATTTAAATTTTCAGCTTCGACATTTAAATAATTAAACTCCTGCCGTAAGTCTGCCAAAATATTAAATAATGATTTTAAGTTGCTTTCAAAGTTTGCCATTGAAACCTTTATTTCAAAAAATTTATCTCTTAGTATGTCGTAAAAATAGTTTTTTTATTAAATGACGTGCTTTTGGTATGTCAAAGAACAACTAGGTAAAATTTAAGCAGAGTAAAAGTAATTCCCCTCGAATGCAACACTCTAATAATGCTTTATTTTTAAAATTATTATGAAGACATGTCAAATAAATTTCTATTCAATAGCAATATTAAAAAATGATATCATTAGAATTATCTTTAAACATGATATCTCTTAAGAAAGAATGATTACTATGCTAGATATAGAAGGTTTTAATCTATTTATAAAAGACTACTTTTTAAACAATAAAATTGAAGATCTTGAATTCGCTTTAAAGTTTGACGATATTAAAAAAAATAAAGCTAAAAAATTAGCTCCTATAATTAAAGAAAATATTGATTATATCATAAAAGAATTTTATGAATATAATTTAAATAATGACAAAATCAAAAAATATTTTAAAGGGCACGCTGAAATAGAGCGTCTTATGAAAGTAAATCAAAAATACTTTGAATATATTTTTTCAGGCCCCTTTGATATTGAGTATTACAAAGAAAAAATTAAAATAGGTTATATGCATTATATAAGATCAATTCCGAATGATGCTTATTTAGCTTCTCTTGGTAATTTAAATTCAATTTTAAATAAATTATGGCAAAACAAATTTACGGATGTCATCGAATTATTTGAAGCTCAGTCGATTACAAGTGATTTATTATTTATTGAAATTTACTTTACGGTAAATACTTATTATACTTTTATAGAGAAAAAATTGTCTGATGAAAAAACAAAAATGAAAGAAATTCTTGACAACATGCAAGATTGTTACTTTATTATTAATAAAGACTTAATGACAAGTGATGTTGTTTCTAAATCTTGTTTGCATATTTTTAATAATGATATCTCGGGTAGAAATATCATAGAAGTTTTTGATGAGCTTGAAGTAAGTAAAAAAGATATTTTTATTTTATCCATTAAACAATATTTTGAAAATATTTTTAACTTGGAATCTATTTTTAATATGCTTCCCGGAACAATTGAAGTAAAAAATAAGACTATAAAAATGAGTTATACTCCTATTTTAGATTCTGATAAAAAACCTCACAAAATTATAATTTGCTGCAGTGATATTACGGAGCATATTAAAAAACAAAAATTTTTAGAGGAGTATCATACAAAAAATTTAACAATTATTGAAATTATCAAAAAACGTACTGAGTTTGATCAAATATTAAAAGAAATTGCAGTTAAAAATGTTACTTTATTAGATTGCGATGATATTACTATTGGAAAAAATATACTATTTGAATACAAAAATTATTTTTCTAAATTTGCTTTATCCAATATTGCTACATTAACACACAATTTAGAATTAGAACTTTTAGAAAAAGAAAAAAATGAGAAGTTTAATGCCAAAGAATTTTTTTCTATTTCTTGCTGCATGATTTCAGACCTATTAAAGAAATTTTTAGAAGAAAATTATGAAATTTTGGGGATTCCGAGTTGAAGCAATGAGAAAATAATTCACTTTATAAGTATTTGCTCCCCCTCTAATGCTAAAATATTTTCATACAGTTGTTTTGGATGTTTACTTTTTTTCTTTTCAGCAAATGAAAATGAAACAATTTTACCTTCGCCCTCAGCGGCTATTTTTTCATATTGATGGCTATAAATAGAATATTTCATAAGATAATAATCTTCCCCTAATTCAAACACCTTAGTGCCAATATGAATTTTGTCAGGGAAGGTTAAAGGAATTTTAAATCGGCATTGCGTCGATGCTAAAACAGGGCCTATTCCATAAATTTTCATAACATCAAACAAATTTATTCTATGAAAATATTCGAGACGAACATTCTCAAAGTAACGAAAATAAACCGTATTATTTACATGTTGAAAAGCATCCATTTCGCCCCAAACAACATTTTGCTCAATATTTACTTTATATTCATCAAAAAAAATTTTCATTCATAACCTCATTGTGAAGGAATAAAAAATAATATTAAGTTAACAGAATTTGAATAAAAAAAAACACCTCTTTTAGATTAAGAGGTGTTTTGTTAAGAAAGGTTAATTACTAGCTTTTGATGATTCTTTTGCAGAGCTATCCATCCAAAGAGTAAAGATATCGGTTGGAGTTAAAGTATTTCTCTGAGCAGTTTCATCATATTTTCCATTTACAATTGCGTCTTTTTGAAAGGCTGCATCTTGTAATAGAGTTCTATTAAACAAAGGAATATTTGTATTTGAATCGGCATTCATTAAATAACATATTCCAGTAACTTTATTTTCAGGTTTACAAGGTAATTCAGTAGAATAAAAATTATCTACTTTGTTCACCAATTTATAGAAATAATTAAACGAAGTAAATTGTGCCTTAATATTGCTTTGTGAAGCTGGAACAGGTTTTTTATTTTCAGGGTTAAAGGTTTGATTCCCATAAAGTAACGCATTTGAAATCGTTACCTTGGCATTTGCAAAATTTGAGCCTAGCAATGATACACTAATCAAACGACTTGTCCGAACAGCTGAATCTCCATGAGAAAGAAGCCCATCTCCAAATGAAGATAAAGGATGATTGCCAAAACATTTTTTTACGGTTGTATTATAATTTGCCGCAAAAGAGCCATCATAACTCTTTTCTTCACATATACTGCCATCTAAGGTTTTATCTCCTAAATTAACTGCATAAAAACTATTGTCTGGCTGAAATGCAAATAATTGAGAACCAAGTGCAGGCACTTGTGAACTTGTTAAAGGATTTTTTGCAAGTTTTTGTTCACCATATACAGCATCAAATACGGAATCCATCGCTGTTTTAGCTATAACCGATTGAGTGTAAGGTACCACGGAATCTTGCGTTGAATGCATAAAGATAATGGAGCCAGGAGCTGTTTTTCTATAAGATAAAATATTTTCTTGAATTGCCTTAAGAGATTTTTCTAAAATTGGTTTTTGTTCAGCAATTAAAGCTTGATTATCTGTAATTAATTTAATAGCAGAACCAATTTCTGCCAATAAAGCAGATGGTGTAAGTTGAATAGATGAATCTTGCTTATTTAAAGCGGATAAAGATAGAACAATTAAATAATTTATTAATAATTTAGAATCGGTTTCTTTTAATGTTGTCATTAAGTTTAAAATAGCTGCCGATTTATCTTCAGCAGAACTAAACAGAACTTTTAAACCTTTTTGATCATCTGTCATATTTTCTAATATACTATTAAAAGAGTCGAGCTTGGCTAAATTGAACCCCTCTTCCCCTTTATCTAAAATATTTGCAATTGAACAATCTGTTTTTGCACCAACTTTTAAATTTGCCATGATATTGCATTTAGCAGAATTTGGATCAACAGATTTATTTGATGCTTCAAAAATATAATTTATCAATGACTTATTTGAACTATTATTTGAGATATCATTAGTACTAATTTTATCTAAATAGTTGAATAAATACTTAATTGAATTATCCTTACCATCTGGTAGTTTATCAATACTTGCTTTTTGATAAAATTTTCCGAATTCTTTATTAAAAATTGTTTTTATTTCATCATCTATCATTCCCATTTTTATTGAAAATAATTTTCCAATAAAAGGTAAAGAAACACTCCAATTTTGCATTGCAACGGAAGTGTATGGTGCGAGATAAGTAATATCCGAAGAAGCAACCCATCCAACTAAATTATTTAATTGATCTTTATCTTGTCCCACAGGAGTATTAATATAATTTGTAAAATATTTATTCTTTTTAAGATCGGGGATCATAGGCAAAGCATTTAAACTACTTGTATCATAAATATTACCACTAATTAAATTTTGAGTGATAATTCTAAAACTGCCCACTAATAAAGATGAAGGAGAATAAAATAAAGCGGCAGAACTAAATAAAGGAGGAAAAATAAGATTATCCATATCTAATTTATCTAAGCCAGATGAAAAAACACTTTTTAATAAGACACCAGAACGACCAACAGCGGCTAATAATGTAGAACCACCACGACTATCTGATACACCAATTGTTTTAGGTCCTGCTAAATTATTAACGATTGAATTCATATCTAACGTATCTGAATAGGGTAAATAAAAATCTAATTTCTTTAGATCACGAGTAAAGTCAGGATCTATTTGACCTGTTTTTATTTTATCAATACTTTTATTATCTTTTAAATAAATTCTAAAAATCGCATTATGCAACCCTAAAAAAGCATTTACATCATTATCTAAAGGCGATTTTTCACCTTCTGGATTTACCGCTGGATTAATAACTTGATAAGAAGCATCGCCACAACTTCTTACAAAGTTATTTTTTGCTGAACCACCAATTGTCGTAATAGAACAAATAGGTTCTCCCGGAAAACTAGGAGCCGCAACAATTCCTTTGGATAAATTATTTTGCAGAATGGTTGCCATATTTCTAAATGAAAGACCAGCATCACCACCGTGTGCATACATAATTAGAGGTAACTTTTCACCAACTGGTACGTTATTTGGTACAGTAACAATGGCAGAATATTTTTGATCGGAACCATTTAATTTATAAGTAAGAACATATGCTGTTCCTTTGGCAGATTCCGTCTTATCAACAAAACCTTCTTTAGTAGAATAAATTTCAAATTCTGAATTATCATTTAAACCACTTAAAGTTTTATATCCACTCAAGTCTTTATAAGAACCTGGGGTTGTTACTTTACCAGTTTCATCAGTTACATCGCGTTCAAAATAAGGAATAGAATTGACTATATTTTTATCCGAAGTATGTTCTTTAAATCCAGATTCTTTTAAAACATCGGCAAGTTTTTTCACGCTGACAATTTCACTTGCTTGCGTTTTTGGTGCCATTTCTTTTACATATTTTTCCACTAAATTTGTAACGTCATTATACTTGTCACCACTAGGATTAAAATGAGTTGGTGCCTGTTTTAAATATTCGACAATTCCACTTTTATTTGTAGCAAGAACCGCTTGATCACAAGTTTGAATACCAACTTGATTTGCAAATGCATCCCATTTAGCACAATTTATTTTACTATCTGTCTGCATATCCGTATTGCCTTTAAAGTTACATCCGACAATGGACAAGACCGATAAAAGACTTGATGCTGAATAAACAATACGGCGTTTTATCATATTAAAGATACCTCTTAAATTAGACATAGAAAATCAATAGAGTACTAAATTACTCTTTGATTATAATTTTTAAAATTGTATTGCGAGGAGTTCCTCTAATATACTCCGCTCCAACCCTTCATCTCTCTCTAAGATTCTTTAATAGTTGGCTTATTGTTATAAGTATACTTTAATATTAATTTTGGCAAGTCTCAAAAAAAAATTGTTCGAGTTGCATAAAAAGTTTTATGATGCTAAGAATTTTAATGTATTTACCTATCCTCTCTCTCTAATTTAAAATGGTAGGCTTGCCACCTAGATTATATGATACTTAATTAAAAGCATTTAGAGGGACATATATGCTCAATTTTAAAAATAATTTCTTTGCTTCACCCATTTTAAATAAAATGAATAAAACTTTTCCTCTTTTTGCAATATTAAGCTCTGCTTTATATCTAAATGCAAACGCCCAAGATAAAACATTAAATAAAGAAATTTTGTTAGCACAAAATGAAGAACAAAAAAATCATCAAGAAAAAATAGATCCTACCCAAGATGTTGCGGGTGGTCTTGGTGAAAAAGGGTATAGTGCCCCAAAATACGCTGTACTACCTACTGGAAAGACCTTACCTAAAGGAATTTTTAAAATTGATACGGCGCTTGTTTATAGTTTTGGAAATCAGGGATTCGATAGTAATGGGAGTCAAGTGGATAATGGTTTAACCTATAAACGTTGGATAACAGGAGCTCAAATTCAATACGGGCTATCTAATTCTGTTTCTTTAGGAATAGGAATACCATTTGTTACTTCTTATCAACTTGGTATGAACGGAAATACAGTAGCAGCAAACTCTGAATTATATCAAAAATATTATAATCACGTATTAAATGATCTTTCATCAAAACTCTCTCAAGTTAGTGGTGGCGCATTATGTGGAAATAACACAACACAAGCAAGTTGTGCCAATTATATAAATAGCGGCGGCTCCATTCCAAATACATTCTCACTGCCAATCACTTTACCTACGGGTGAAACAATTAATATTACTTCTGCAAGCTCAATCAAAGATCAAATTAGAAATATTTTATTAACAGCTTCACAACCAACAAATGGAGCAACAGGATTAGGTGATATTCAAGTTGGAGTTTTATGGAGTATTATTTCAGAGGAATCTCCATTAAGACATGTTCCTTTATATTTTTCTTTAGGTGGTGGACTTCGTATACCAACAGGAAAATTTAATATCGTAACAGCAATGAGAGCCACTGGTGGTGATGGTACTTTAATTACAGGTGGTGGTACTTATGATGCCATTCTTCGTTGGAATTTAGACTATGTTGCTGTCCCAGGCCTTATTTTAAGTTGGCAACACGTAGCTGAGTATTCTATAACTAAAGCCGATTTAACTAGAACGAGTATGCTCGATAATACTTCTTCAAATACAGAAAATCCAAATGCATCAGGTGGTGATGGACAAGGTAACACTCTTACCTTTTCGAGAAAAGGTCTTCATCATATCGGATTTTTACAAGCAGCATGGGGGCTTGGAAATATTTCTGAAAGTTTAAAATGGTCTGGTTTATATACACAAGCTAAATATAATATTGCTGCAAAAGCCTATTTAAATGGACAACCAATATATACTGTGGGTGATCAGTTTTATTTAGGAGAATCCTCAATGCACCCCGATCATGGTTATGAACAATATTATTCTGCTTCTATTGGGACAAAAGTAAGTGGGTTACCTTATAGAATTCCCGCTGAATTCACTGCCGAATTTGAATATCCATTTGCAGGTTACAACCGCATGGTTTCCCCTATGAATGCAAAAGGAACTTTTACGTTTTATTTTTAATAAATAGAACGTAATTTTTTTTAATTCTTTTGAGTTTAAAATTCTCATTTTTTAATAACTAAGTTATTTTATATCTCAATTTATAAATATTGAACACCTATAATATCTTTAATTCCAAGACCTGCTGTTTCATTTAGAGTCAGAACATTTCCATCTAAAGAAACACCACCAATGACAGGATTTTCTGCAAGCAAGGCAGGAGGATCTAAATCACAACGAACAATCGATTTTTTTGCTGCCGCAAAATGAGCAGCTGCTGTAACAGCAACTTGGCTTTCTAACATACAACCCATTAAACACTCGATACCCGCCGATTCCGCTAAATTTAATATTTTTGTTGCTTGGTAAAAGCCACCCGCTTTTGCCAATTTGATATTGATGAGATCGGCTGCTTTTTGTTTACATATTTGAAAGGCATCATAGGGAGAAAAAACGGATTCGTCTGCTAAAATATCCGTTGTTACGTTTTGGGTAACATATAAAAGATCTTCGATGTGTTTTGCTTTTACAGGTTGTTCTACAAATTCTATATTTAAACCCAATTGTTCTAATTTATGAATCATGCGGACAGACTCTTTTGCTCCCCAAGCCTGATTGGCATCGACACTTATTTTAATTAGATTTCCTACTGCAGCACGAACTGCTTTAACACGATCTAAATCATAATTTGGATCTACCCCAAGTTTTAATTTTAAATCGGAAAAACCATCTTCTAAAGCAACAAGCGCGTCTGCAACCATAACATCGGGAGGATTGGCGCTAATTGTAACAGATGTAAAAACAAGGTTACGATAGCCACCAAAAAATTTATATAGTGGTAAATTTAAGGATTGAGCATAAAGATCATAGATAGCCATGTCTATAGCTGATAAAGCAGAAGTATTATTAACCACAGAAGCATGAAGCTTACTCATAACACATTCGATATTTGTAAGTTCAAGACCTATTATTCTGGGTTTGAGTTCATTAAGTATACAAGAAGAAATGGAGTCGAGGGAGTCACCCGTAATCGCAAAAGTAGGAGCAGCACTACCAAAACCAATTAACCCAGATTGGGTAATTAATTTTACAATGATGTCTTCAGCAAAATAAACCGTTCTTAAAGCCGTTTTAAAAGGCCTTTTTAGAGGAATTTTAATTTTGCCGATTTTGACATCAACAATTTTCAACCTAAACCATCCACACGCTGACGAAGTTCAAGTCCTGTTTTCCAAAATGGAAGTTTCTTTTCTGGAACCTCAATTCTTTCTCCTGTTTTTGGGTTGCGGCCATCATAAGATTTATATTTGCGCACAGTAAAAGCGCCAAAACCGCGAATTTCTACACGGCCATCCTCTGTAAGAGCTTCAGAAATCGTATCAAAAAACATATTGATAAGTTCTTCAGCTTGAGGGGAAGTAACATCTGCCTTTGAAGAAAGGATTTCGATTAGTTCACTTTTTACCATAAAAGGGACTCCAGTCAAAACGTGCAATGGGAATGGGATCAATAAAGATCCCGCTTACAGTATATGAAATAATCATTCTCATAGAAATGAAAAATTTTCAAAGTTTTGGCACCCAAAAATTTAAAAAAAATGCCAGTAAAAACCCAATCCCGTCTGCCAATCATAATTTATAAAATTATATTTATAAAATATTTTACATTCAAAGTTAAAAAAAGGCTGAAAAGAGAAAGAAGACTCTGACAATAAATGATCACGCCATGAGTGATATAATACAGAGTAACGTTTCATCCACTCAATACGAGATGAAAACATCGAAGATTCATTTGTCTTAAAAGTAAATCCAGAAAAAGTACCTGCAGATACTTCAAACGCATTTTCATTTTGGTAAGCAAAGTCTACTTGAGGAAGAAAATAGAGCTGAATGGGCTCCCATAATGCAGACGCTCCTGCTCCCCCTGATAAAGAATATCTTACACATGATGAATTGTAGCCTAACTTATCGCAGTCATAATCCTGTTCCATTCCCAATTTTAAATTCCATGAGACCGGATATAAAGGAGGGTTTAATGACGGTATAGAAATAATATTTACAAGATCTAATTTTTGTATAAAAAATTGTTTTGAATTCGCTTCATAACGTAACGTTGTATTCAGCAATTCAATTTGTGCTTCTCTCGAATAACCCGTAGAAGGACTTTGTATATTATGCAAGACGGGACTTATTTCTAAATCAAATGAATTTCCTGAAAAATAGGAGTGTGAATAAGATGTTCCTATCCGTCCCCCAGGTAAACCTTTTTCAGGACGATCTGAATCGGGAGGCTCTATTTTTAAGGGACTAGATACAATTCCTATAGAGGCTCTTGCTAATAATAGTTGTTTTCTAAATAAGGGATATTTTTTAGACTCCTCTGTTCCTGCTAAATTTTCTTTATAGTCAATGTACTCAGAAACGGCATCTAAAACTTTTGAAGCACTTATTTTAGAATAATTTTCCTTTAAATCTGAAAAATCTTTTTTTTGATCCAAAATAGAAGCAAATAATTTTTTTTCATCATTATCTAACAAAGCGTAACGGTAGCGAAACCTTTTTTCGGAAGATGGCCTAAATGTAACATTTTTAATCAAGTTCGGATAAGAATAAACAACTCTTAAAGTATCAGACGGGTTAACCCATATCCAAAAATTTTTAGCAAAATTAAAATCATCATTTGCCGTGTCTAATAAAGCTAATAAAATATAGGAACAATTTTCGTCTATATAAAAGTAATCTATTCGATTGTCGCCAACTTCCCAAAGACTCAATACCATATTCATAATCTGTTCTTTGCTTAGATTTAATTCATATTCCCAAAGATCCCGACTTTCCGAGTTGTTATATTCTTGTACCTTTATTGAATAAGGTAACAAACTAAATTTGCCCTCAAATAGCCCAGTTAAGCCTTTAAAAGTATAAAAAATCATATTTTCTGTATCAGGATTCGCTGCAAAATTGATACCCGAATCCGTTAATGGATCATTTGAATTCACTATTCTTAAAAATGTATGACCAAACATACTTGAAGGATTATTAATATAAAAAGACGAAAAAATAAGCACAGCCCCATTCGGATTCACGAATTCAAGCCACTTCTCTAAATTGCTGCATTTCGTAATAGGTATAGTATATTTATCATCGTCTAAATATGATTTAAGCCATTTTAATCTTCTTGGAAATTTACAATGCGCTGAATCATTATTTTCAACCCCTGAAAAAAAAGCTTTAATTGTTGCTTCCATTTCAGACTGTAAATTTACTTTACCTTCCTCTGAAAGATAAAAATCTTTCCCATCTACAATTCCTGTTGGAGCACTAAAATATTTATTTTGATAAAAAAGTATTTTTCGCCATTCTGATTTTTGAGAAAGAGATAGCTTACGCGATTTTTCTATAAAATAGTTTTCTGCACTTTGTAAACGAGAATCTTCCAGAGCAGATAGGAATAAAGGGTAAAAAAATAATATAGCAATTAAAATTTTCTTTATTCCGTTTGCCAAAGCTAACTATTACCAAGATTACAAGATTTAGAGAGTTCAGAATTTTTTAACATTTCTTGATTTATATTATTTACAATTTCTTCTGCATTATTAGATGTAAAAATAGAGCTATAATGGTCTTGTGTATAAGCACCAAACTCAGCATAAGAACTTGATGGACAACCCACAACAGCTGCTAGACCATTCACAGTTGAACCGTTACCTTGAGCAATTTCTCTTTGAAGTGTGGAAAGGTTAGCATTAACATAATCTAGTTTCATAGTATTATTGGCTTGTTTTGCAACTCCAGATCCACAATTAGAAGTACCAGAAGTTATTCCAAATGTTTGGCTCCATAATGTTGCATTCGTTGTAGAAGCTAAAATTTGGCTGCCTCTGCCATTATCTTTAAAAACAACTGAACCCAGTCCACAGCCAGCAATTCCAACATCAGCTGAAGCACTAAAAGTAGCAGTACTTAATAAAGATGCTAAAACTAATCCTAAATATTTTTTTGAAACTAAAAATTTCATTGAAAAACTCCATTTAAGCAATAGTAAAGAACGACTTCCGTCTTTGACTGCAAAAAATAATACAGATAAAATTGAAGCATTCAATAGCGAATAGGATATTTTTTTATTTTTTAAGATTTTTATCAATAAAATATTAAATTATGTGTGAAATAAATATTTTTTAGGAGGTATTGCTAAATTAACAAAATTCAAATTTGAATGAATTTACATTCTCTAGAAAGATTCTGATTTTTCTCAACTTCTACCTTTATATTTTGTAAAACTTCTTTTGCATCTTGAGCAGAAAATATCTCATAGTATTTTTCTTGAGTATAAGCCCCAAAACTTGGGAAACTTGAATTTTCACAACCAAGAGTAGAAGCAAGACCATTTAAACTTTCGCCACTACCTTGTGCAGCTTCTCTTTGCAGAGTTGAAAAATTTGCGACAACATAGTCTTCTTGTTTTTGAACAATCCCAAATAATCCAGGAGCACAATTTGAAGTCCCTGTTGTAATCCCAATAAATTGTGAACTTGTTAAATGATTTGTCGTCATAGCTAAAATCTGCTTCCACCACTCATTTCCTTTAAAAACAACAGAACCAAGCCCGCAACCAGCAGAGCCTACAGCATGAGCACGCGAAGCAAGTAAACAAAAAGCACCTACAATAAGGACAAAAAGAATATTTTTCATAAAATTTTTCATTTTAACCTTCCCAAAATTTATTAAATTTAAAATAGGAGAACTCAATATAGATTGTAATTAAAGAGTATAAAAAGAAAATAATTATGTCAAAAAAACAACTAGATATTAATATATTTACAGTTATGCACTAAAATTTCATTTTTTTGAATTAAATTTTTTATATTAAACAAAACATTTTTTGCATTTTGTGAAGTAAAAATTTCAATATAATTTTTTTGAGTATAAGTACCAAAATCTAGAAAATACATTTGATCACAACCCAGCCTATAAGCAAGCCCAAATAATAATTCACCCGTTCCTTGAGCTGCTTCTTTTTGAATAGAAGATAGATTAAATTCAATATATTCTTCTTGATTTTCAACTACACCAAATATAGCTGGCGGACACCCCGATGTTCCTGATGTAATACCAAAAGCTTGAGATCCTGTAGCTTGATTTGTTGTTAGTGCAAAGATTTGCTTCCACCACTGCGATCCTCTAAAAACGACCGAACCCAAGCCGCAACCAGCAGAACCAATAACAGCATTTGCATTTGAAATATAAAATACAAAAACAATAATACTTACTAAAAATGAAATATTTTTCACAAAACATTAATCCCTTTAAAATAAAATTTAAATTGAAATAGAAACATTTATTTAAATTATTAAGGGAAAAACAGAAAAAGAAAATTTCAATGTCAAAAAGTACGTAATTTAGAAATAGGACCATTGCGAATGATTATCAATCAAATTCACAATTTTTTCTTTATTCTCTTCTTTTTCTGCTAATGAAAATTTTGCTTCAGAACGAAGAAATGTTTTTTTCCATTCCAAAGACAAGGGCTCTTCTAAATCGTGAAAAAGCTTAGTTGCCATAGTTGATTTTGATTTTTTACCACTTAATGGACCAAATCCAACATATAATCCAGAAGCAAACATTATAGCTCTTATACATGTTGCTGAAGAATAAGTAATCATTTTGGCATTGTGTGATAAATGTAAATTTAAATTTGAAAATATTTGATAAGTCCACAAATGTGGATGACTTGCTGGAGAAAAAAAATCGTAACAAACAACATCAGCTAAAGGATAAGTTCCTTTGGGTTCTAAAATTGTTTTACAAAAATCTCCTTCAATAAAGTTCCACTCAAAAATACGACCATCTTGCAATTTATGAACAAAATTATTTTGAGAAAGACAAAGAGGTAACAGCTCCATAAATTCATTTACATAAGAAAATAAATGAATATTTTCTTGAAGAGCAATCAAACCTTCTTTTTCTAAATCAAAACTCACAACGGTTAATTTTTTAATATTTTGGTTTTTCAAAAAAGATTGATACATTGCAATTAGTTGAGCACCACAACCCATTCCTAAATCATATACGACAAATTCTTCACTTACAGCATTTAAAATATTTGATTGATTTACATATAAATGAATAGCTTCTTGATAGGGACCCACTTGTCCATGAAGAATTTCATTGGTTTCTATATGCTTAAATGTTGGAATACCCGAACAAGTATTTGCTAAAATATATTTATTTCCTTGCTGTTTTAGCGACATTGTTTACATATCCCGTCTATTTGAAACATTTGTTTTATTGGTTCAAATTGAAACTTTTCTTTTACATTTTCAAATATTTTATAAATTGGATTCCAGTCCATATGGATTTCGTTTACTTTACTGCATTTAATACAATTTAAAATAATATGATTTGAATTATGTTCACAACGAGTGGTACAAGATAAATAATCACCAGAAGGAAAAACTTGATGAACTAAATTTAATTGACTAAAAGTCTCTAATATACGGTATACAGATACTTGATCAATTTTTATTTTATAATCATTTATTAATGAGTCAAAAATACTTTTTGGAGATAAGGGAACTGTCGTATTTGCTAAACATTCGATTAAAGCAAGACGAGATTTCGTTATTCTAAAATTATTTTCTTTTAAGGCATCAAAAGCGAGTTGCTGAAATGATTTACCGCTACATCCATCACCATGATGATGATGGGGTATTTGAAATTCAACTTTATAATGATCATCTGGTTCCACGGAGTGAATCCTTTCAAAATAGAAATGACAAGCATCTATTGCAAATTTTTTGCATTTATGCAAGACTCTTTTTTTAAGATAATATTTCATATATTATCAATAACTTAACAGTAATGAGGCACAACATGCTTAAGAATTCTTTAAGATTATGCTTAATTTCAGCATCCATATTTTTATTACAAAATACTTATGCTCATGGAGCTCACAATCATGGTTCTGCCAAAATCAATTTGGGAGTTCAACAAACAACAGCAACTATTCAAATGGAAATGCCGGCCGTGAGTATGTATGGGTTTGAACATGAAGCAAAAACACAAAATGATAAAAAAGCGGTTTCTGAAGCAGTTGAAAAATTAAAAAAGAATATCTCACAAATAGTTAAATTAGATTCCGCACTAGGTTGTACATTTTCTCCTAATAAAATAGAACCCTTTGTAAAAGACGAGGATGGAGATGAAGACAATATGAAAGATTCAAAAACAAAAAATAAAAAGATAGAAGGCGAACACGGAGATTTTAGAGCCGAATTTAATATTAAATGCCAAAAAGACATTACTGGAAGTAAAGTAACTTTTCAGTTTAAACCATTTTTTCCAAACATAAAACAAATTGATGCCCAAGTATTAAGTAATTCCACTCAATCCGCATCAAAAATAACGAACGATAAAGGTTTTCTGCAGTTATGAACGATATCATAAATTTAAAAAATTTAAAATATTCTTATAAAAAGAACTCTCCCGTATTAGACATTGAAAATTTAAATGTAAAAGAAGGAGAAAAATTATTTTTATACGGCCCAAGCGGTTGTGGTAAAACGACTTTCTTAAGCATTTTATCAGGAATTCTTCCTGCATATGACGGATCTCTCAAAATTTTTAATACCGAATTTATTGGATTAAAGCCCTCTCTCAGAGACCAGTTGCGCGGTAGTGAAATGGGTTATATATTTCAATTATTTAATTTAATACCCTATTTAAATGTTTTAGATAACATTTTATTGCCTTGTAAAATAAGTCCTTTAAGAAGAAAAAATTTAAGTTTACAAGAATTAAAAGAAAAATGTGTTGAATTAGCAAATAATTTAAAAATTGGAAAAATTTTAAATAAAAAAGTAACAGAAATTTCTATTGGTCAACAGCAACGAGTTGCTGCTGCCCGTGCTTTAATTGGTTTTCCTAAATTAATTATTGCTGATGAACCAACAAGTTCTCTTGATGCAGATAATCGAGAACAGTTTTTAAAAAATCTTTTTGATCAATGTGAATCACAAAACACAACTTTAATATTTGTAAGTCATGATAAAGATCTCAAAAAGTTTTTTTCAAATCATATTTATTTACCCGAAATTAATAGAGTTAAATCATGATCATCCTTCTAAAAATAGCATTTCAATCGCTTTTAAATAGAAAAATGACTTTTATTTTAACCGTGTTTTCAATTGCTTTAAGCATCATGCTCTTTCTTGGAATTGAAAGAATAAAGCTAGGAGCTAAAGAAAGCTTTTCAAATACAATTAGCAAAACAGATTTAATTGTAGGTTCCCGTGGAAGTGGCATTCAACTTTTATTATACACCATCTTTCATATGGGAAATGCAACAAATAATATCTCTTGGTCTTCTTACGAAAGCATAAAAAATAATCCTGAAGTGAGTTGGACAATTCCTTATTCCTTGGGAGATAGCTATAATGGCTTTCGAGTGATTGGAACCGATCAAAATTTATATGAGCATTATCGTTTTTTCGGGGATAAAAAAATAGAGATATCCGAAGGAAATGTTCCAAATGATGTATTTGAAACGGCGATTGGATTTGAAGTTGCAAAAAAAGAAAATTTAAAAATAGGCGATAAAATTTCGTTAACGCATGGCATTAGCGATGGACCTGGTATTCTCACTCACAAAGATAAACCTTTTACTATTGTCGCTATTCTTAAAGAAACAACAACACCTCTTGACCGAGCAGTTTATATTACGTTGGAAGGAATGGAAGCCATTCATATTGATTGGGTAAATGGATCTCCTGCACTGCCAGGTAAAGAAACACCACAAAATCAAATTAAAAAAGAAAATATTCAAATTGGCCAAATTACTTCTTTTTTAGTTGGTGCCGAATCTCGCATTAGCGCATTAGGTTTACTTAGAGAAATAAATAATTTTAAAAAAGAACCTTTAATGGCCGTTATTCCTGGTGCCGCTTTGAGCCAACTTTGGGAAACTATTTCTTATGCAGAAATAGCTTTTCAAATTATTTCTATTTTTGTGATTATGATTGGCATTATTGGAATGATGGTTTCTATCTATACTTCTCTTGAAAATAGAAGAAGAGAAATGTCCATTCTTAGAGCAATTGGTGCCAGTTATAAATCCATTGTTTTTTTATTAATTTCAGAATCTTTTATTATAAGTTTATTTGGTTGTTTTTTAGGATATATTTTATGTTGTGGATTTATTAAAATATCACAGCCTATTATTTTAAATAAATTTGGAATTCTGATTCCTTTTTTAAATTTACAGTCTACAGAATATTTATATCTTATCATCGTTATTGCTATTTCTTGTATCATTGGGATTATTCCTGCAATAAAAGCTTATAAAAACTCTTTAAGCGACGGATTGAGTATCAAAATATGAATAAATTTTTATTATCTAGTGTATTTTTTATTTCTTTTTCTTTTATGTTTCATAATGTTTCTTTAGCAAATGAAAAAATGAGTCAAATTAAAATTGAGACCACAATTCCTTATTTAACCGATCTTGTAAAACAAGCATCTTGTTATTCTAAATCATTTCAAATAGAAAATATTATTTCTGTTGGAAGCGATCCTCATACCTTTCATATGACGCCTTCAAATCGTATCGCAATTGCAAAAGCAGATGTCATTATTTCTATTGGTTCTGGCTTAGAACCTTGGATATCTAAAATCCAAAAAAATAAAAATCAAACTTGGTTTACGGTAACAGAAAATATGTCGCTTACCAAACTGGATGGCGGTCATACACATTCACATGACCACGATCATAATCATGACCATGAAACTAAAGAACATAATCATTTAGAATATGATCCCCATATTTGGCAATCTCCCAAATTAACAAAAGAAGCTCTCCTAAAAATTTCTAATTTATTAATAAAATTAAAGCCTGATGAAGAAAGATATATAACAACATGCACACAAAATTATATTCATAAAATGGAAATGGAAATAAAAGAATTAAAAAAACAAATTGAAGCTATTCCAGTAGAAAAAAGAGTAATTGCCACAAATCATGATGCTCTTGGTTATTTTGCAAACGAATTTGGTTTCAAAATAAAAAGCATCGTTGGATTGTCAGATGAAGCTTCTCCGACACCCGCACAGCTAAAAGACATAATTATGCAAATTAAAAAAGAAAACATTACGGCACTATTTCTTGAATCAACAGGAAATATGCGTAATATAAAAACCGTTTCTAAGGAAACAGGCGTTAAAATTGGTGGTACACTTTATAGCGACTCACTTGGTACGAAGGGCTCAGGCGCAGAGACAGCACCTGAAATGTGGAAAACAAATGTCAGCACTATTTTAAATGCCCTAAAAAAATAGTCTTTCATTTTTTAGGAAATATATGAGCTACTTAAGCTGGAGTAATTTGGTTGTCGGTTATCCAAATAAAAAATCTCTTACAAATCCATTTTCTGGTGAAATTACTTTTCCTGGAATTTATGCCATAGTAGGACAGAATGGTTGCGGAAAATCCACATTACTTAAAACATGGCTTGGATTAATCAAACCATTAAAAGGCTCTGTGTTGTTTCATGATGCCCCTATTCCAACTGCACATAACATATCACAAGGCATTGCTTATGTTCCTCAATTTCATGCTGTAAATCGTTACTTCCATATTTCCGTTTGCGATTTTATAAAACAAGGAAAAGGGCCTCATTATCATTTCACTCAAAATGATCACCAAGAAATTATAAATTTACTTTCGGAATGGCAACTTTCAGGTTATGAAAACCGAAGTTTTCATGAATTGAGCGGCGGCCAAAAGACTCGTGCCATGATTGTGAGAGCGATTATTTCTAAACCTAAAATGCTTTTTTTAGACGAACCGCTTGCTAGTTTAGATGTTTGTTGCCAACAACAATTAATGGATACACTAGAAGAACTTGCCCAGGAACATAAAGTTTGTATTTTTATCGTAGATCATCATCTCGAAAATTTTAAAAGTTATATTACAAAAAAAATTAGCTTTACTCGAAAACATGATCAGGAAATATCTACAGTTGTCTTGTAAAACAATTTATAAATATTTTTCTGTATTATTTTTATGATTTAAAAATCAAATTTAAAGGCCTTTATTTTTATGTTTCAAGAATTCTCTAACTTAATACAAATATTTCAATACAGTTTTGCACAAATAGCACTAGTAGCAACAATATTAATTACTATTATGTGTGGAATTTTAAGTCCTGTTGTTGTTTTAAAACAACGAGCTTATTTGGGTGATACTTTATCACATCTTGTATTTCCAGGAGTTATCATTGGCATTCTTTTAGCAAAATTTACCGATTTTCCTTTTTGGGGTTGTATTTTAGTTGGAGCCATTTTTACAGCACTTTTAGGAACATTTATATCTGAATGGATTTTAAAAACATTAAAAATTCCACCCGATGCGTCTGCCGTTATCTGTCTGACCTCTTTTTTTGCTATTGGAATTATAGCAATATCCAGCAATAAGGACACAAGAATCGATCCTGAAAGTATTTTATTTGGAGATGTTTTAACCCTTTCTTGGCGAGATGTCTCCGTACTTGCGATCGCTCTTATTCTAGTTTCTATTTCTATTTTATCATTAAAAAAGCACTGGGACGCTTGGCTTTCAGACCCCGAGTTTGCAGAAATAGCCGGATTTAAAGTAAAATTATTAGAAAAACTTTTTCCAATATTAATGACGTTTGCTATTCTATCAGGACTTTTTGCTGTAGGGGGGTTGATGATCTCCGCCCTACTCACTTTGCCTACAATTATTTATCAGCCAAGGAGTGTTTTTTCTCCTATAGTTGTTTTATTAAGCTTTATCGGTGGACTCCTTGGCATCCTACTTGCTTTCAGCTTTAATTGGCCCGTAGGACCGAGCATTGTTCTAGTTGGATTTTTTTCTATATTAATAAAAACCCTTGCGGTACGGTTGCAAGAGAAATAAGGGATTTCGTATGTCAGACAATATTTTTGAACTTAAAAAAACAAAATTTCTAGAGCAAAGAGAAAGAGGAAATCTTGGCGACCATTATAATAAAACGCACACCATTTCTGAAGTTGCCGCATTAACAGAAGGTACAAAAGACGTAAGTACAGCAGGACGTGTTGTCGCAATGCGTACCATGGGAAAAATTCTATTTGCTCATATTTATGATTTCAGTGGAAAAGTTCAAATATGTGTTCGTAAAACAGAGGAAGCTCCTGAAGTTTTTGAAGAGTTTGCTAACCACGTTTCTATTGGAGATTTTGTTGGTGTTCAAGGGGAAATGTTTGTTACAAAAACAGGTGAGCTTACTTTACGTGTTGCAAACTGGAAATTATTAAACAAATGTTTACGTACATTACCAGAAAAATACCATGGGATTGAAGACATTGAAACTCGTTACCGCCAAAGGTATCTTGACATTATAATGAATAATGAATCCAGAGAAGTTTTTGCGAAACGTTTTCAAGTTGTAAAAGCGCTACGCCGTTACCTTGAAGATCATGGATATAATGAAGTAGAAACGCCCATTTTACAAACAACTCCTTCAGGAGCTTTAGCGCGCCCTTTTTTCACTCATCATAATGCACTCGATATTGAGTGTGTTTTAAGAATTGCTCCAGAAACTTATTTAAAGAGACTTATTGGTGCTGGAATTGATAAAGTTTTTGAGTTTGCAAGATGTTTTCGGAACGAAGGAATATCGGCTACTCACCTTCAAGACTTCACCATGCTTGAATTTTATGCTTCTTATTCGAATTCCGATTTAATGAGAAAATTTGTTGAAGGCATGATGCGTAACCTTATTGAGAAAATATTTGGTACCGTTAAGGTAACACTTGGTGGAAATGAAATTGATTTTTCTGGCGATTGGCCTGTCATTGAATATTCTGATTTAATTTTAAAAGACTGCGGTATAGATATTAAAAAATGGAATACCAAAGAGTCCCTTGCAAAAGAAATAAAAGCAAAAAATATTCGCCTTGACGACGATATCAATACATTAGGCTGGGCTAATATGGTTGATTCCCTTTATAAAAAAGTTTCTCGTCCTAAATTAATTCAACCTTGTTTTTTAGTAAAATATCCAGTTGAAATGGCACCTCTTGCCAGAAGAAATGCAAAAGAACCTGAATATGTCGACTTTTTTCAATTTCTTGTGAATGGAGTTGAACTTGTAAAAGCTTATTCGGAGCTTGTCGATCCTATCGATCAACGCGAACGCTTTGAAGAACAAATGCAAGCAAGAGAACACGGTGACGACGAAGCAATGCCACTTGATGAAGATTATCTTGCATCCATGGAACACGGTTTTCCACCAATTGCAGGTGTTGGGATTGGCATTGACCGCCTTACTATGATTTTATGTGGCTGCGATAATATCAAAGACACTATTTTATTCCCTTTATTAAGACCAACAAGTCAAGGGATTCCTGACTCAGAAAATTCAAAAGAAACAAAGTAACATTTTTTTATAAAATTAAATCATTTATAAAAAAATGTTTTAGGAAAATATTATGGAAAATACAAAACAACGTCTTTTTATTATTGATGGGATGTCGCTCCTATTTCGTTCCTTTTATGCAATGGGATCGCGCTTAACAGCTCCCGACGGTACCCCAATTGGCGCTGTTTATGGTTTTTTAAAGGTTGCAATTAAAATATTTAGAGAACAAAACCCAACACACTTCGCTATATGTTGGGATCTAAAAGAAAAAACATTTCGCCATGAAGTTTACCCTTTGTATAAAGCGAACCGTGGCGAAACTCCTCCTGAAATCATTCCACAAATTTTTTTAATTCAAAATTTAGTAAAAGAAATGGGAATTCCATCCTTTGCTATACCTGGATTTGAAGCAGACGATGTTGCTGCCACCCTTGCTAAATACTTTGAGCATTATGGTGAAGTATTTCTTGTTACTTCTGATAAAGATTACATGCAAATTGTAAATGATAATATTAAAATGTTTTCTCTTAAAAAAGGAGACGAATATGATATTGTCAATGATGAAAAAGTAATTGATTATTTTGGAGTACCACCAAACCAAGTTATTGAAGTTTTAGCTCTTACAGGCGATGCTGTAGATAATATTCCTGGAGTTAAAGGAATAGGCGACAAAACAGCAGCAAAACTAATTTCCGAATATCATTCTATAGAAAATGTATATGAAAATTTAGATAAAATTACTAATAAAAGAGCAAAAACAGCACTTGAAAATCATAAAGAAGATGCTCTTTTATCTAGATATCTTGTTACAATAAACACTTCTGTGCCCATGAATGTTTCCGAGTTGTCGTTACGTTATACTTATCAAAATTTAAAAACAAGTAAGACAGCAAAAGCACAACTTGAATCCTTGCGAATGCATACTTTAGTAAAAAATATTTATAGTGATACCCCTTCTTCTCAAAAAATTAATCTTGAAAAAAATAAGGATGAAGAAACAAATAAACCACAAACAAATTTATTTGAAGAAAAAGAACATCACGAAAAATTTACTCCAGTAGAGACACAACCAACACAATCTTTATCAAGTGACAATTCTAATTGGAATAAAAAAAATTATTCACTTGTTAAAACAAAAGCACAATTAAAACAAATTTTAAATCGCATAACAGACCCTAAAACTCTTTATTTTGCTCTAGATACAGAAACTACAGGTTTAGATATAATTGAAGATACCCCAATTGGAATATCGCTCTGTTTCGAAGAAGGAATTGCTTATTATATTCCAGCTCATGATACTCATTTATTGGGCGGTACTTTATTAACCGAAGAAAAAAACTTACCTGAGTATTCTCCAAAAGATGTTTGGCAAGGACTTAAAGAAGCCCTTGCTCAAAGAAAAGCACCATTTGCAGCTCACAATTTAAAATATGATCTTCATATGCTAAAAAACATGGGCGTGGAAATTGGAGAAAGCCCTGCATGTTGCACTATGGTGGCAGCCTGGTTAAGCAACCCAGCAGAAGGCGGTTTTAGCTTAGATTTTTTAACTTTAAAACATTTTGATTTTCAAAAAATTCCAACAAGTGCTCTTATAGGTAAAGAAACAGGACGTTCATCAATGCTAGATGTTCCTTTATCTGAATTAACCGAATATGCTTGTGAAGATGTTGATGCTACATTTCGTCTTTGGACATTTTATCAAAATAAGTTAAAGCAAAATGCAGATCTCCAAAAATTATTTTATGATATGGAAATGCCCATTTTATTACTTCTTGCTGAAATGGAAAGAAATGGAGTTCATATCAATTCTGAATATTTAGGTGGATTAACTGCTGAAATACAATCCACTTTAATGAAAATTGAAAATGAAATATTTAGCGAAGTCGGATTCCCATTTAAAATCACGAGCCCAAAACAATTGGGTGATATTTTGTTTGATCATTTAAAAGTTCATGAAAAAATAGGATACAAAGGAAAACTAGCAAGGACCACTCAAGGTTACAAAACCGATGCCGGTGTTTTAGAACAATTTGAAGAACACCCTATTGTTGAAAAAATCCAACATCACCGTGAGCTTTCTAAATTACTTTCAACATATGTTCTTGTGTTACCTAAACTTGTAAAAAAATCTACAGGTCGTGTTCATACCCATTTTAATCAAATTGGTACTGCTACAGGTCGTCTTTCAAGCTCCGATCCCAATATGCAAAATATCCCAGTTAAGACAGATTGGGGTAAAAAAGTAAGAGCCGCTTTTAGTGCATCAAAATCGAATTTTAATATTATTTCTGCAGACTATTCACAAATTGAATTACGAGTTCTTGCCCATATTTCCAAAGATGAAAATATGATTAAAGCATTTAACTCAGGAGCTGATATTCATAGACAAACTGCTGCACAAATTCTAGGTAAAAATTTAGATGAAGTAACAAATGAAGAAAGAAGCAAAGCAAAAGCTATAAACTTTGGAATAATATATGGAATGGGAGCACAGCGTTTAGCAAAACAACAAAAAATTTCTTTAAATGACTCTAAAAAATTCATTGAACGTTACTTTACAAATTTTTCAGGTGTGAAAAAATATTTGGATGACCAAAGAGCTCAGGCTCACGAAAAAGGCCTTGTGAAAACCTATTTTGGACGAGTGCGCCCTATTCCTGCTATGTTTTCAAAAAATCCTTTAGAAGCTAAACTTGCCGAAAATATGGCTATCAATTCACCTATTCAGGGAACAGCCGCAGATATTATGAAACTAGGCATGCTCGCTGTTCATAAAGCCATTGTGCAAAAAAAGTTAAAAACAAAAATTATTTTACAAGTGCACGATGAACTTGTTTTAGATGGCCCAGAAAATGAATACGAAGAAATTCAAAAAATTGTAAAAAAAGCAATGGAGGACTGTGTCTCATTTAAAGTTCCTATGCTTGTGGAAGTCGGTCATGGTATAAATTGGCTGGAGGCAAAATAAATGAGCCGCATGGGATTTAGACCTTTTCAATATGTTTCAACCGCTTTTAACGCTGGACTTCAAAGAAAAGCGAAAAGAGAAGCCGTTTTAAATGGCAATGAAGATTCACAAATGTCTTTATTTGATCATATCCGTGAATTAAGGAAACATGCGTTGCGCGCCGTTTTATGGCTCAGTGCATTTTCTGGAATTTCTTTTTTGTTTATGGAACCCTTAATTCATTTTTTAAAAAAACCTTATGACTCTGTTTTGCTAAATTTAAAACAACAAGGAATTACCCAGAATCTTTCTTCCATAAGTATATTTGAAGTGATTACAGTTAATTTTAAAATTTGTTTCCTTATCGGATTTGCTTTAAGCCTTCCTTTTATGGCACGTGAAGTTTGGAACTTTGTGGCTCCTGCTTTATATGAAAAAGAAAAAAAAATTGCTCTCATTTCTGTTTTTGCAAGTGTCTTCTTATTTTATTTAGGAATTTCTTTTGGATTTTTTTTAATCATTCCTTATTTTTTTTCAAATGCTTTAAGTTGGGCAAGTCAATATGCATTAGTCATGATAACTTATGAAAATTATTTTAATTCTTTAATTACAATGATGCTTATTTTTGGTGCTGTATTTGAAGTGCCTGTCATTCTTTCTTTATTAGGATTAGCAGGAATACTCCCTTCTGAAACCTTAATTAAAAATAGAAAAATTGCTTTTTTAGGATGCTTTATCATTGGGGCTATTTTATCCCCTCCTGATGTAATTAGCTTATGTTTAGTATCTATACCAATGTATTTAATGGTTGAAATATCTATTTATCTTATAAAAAAAATAGAAGAAAAAAGAAAAACACAACTAACAACATCCATATAATTTAGAATGAAAAACTCGAATTAGGTTTTGAATTAAGTTTTTTCAATTTTTAAATCTATTATAATCAAAAATATTCTCTAAAATTTTTAGTAATAAAAGCTTATTTTTTAGCTTCTTTCATATTTAATTCCATTAAAATTCTATTACATTTTTTTTAGATAATTCATTATAAAAGTTTCAAGTATAAAATTAAATTATTAAAATTATTATTTTTTTTTCTTTTCTTAAAAACCACATTGAAAAACAGATTTATTAAAAAAATTAGCAGCCTGGTTGACAAAAAAAACACCCTATCTTATCTTCTGGAAGTCTTAGTTTAGGGTATATATTTGTTTTTTTATACACTCATATACAGCTTGTTACTGCTAAAGGAGTAATTTGTGAAAAAGTCCGTTTTACGTAGTTTAACGATATCTGCTTTATCTCTTGCTGGAAGTACAGCATTTGCACAAGAAAATAAATCAACAGTAGAAAACAAAGAACAAAAAGTAGCTCTCGATGCCGCTGGTACAACGGGTGGTACTTTATTTTCTCAAGATCAAATTGATGCTTTAAAAAAAGAAATGGAAAAAAAAGACGTTACTGAAAATAAAGTAACATTTGCAGGAATCATTCAATTAAATGCAAATACAAGTGACTCTCAAAGAGTAAGTACACCTGACTTACAAGCTAATAAAGTTCGCTTGGGTGTTAATGTGTCTGGTGGAATTGCATCTGGACAAGTTGAAGTTCAACTTCGTGGTAACCAACAAGCAACTCAAACAGTTGCATCCAGTTCAGCAACAACATCAAATGGTGTAACTACACAAACAACTAGTGGTGATAATGGGAACGGAGCAATTACACTTCGCCGCGCTCAATTAAACCTTGACGTATTAACTGTGAAAGCAGGCGAAAATACCTTCACAACTACCTTATCGCTAGGTGGAATTCGTATAGGAAACGCAGACGCAACAACTCCAGATGCTGCTTGGACAACTACTGGTTTTGGTCGTCAAGATGGTGCTTATTTAAAAGAAGCAATGGCTTTTGGAAAAAAAGCGAGTGTTGAAGTGGGCTTTGGTGCCTTTAATAACATAGTGGCTTATGCAAACCCTATTTATCCTTCTACAGGCAATACAACCGGCGGATATTCTTGGTCAGGAAGCGCATCTACAAAACAAGCAAATTGGGAAAGCACTTCATTCAGCCAATCTATTGGTTTTGCTGGTCACTTGGCTGCAAATGTAAATATTGATGATAACCAATCCTTAGCTCTAAAAGGCTTTTTTGGTACTCAAGGAAATTCTCCTACAAACCAAGACTCCAATGGTACTTTAACTCAAGCAAGAGACGTTACACACGTAGAAGCATCCCTTGTTTATAACCATGCTGGTATTTTTGGTAGCAAAGGAAATATTTCTGGAAACGGTTTCAGCGTTTACTATGAAAACGAAAATATCGGAAAAACGAAAACAGCTACAAAAAATTCCAGTGGCGATTTTAATTATACAAACCCAACAACGGACGACTCTCAGACAGCTTACTTACTTGGCTTTGCTTTAGCTGCTGACTCTTCCAATTATTTAACAAATATGATCCAAAAGGGGGATAGATTAACTTATGCTGCTGCTTATGCAATGGCAAATGTAAATTTTGGAAGCACATCCACTTCTCAAAACTATGCAAATAATCAAATCACGGCTTCTGTTGGTTATGCTGTAAATACATTTGAAACTGCGTTTAACTTTGATTATGAAACATCAAATATCAGTAACTACACAGATTCAAATGGTAACGTTAGCAAGAAAAATAACGCTACAAAAACATACATAACAGCAGCATATGCATTTTAATTCTTAAATTAAAACAAATTACTGCTTAAAGTATGAAAAGAAGCCTCTTTTAAAAAGAGGCTTCTTTTTTTATTTATATATTAACTTATAAGTTATGATTAAAAAAACGTTTTAAACACCTAAACAATAAGTAAACGCATCATGCAATTGAGAGTGCAAAAACTCATAACCATTTTTTAATGCTTTAACAGGTTTTGCATGTTGCCCCGATAACAAAAGCTCTCTTCCCATTTCACCAAAAAGAGATTCTACAAAAAGCTCAGGAATTCTTAACGAGCTTGGCCTGTCTAAAGTCTGTGCTAATAATTCTGAAAATTGTTCATTCGTAACTGCATGAGGAGCAACCGCATTTACAGCACCTTCTACTTTATTATTTGAGATGGAAAATAAAATAAGGCCGAGAACATCTGTGATAGAAATCCAAGAAATCATTTGTCTTCCCGATCCAAACGGTCCGCCTAAACACAAGCGATAAGGTGTATACATTTTTTTTAAAACACCACCAGATAAAGAAATAATGGTACCAAATCTTAAGTTAACAACTCTAATACCTGCTTTTTCAGCTTCACGGGATGCCATTTCCCAATCTTTTGCTAAATTAGCAAGAAACCCGCTCCCAAGTTTAGATTCTTCATGTAAAATATCGTCATAATCCCGGCTACCAAAAATCCCAATTCCTGATGCAGAAATAAAAGATTTTGGAAGCGTTTTTAATTGTTTTATAAGAGCATTACAAATTGCAGAAGTAAAATGTACACGACTGTCGATCAATTCTTTTTTTCTTTCTTCACTCCATTTTTGTGCTGCAATATTTTCTCCAGCTAAATGAACAACCGCATCGAGATCTTCTAAAATTTCGGGATTTACAAATTCTTTTTTTTCACTGTCCCAAATGGCAAAGTGATTTGCATCTTCTTCTAACTTATAATTTGTTCTGACAAGCTTAATGACTTCATGGCCTCCCGAAGTCAAGAAAGGAACCAAATTACTTCCTACCAATCCCGAAGCACCTGTTACTAAAATTTTTAGTTTTTTCTTTGAATATTTTGAATGTAAAAACAAATCATATTTTAAAGTTCTATGCCTATAAGTAAACATTTTATTTAATTTCTCATCAATAAATTTATTACCTAAAAAACGAGACAACATTCCTATTGGCAAACTGTATTCAATATGATCTGTGATTTTAGATTTTTTATCATCTATTTTTTCAAATTTGTGCAGATGCTTGAAGAAAGCAAAAGGGCCTTGAATTTGTATATCTTCAAATTGTTTATTTTCAATATAGTTTTGATGTTGAGCTTTAAAAACAAAAGGAATAACACCTAAATTTGTTTTAATGGTAACGGAGTCGCCATCATAAATAGTTCCCTCTTTAGAAATAATTTGGGAAGTCATCCAAGGAGGTAACATTCGCTCAAAAGCACCCGATCGTCTGTGCCATTGAAAGGCCTCTTCGCATGAAACAGAAAGAGAAGAACTTCTTGTAAAAGAATGAAGACGCATAAAAAAAACTCCTGATAAAACCAGATTCTTGAGTTTATCAGGAAACAAACAAATTCAAAACAAATAACAAACAAAGATAATTATTTTTGCAAACCAAGCTTTTCATGCAATTCACCGGATTGAAACATTTCTACAAAAATATCACAACCACCGATAAATTCTCCTTTAATAAAAATTTGAGGAGATGTTGGCCAATTATTCATTTCTTTTAAAGTAGACCATAACTCAGGATCGCTATCCATATCATCGGATTTAAAGGGTCTACCAAGTTCATTAAGAGTACGAATTACCTTTGCAGAAAAACCGCAACGAGGTGCTTGTGGCGAGCCTCTCATATAAACCATGATTTCATTATTTTTTACATCTTCTTCAATTTTTGATTTCCATTGTGAATTCACTTCAAACTCCTACTTTATAAATATAAAATTTTTTATTTTATTTTAATTTTTGATCATTCCATTGTTTCCGGGTTAAGGCTTTAATGGTAAGGGCATGAACTTCACCCGTATCCATTTCTTCCTTAAAGAGATCCATTATCATTCTATGCCTTTTTAAGGAAGCAAGCCCATCAAATGAATCGGATATAACGACAACAGAATAATGATCTGTTCCTCCCGAAAATTCATTTACAAGACACTCAGAATCTGGAATGCCCTCTTCAATTCGATTTTTAACATCATGATTTAACATGAATAACCTCTACATATAGCATGATAAATTAAGGATGCGTTGCTACCACTAAGCGCAATGTTTGGGGCAATGCTCTACACCCACAGACTAAAAATGAACTCAAATAATTTTGAGCCACAAGCTCTGGGTTTACAAGTTGTCCATCATTAACGCAACGCCAAAATATACCAAGTTGCTCATTTTGTTTTGGTTCAAAATCGAAGGATTGAAAATTTCGTTCTGTATCTACATGAACTTGAACAGTACGAACACGAATGATTTTTCCAACTAAAGAAATAATCATTTTATCCCCACCTTTAAGGATAATCAGGCCGGGTCGAGGTTGGCTTATTTGTAAAACCCGAATGGCTTCGTCAGGTTTGGCATCTCCAATGATTTCATTAAAATGCTGTGAATAATTCATCATTAGGTTACAAAGTTCTTCTAAAAAAACTTGAATCGAAAAACTAATCATTTGAGTATGAATAGATTGACTTAAAGATTTTCCTAAACTAACCCTTGCAAGGTTTTGTATCCAGAGCTTTTCTGATTGCTTCATTTTTAGATTACCTCAAGTAAGCCTGTATCATTAGAAATCAGGATTACCTTACACTTAATTTAGGTACCACTCTCCTTAAAATAATAGCGGATCCCTTTTTAAAACTGTCATTAAGAAATATCCCTGTCAATTAAATTTAACTCTAAAAGAACTTTTTGTGCGGATTTTTCCCAAGCTGAAAAGAAAATAAATGATGGTAAGTTAACTGGGCTCGTTACATTAAAAAAAGCCATTAGTAACTTTATAATACTATTTAATATTTGACCAGATCTCGCTTTAAATACAAAATTCGTATTTTGAGTTTGTACTTTTGAAAATATGGAGTTTAAAAAATTTTTGCTTAAATTATCATCTAAATTTTCTAATGTATAAATAGAGATAATATCTGGTGAATAATTCAAATGATCTTTATATTCAAATACAATTTTTTTAGATATTCCAATAATTGAAGTAAAAATAAATAATGAGTGATTTACATTTAATATTTCATTATATTGTTTTAACAAAGGTAAAAGACCATTTTCTGTTTTTGGATAAAGGATCTCACTTGAATTTTTAAGTAAAAAGTCAGGAAGTTCATTGCGTATTGCTTTTGCCGTATTTTTACCAACAGCACCTACATAATAACAGTTTTGCCATTGATTTTTTGGAACTTCATTTAATACATTCAATTTAAACGCAGATACAGCGTGTTTACTTGTAAAGCAAATTGAAAATTTATTGGAAATAGGAGGTTTCCACACAAATGGAACGTGCAAAACTTTAAAGACTGGAAAAAATAAATGAGAAGAATGATAGGGTAGATCTCCCTCAATTCCACATTCGACATAAACTGTCTGGTTATTCAATTTTCTCATTTAAAATAAATTCCTAAAGATTAAAAAAATTTAACTCACTGACCTCCAAAAAGCCTTTTTCAATTAAAATTTCATTAATATTTTTAGCATGTATTGAATGACATAAATTTGTAAAAAATATCGAAAAATTTCCCTTACTTTCTAAAAATAATGATTCAATCTCATTAAGTGAGGAACTTTCCATTTTTATAATTGCTTCTTTATGAACTAAATTACGACCACAAATAATATGTAGATTTTTATTTTCATAATAGACACCAATAGAAGAATGACAATCTCCACCTAAAAGCGCAAGAACCATTCGTTCAAGACCTGCTGCTATACAAGTTTTTTTACAATTTAGCTTATTAAGATATGAAATTAATTCTAAATCATTTTCAATAGCTTCTACGGCTATGACACCTTGAGCAGTTGCTGGTACAAATTTTTCAGTTGGTAGAAAAAACATATTTTCATGATTTAAAAAGCCTAATCTTTCAAGACCTGCTTCAGCTAAAATGATTGCAGAAAACTCATTATTTTTTACTCTTTTTAATCGTGAATCTACATTTCCACGTAAAATTTGTAAATTTAATTGATTTGAAAATATTTTTTTTAACAACATTTGTCTTCGTGTACTTGTTGTCCCAATTTGTTTTTCCATAAACAATTTACTAGACAAAAGAATGGATTTTAATTTTTCAAAATCAATATTTTTTCTTTCACTATCAGTCAATAAATTTAATTTTGTTTCTTGTAAGACATCAGGAGAAAGAATAAGAATATCTCTCGCACCTGCCCTAGGTAATAAAGAAACAATATTTAAACCTTTAGTTTGGGTGACTGGTAAATCTTTCATACTATGAACAGCAACATGTGCTTTTTTAGATAACAGAGCTTCTTGAATTTCTTTTATAAATAACCCTTTACCTGTTGTTAAATGATGAGAATCTTGATTCTCAGTTTGCAATTGAATTTCTGCTAATTGAGATTTTTGCATTTTATCACCAGTTGTTACAATAGGTAATAACTTAGTCTGAACACCCTGAGATATTAGTAATTTTTGAATTGTTTCTGCTTGCCATAAAGCGAGCATACTTTTTCTTGTTGCAATATGAATAATTTGAGACATTAAAAAAACTTTCTAAAAAAGAACAAGCTTAATTGTTCCTTGTGTTCATTTTATTTTTAATGGGGAATTTAAAGACATTATCTTCTTTTTGAATATTTTCAGGCAATAATGGTTGCTCTGAAAGATGAAATAAAAACTCAAGAAGATCCCCAACGGTACTTTCTTCAGTCTCAATTTTAATATTATTTTTTGCTAAATAAGCAGCATAAGAAACAAGTTTTTTTGCTACAGCATCGGATATTACATTAGAGTCTATTTTTTTTCCGTTATTAATATCACGAATATATCTTGTTACTTCATAGTCTACTACATTTTTTACCCAACTATGAAGGCGACCTACGTTTGCAAGATTTTCTTTTTGTTTAGTTGTTATAAGATAGTCTTGAACTTCGGACTCAATTATTTTTTCAGCTAATAAAGCAGCACTTTTTCTACTTTCTCTGTTTTTTTCCATTACTAAATCAAGATCATCAACATTAAATAAAAATAAATTGTCCAAAGAAGAAATATCAGGGTCAATTTTTCTTGGCACACTGATATCAACCATTACAGAAAGTTTTCCATAACGTTTCTTTGAATATTCTTTCATATGATTTTTTTGAATTAAATATTGATTTCCAGATGCAGCAGCAATACAAATATCAAATTCATGAATACGCTGAACAGCATCTTCTAATTCAAGTGGCCAAGCTTGTCCTAGTTCCAATGCTAATTTTTCTGCTTTAGCAAATGTTCTATTGGCAATAAATAAACTTTTTGCCTTTGAAAATAATAAATGTTGTGCGGTGATTCTAGACATTTCACCTGCACCAAAGAGCACAATTTTTTTATCTTCAAAATTATCAAAGACACGAGAAATGATATCTATTGAAGCATGTCCAATAGATATCCCGTTTTTTCCGATATCTGTTTCGGTTCTAATTTTTTTAACTGTTCGGAAACAGCGATTAAAAATAGGTCCTGCTAAACTCTGTACGTATCCAAATTCAGTTGATTTAAGATAGGCATTTTTAACTTGCCCTAATATTTGTGGTTCACCTAAAACCAAAGAATCTAAACTTGCTGTTACTTTAAATAAATGCCTTATTGCGTTTGCATCATAAAAAATATTTAAATAGTTATTAATATGATTTGTTGTTGATTTATTAATGTTAAATTTAGTTTCTTTATTTAACTCAGAAAATACCTGTATAACATGATTTTCATTTACGTTTCCAAAAAAACAAATATCGAAGCGATTGCATGTACTAATTACAACAAATTCAATAAAAATACTGGGAAATAAATTTTTTAAAATTTCATTTATTTTTTCAGGAGTGCCTATTGAAGCCCATTCTTCACGTAACTCAACAGGACACGTTTTATAATGTACTCCGCAATACGTAAAGAAATGGTTTGCTGTTGTCATAGTTTAGCACCTAATCTTTTTTTTCATTTAATAAAACAGGAGTACATTCAAACGCCAATGGTGTTGCAAAAAATTCATGTCTTTTATGAAAAGGAATTTTTCTACCTAACATAACCATAAGTTTTACGCTAGTCGCTTCAAACGTCATATCTAATGATGAAATAGCACCTAAAGCAGAAAATACTCTTCCATTCTCATATAAATCTAAAGCAACTGAACCAGATTCACATTGAGAAGCAATCACAACAGGAATTTCTCGGTCTAACGCCTTTTCAAATAATTCTAACCAATTTTTATTTCCAATAGGTAAATTACCTGCCCCAAATCCTTGAACAATAATACCACTAGTAGAAGCTAATAAGGCATCAATAAAGCTTTGTGAAGGAAGAGCACCAGGTACACATAATAGTGAAGTGATATTCCCATTTGCCAAAGTATTAATAATAGGAGGATGCCTTTTGGCTTCGGGTAAAATTGATTTTAGTACTTTATGATTTAACTTAATATTTACACCAAAGCTTCCAATGATAGGAGAATTATAACTCTTATAAGCATATAAATGCTCATTAGAATACTTTGTAGCTCTGGTTGCTCTATGAACTTTACTATCAAAACAAATTAAAACCTCAGGTATACCATAAGCAGCAAGTTCCACAGCATCGATCATATTTACACGCGCATCACTTCTTAATGCTGTGAGTGGTCTTTGAGATCCTGTAAATACGACAGGTTTTGTCAATCCTTCTAAAAAGTAAGAAAGAGCCGTTGCCGTCCAAGCCATGGTGTCCGTTCCATGGATAATGACAAAACCATCAAATTGAGACCAGTTTTCTAAAATTGCATTGGAAAGCTGGATCCACAAATCAATGTTTGCATCGGAGGAATCGATGTTGCAAACGACATTGAGATCGATATCTGCAAGCGAAGCGATTTCAGGTACCCGTTGTAATAAGTTTTCTAATAAATGAGGTGATTGTTGCTTAGAGGCTGTATGATTATTGCCTCCTAAAACCATTGCAAATGTACCACCCGTATGGAGTATGAGAACTCTTTTTTTCATAATTTAAGTAACTCTTCCCGAATTTTAAAAGTACTGCCAAATTGTACCAAATAATCCCAAAAGCAGGAGGATCATGCCAAAAATTGCCAACTTGGCACCTTTTCTCCCACGCCAGCCCCAAAGACTTCTGCCAAAGATCGTCATCACATACCATCCCCAAACCAAAAATGCCCATAAAATTTTAACAAATCCAACTTGGACAGCTATTTTACCGACAAAAATCAAGGCAAGTCCTGAGAGAAGACTAAAAGTGATGAAGGAAAGACCAATTAGAGAAGAGCGTTCTACCAATTTTTCCAAACCTGAAAGGCTTGTTGGTGATGGGTTTTTCATTAATTTTCTTTGTTTTAATTTTCGATATTCTCTTAAATACAAAAGTGAGGCACAAAAAGCAGCAACAAAAATGGCCTCTCCTAATGCAGCCGTACCAACATGAAAATAAACCAGCCAATCAACAGAGGTCGCTCGATATAAAGGTTTTGGATCGAGAAAAGGTGTAATTGTTACCATTAAAAATATAAGCGCACCAACTAAAAAAGAGAAGGAGGGAAGTCCTTCTTTTCCTCGATCAATGATGATGACAGCAATGGCAAGCACCAAACAAATGGCTGTATAAACTTGGGTTGTGAAAGTATTAATAGGTAAAATAAACTCTAGAGTTGCATAAATAACCGTAAAAACAGATGCTAAAATAAAGAAAACCCGAGCAATAAAATGAAATTTTTCTGAATGCTTTTTATCTCTCGCTTTTAAACTTAAAGTATATCCAAAGCACAAGACAGCAAAACCAAATAAGGCACTCATAGCAATACGTGAGACGGCTTCAAGCATAAAAATATTGCGAATTAAGTTCTCTTGAAAAGAAAGATTTGGCATGTCAGTATTTAATTCCTTTTAATTGAGCTTGAATGCAAAGTGGGGTTCCCTAAATTTCATTCAAACAGCTAAAAAGCATTTCGATCCAATAGACATATAACAGCAGGTGGACGATTCCAACATGGATAACGATTTTATTGATGAAGACCTATTTGAAGCATTGCGAAGAGATGCTGAAAAAAAGAGGTTAAAAAAATTAGAAAAACAAGAACGTCTTGAAAAAAGAAAAATAGCTCTTCAAGAACTTCAAAATATTTTAGAAATAAAACACCTAGAAACGGAAAATGATTTTGATTCTTGTTTACTTGCTGCAAATAAATATAAAATGGGAACAATAGATTGGGCTCTTGCTTTTCTAAATTTATCGGAAATTAATAACTCAAAAGAAATTAGAGATAAATACTTAAAACTTGCACAAAATTGGCATCCAGACAAAAACGCTAAAAACTCAAACGAAGCTATGAAATACCTAAATGAAGCTTGGCAAATATTGAAAAAAAATATATAGTTTTTTATAAATATTATGAGAATATTTAGCATAATATTTATTCAAATCAATCTATAATTGCGAGAAATTATGAACAACATAAACCATACGCATTCTTCAACTTGTGGCTGCAAAAATGAAAAAGGGGATCCCCTTTTTACAACCGCTCCTTCAGCAGCAACTCAAAAAGCATTAAATTATTGTGAAAGTAATTTAAAAAATGAATACGAAAATTTAAAAAAACTTGTTAAAATCCCTAGTGTAAGTTTAAATGGATTCGATGAAAATGAAGTCAAATTAAGCGCAGAAGCAACGGCGGAAACGTTACGTAATGCGGGATTGGAAAATGTCGAAGTCTTAGAACTTTCTAAAGGAGTTCATCCATATGTTTATGCAGAATGGCTTCATAAACCCGATGCTCCTACGTTGTTACTTTATGCACACCATGATGTTCAACCACCTGGACGTGAAGAAAAATGGAATTCGAATCCATTTATTCCTACTGAAAAAAACGGAAGACTTTATGGCAGAGGCACTGCAGATGACAAAGCTGGAATTATTGCTCATACCGCAGCCATTTCTGCATATTTAAAGACAATGGGAGAACTTCCTGTTAACGTCAAAGTTATTATTGAAGGCGAAGAAGAAATCGGCAGTAATAATTTAGCCCAGTTTGTTCGCTCTCATAAAAATAAATTAAAAGCAGATGGAATTATCGTAACAGATTGCGCCAATGTCGACTCTGGCATTCCAAGTATTACAACAGCATTAAGAGGACTTGTTGCCGTTGATATTGAAGTTGAAGCCTTAGATCACCCCGTGCATTCTGGATTGTGGGGAGGAATTTTACCCGATCCTGTAATTGCTTTATCCCATATTTTATCCTCTTTGAGCGATGAAAAAGGAAATATAAAAGTAAAAGGCATTTTAGATGATATAAGACCTTTAACAAATGAAGAAAGAACGCAATTTTCAAATCTTAAAATGGAAAATATTGCTAGAGGTGCTACAGGATTATTAAATGGATTGCCTTTTATTGCTCCTGAATCGGAATTTGCAGAACGTTTATGGCGTTATCCTTCACTAAGTATAAACGCAATTCAAAGTGGTTCAAAAAAACTTGTAAGTAACATAATTCAAGATGCTGCTTGGGCACGTGTATCCATTAGAATAGTCCCCGATATGAAACCTCAAGACATTTTAAATAAGTTAACGAAACACATTGAAATGATATGCCCCCCTGGATTTAGACTTAAAGTAACGTCCGAATCAGCAAGTAATTGGTGGTCAATCGCAGACCCAAAAGCAGATGTATATCAAATTGCGGCTCGCTCACTTGAAAAAGGATACGCTCATACTACCCAATTCATTGGCTGTGGCGCTAGCATTCCTTTTGTTCAGCCTTTATCAGACGAATTCGGCGGCATACCTGCTATTTTAGTAGGAGTTGAAGATCCTTATACAAATGCGCATTCGGAAAATGAAAGTCTTCTATTAAGCGATTTTAAAAAATCGATATTAGGACAAATCCATATGCTTGCAGATTTAGCAAAATACAAAAAAAGCTAAAAAATTCCCTTCATATTCCTATTTTAAATCCGATAATTAAATTAAAGTTTAACTTTAAGAAATTAAAGGATTTTTAATGATCTTAAAAAATTTAAAAATAATTATTCTTTTATATTTTACCTTAAATGTGATTTTAAGTTGTAACAGAGCAAGCGTTACAGGAAGTAATATAAATAATAATGAAGATATAACCGCGCTTTCATCTGTAGATCTCACAGCTATTATTCCTCCTAAAGCGGGATCTAAATTTCTTTATATAGCAAATGGTGGTTTTCCCATATATTGCAATATATCTCAAATCAATGGGAATATTTTAGACTGTAACAATACCGGATTAAATATTGATAAAGCTATAGGGATTAGTATCTATAAAAAATACGCATTTGTATTAAATAGAGGCGAAAATCAAATATATAAATGTTACATTTCAAATAATGGAATGTTAACTTATTGCTCAGTAAATATAATATCTAATTTAATACAAGACTCAAAACATCTGACAATAAATAATGGTTATTTATATATTGGAAATTATGGTTCAGATAGTATTACTTATTGTGAAATAACAGAATTAGGTGATTTAAAAAACTGCAACATGACAGGTTCTAATAGTAACAATGCGTATTCAATTAGAACAAATGAAAATTATATTTATATCGGTAGAAATAATACAAATGCCATAAATGTATGTTCTATATCAACCATAAACGGGCAATTGAACACTTGTAACTCTTCAATCTCAATTAGTCAGCCATGGGGATTTGCATTTCTGTCAGGATATTTTTACGCAACGTCTCTAAGTGATAATGCAATTTATGGAAGTCAAATATCTTCTAATGGGACATTAAAACCCGTTACTCTTAAATTTACTCACCCTATGATCCAAAGTCCGGTTAGCATGACTCAAGATAAAAATAATTTTTATTTATTAACAGCAAATGCTAATAAAGTCATTCAATGTGTTTTAGATAATTCAGGAATGAATTTAAATTATTGTTCTCAGTATGATGGAGATTTAAATCAATTTTCTAACAATGAGTCTGAATTAGTTTTTGTAAAATTTTAGTATTTATTTTTATCAATTAAGAAAGGATTTATATGAATCATTTAGCAAAATCAAAACTAATTTTTTCATTTATCATTTTAATTATTTTATATAGCATTGTCTATTAAAAAAAGTTACAATATAAAAAATATTGTAACTTTTACTTAATTATTCTATTTAACTATTCTCAATTGCCTCTGGGTTTTTTTTCTGTTTTTGGCTCAACAATAGGGAACCAAAATTCAGACTTTTCAAATGCGCCTAAAAAGGTAATTAATTTTTGTTTATCACCCTCGTATTTTATATCCACATTCTTTTGTATTTTTTTTGCAGAATCTTTATTTAAAAATAATTCTTTAAACTGAGAGTTTGTTATTTCAATAGTTCCATTTGCATTTGGATCTTTTTTATCTTTCCAATATAGCAAAACTCCGCTTTGTACAGCAATTAAATAATTGCTATTTTCTCTTTTTATTTGAGCATTATTTGAAATATTTAAGTTAAATTTAAATTCTTCTTCACCTGTTTTTGCGGGGTTTAAATGAACTGCCATATAATCTAAAAACATTTCAGTACTCATACCATTTATGATATCAGAAGAGGTTGTAGTTGGGGCATTAGCACTATTTGGAGTTCCATCTCTGAGCTCTTTAGCACCTGTTAAATAATAATTACGCACAGCTCCAGATTCAGCCTGATATCCAAGTTGCTCAAGAGCATCAGCACCTAAGTAACGGGCATTTTGATTTTTTGGGTTTGCAAATACAAGTTTATTTGTCAAGGTAGCTGCCCAACGATAATCTCCATTTTCAAATGCCTTGTGCGCACTTTCTAATATTTTCTCTTCGCCGATCATTTCTACATATTTTTTTGCTTCTTCAGTAGGTGTATGAGGATCATAGTTTGATGGATTTCCATCCCACCATCCTTGATACAATTGGTAAGTAGCACGGACATTGTGTTTTAAATTTCCATAATATCCACGATTCGTAAATTCCTTCGCCAAGCTATCAGGTAAAACAAAATTTTCTGCAATTTCATGCATAGTCAAACCTTGATTTGCCAAACGTAAAGTTTGATCATTAATATATTTGTATAAATTTCTTTGTGTGTTTAGTTGTTTGACCACACTAGCATTCCCAAACTGAGGCCAATGATGACTTCCAAAAGAATATTGAGCTTCATTTCCCCATAGCTGAATCACTTCATCGATCACTTTAGACCATTTTGCAGGGTTTCTTACTTTTGCGCCCCTCATTGTTAAGGTGTTATGCAATGTATGATTTATATCTTCAGATAAACAAATTGCTTTGTGATCTGGAAAATAAAATAACATTTCAGCAGGAGCTTCTGTCTCTTCGGCCATTAAATAAACAACTTTTACACCGTCTACAGTTTGTGTTACTTTAGCTGAATTTTCATCTATAAGTTTATTTGGCTCCATAAATGAAATGGTACCTTGAGATGTTGCTAATCCAAGGCCACAGCCAACCCCCCCTTTTGCATTGATATCAATTAAATTTCCATACATATAAGATGCTCTACGGCTCATCACATTTCCAGCAAGAATATTTTCACTTAGAGCTTCTTCGCTAAATCCAGCAGGTGCAATATATTCAACTTTTTTGTCAATAACATCTTTTTCATTTACAAGGGCTTTAATTCCCCCAAAATGATCTACGTGGCTATGAGTAATAATAACAGCAGAAACTCTTGTCTTATCTTTTAATTGTAATTTTTCACTTAATGTTTCATTAACTAAATTTAAAGCAGCATTAGCTGTTTCTGTTGAAGTCATTGTATCAATTACAATCCAACCAGTATTGCCAAGAATAAAAGTTATATTAGATAAATCTATATTTCTAACTTGATAAATACCTTCCGTAACTTTATATAATGCTTGTTTATTAACTAATTGTGATTGACGCCATAAACTTGGATTTACAGTTTCAGGAGATTTTTCACTATTTAAAAAGTTAAACTGTTTAAAATTCATAACTACATTATTTTCTTTTCCATAGATAATATCTGCGGGAAAATCTATTTCCTTATTTGCATTTGCATCTTCAATATCATTTATATTTTCAAAAGGCAGATAATCCAGAATTTTTTTATTTGCTTCAATTGTAAATTTAGTAGCGTCTTTTTGCGATTTATTCAAATTATTTATCATAAGAAACCTCATATAAAATAAAATAATTACTAACTCATCAAAAATCCATCCATCTGATAACATAATATAAATTTTTATACAAGTCTGTTAATTTAAATTTTAAAACAACATATTCATAGAATTAAATTATTTATTTTAATTAATATGTAAAAAATAAAATTCATTATATTAATACCAAAATTAAAAATATTAATTATCCTTATTTAAAATGATTAAATAAAATTTACGGATTAAAAATATAGATTACCATATAGAATAAAATACGTACTAATATACTATTCCGTTGATTATTATAATATATAAATAATAAATCTATTTACAGAAAATTATCTTCAATAATTTAATATAATTATTCATTTTATATTAAGACAATTTTTATATTTTTATAATATAAAAATAAGGACTTAATAAAAACAAAATAATTCCGATATTCATAAAGTAATTCGATTTATTAGATTTTCTGGAGGTAACATGCATTTTCCAATCAAAACACAACAAACCATAAAATATAAGTTTTTTATAAGTGCTGTTTTTTTAACAACACTTTTTACTATTTCCTCATGCTCACAAGGTGGTGGAAGTAGTGGCAGTGGTGGTGGAAACTCGCAAAATACCTCTGCAAATGTAATTAATGAAAACCCACCACCAAATACTCAAAATTATTTATTAATAGGTTCAAAAGGTCGTGGCGGCAAAGGTGCTGTATTTAAATGTAATTTGGATGGTACTCAATGCGCGGAGTTTATTGGAGGCAACATCCCTTTTATTTCATCTGAGCCAACAGCAAAAAGCATTAAGTTAACTAAAGGCGATAATTTTGGCTCAAGTATTTCAGGTAACCAAAATTTTATTTATATTGGCTCAGAAGGAAAAAGTGGACAAAATCAATATTACAAGCCCGATTCAACTTCTCCTAACGGAACAGTTTATAAATGCGACTTAACAGGAAAAAATTGTATTCAATTTGATACAGATACCATGAAATTAATTACAAATGATAATTTTGGTAGCAGTTTATTCGCAACAAAAGATAAAATTTATATTGGCGCTCCCGGAAGAGACAGTGGCGATACTGTACCAACAATGTCAGCAAACTATAAAGATGATATTGGCGCAGTATTTCAATACGACTTAAATGGCATCAACGCATCCGAGTTTATTGCGGGCAAAAATCAAACAAGCAAAATTAAATCACAATTAAATAGACTAGATCACTTAGGAACAAGTATATTCGTTACAAATTCTAATATTTTTATTGGTGCTAAAGATAAAAATGGAGGAAATGGTGCTGTTTTTAAATGTGATTTATCTGGAGATAATTGTGTTGCTTATAAAACAGACAATTTAAATTTAATCACAAATGATAATTTTGGAACAAGCTTATCTGGTAACGGAGTTAATCTATTTGTGGGAGCTATTGGGAGAGATAGTGGATCAACAAGCCAATCCAACTTATATGACACGGGTAGTATTTTTAAATGTGATTTTAATGTTGGAAATTGTATCGCTTTTTTAGGTGGCCAAAACCAAGAAAGTAGAAAACAGTTAGATTTGTCTGTGAACGACAATTTTGGATCCAGCGTTATCGCAACAAGTGATTCCATTTATATTGGAGCAATGGGAAGAAAAACAGATGCAGATAAAAGAACAGGCGCTGTTTTTAAATGCAACATTGATGGAAGTGGATGCGTTGAACTCATTGCAGGAAAATCAAAAATAAATACAAGTGATAGCTTAGGATTAAAAGAAGGTGATTTATTCGGTTCTAGCATTACTATTGTTAATTTACCAATTTCAGAAGCTTCACATGTATTAAACGAAAATTGTTCCGATCTAAAAGTAATTGCAAATGATGTAATCAACAATACAAAAGTTACTTTATGTAATTTATTAGTTGACGCAAACAAATCAAATTCAAGCTTTGTAAATGCATACAGCAAAATGAATGCAACTACTGTCATTTTAAACGATTCCCAAGGAAGCCTTCGTCAAATAGATTCCAAAACAGGTAGCTACATTGGAGCAGGATCTGTTTATGAATATTGGGGAGTTCGTGACTGGATCAGCAGCAATCCTAATGATGCTTATAATACACATAAAAAAATAGTTGCCTTTGGTGAGATTGCCAATAGCATTCCACAAATTGGAAATATTTGGAAAGGAATATGGGATATTCGTTTTGTAGATGAAAAAGGTAATATTTTAAAAGCTAACTCATTAACAATGGGAACTTATAGTGGCCATAATGCAAACTATGGAATAGAAAAAACATTAGATCCATTTTATGTTGCAAATATCTTCGCCGCTTTTGTTATCAATACAAATGAAAAAGAAAACCTCTACTTCTTAAAAAAAGATGGTAATTATGATATTTTAGACACTGATAAATATAACATTATTGGTAACGGTAAATTAAATGAACTTTTTAATATGCTTCCTCCAAATGAAGTAAATGCAATAAACTTTACTATTAAATTAAATGATAAAATTGCATTATTCAGAAAAACAAATAACAATCAATTTCCAGGATACTATCTAATATCTATCAATGACATTATTCAAAATAACCCAAAAGCTAAAGTAACTTATGTACAATTAGCAGATTAAATAAAACTGATCCGAGTGTTTTTATAATTAATTACAACACTCGGATTTTTTATTTTTTATGATATATATGTGAATATAATTCGGTAGCTCTTTTTTGGACATTTTCAAGAACATAATCCTCATACTTTAGATCATCTTGAATATTTAACTCTTGTTTTTCAGGTATTTTTTCAAAACAAACAGAAATTTCACAAAAAGGTAGTGGTATTAAAAATCGATCCCAGGAGTTCACTCGGATTCCCTTTGGAAATCCAAATATTCTTCCTTTTAATGCATGCGCATGAATAAAAAACAAAGGACCATCTACGGCACGAGCACATCCAATGATTCCTCTTTTAGGGACAAAAGGAGGCCCTTTAGGGCCGTCAAAAGCAACTCCTAAACTTTTACCAAGCTTTCCTGCTTTTTGAAGTTCGAGCAGAGCTTTTTTTCCACCTCTACTTGAAGAACCTCGAATCATTTCAAATCTTCTTTTAATCAGTAACTTTGCAACAAGTTCACCATCACCGCTTAAACTTGATATTAAAACAACGTTGGGACGAACAAGGCTATCCACTCCAACAAAACAAGCTAAAATTGCATTATGAGGGCAGCAGAAAACTACATTTTTACCGTTTTTCCAGAATTCTTGAACTTGCTCAAATCCAGTTAACTTTATTCTCGCTGTTTTTACTAATAACAAATAATAAAAATAACCTAAATAAAATAAAATCCTTCTCATTTTAATCGCTTTCTTGCTTTTTCAAAATGGGAAAAAGCAGTTTACAAGGCATTAACTTATAATTCTTTTACCTGATCTACTCAAGATTCTTAAATAAATTATATAAATCAATAATTACAAATAGTTATCCCATATAAAGTGTCAAACTTAATAAATTCATAAATAAGTCGATAGGGAAAATAGGCATAACTTGCTTCACGGCATTATTAAATGCTGAGGAAGGAATTGGATTGAAAAATAAAATATTATATTTTTCTATATTTAATATATTGTTACTTTCTCACTTAGAGACGTTTAGTAGTGTTAATCAAACTTCAGTAACTAGTAATAAAAAAGTAGCAAATTCCAATATTGAAAATTCTTATAAAATATACCGCGAAGCAAAATCAATTTTAATAAATGCCTTACCAGGCGAACAATTAAAAGCAGAAAAACTTTTAGTTGAAAGTATTAGATTAAATCCAAAAAATATTGATGCTTATATTGAACTTTCCAGATTAATTCAACAACAAGTTTCTCAAGGTTACAGACATCCTTATGAATTGCAAAAAAGTATAGAGCTTATAACAGAAGCAAATGAATTAGACCCAAATAGACCAAAAGCATTATTTGCTAAGGCAGATATACTTTATTATTCTGGTCAACCAAAAGCTGCTGAAGATCTCTATGTAGAAACTCTAACAAAACTTCCTGACCATCTTGATTCTTACATTGAAAAAGGTCGTATTTTTTCTGAAAGAAACCCAAAAGAATCTTTATTAAATATTGAACTTGCTCTAAAAAAAGGGGCAAATACCGATGACATTTCTCAATCTGCAGCCACTGCAATTTCTAGACTATCAAAACCAAATGAATTAGGATTTGCACTAAAAGAGTTCGCACTAAAATACCCTGATCGTTGGATTTGGCACAAAGCAGCATTGGCTTTTATAAATATAAAAAATTATAACGAAGCTACTCTTTGTTTTGAAAAAGCGATTTTATTAGGTAATGATGTTGAATCTCGTTTACAGCTTTCTGTAATGCAATATAGTTTGCAAAATAAAAATAAGGTAGCAATTTATAATCTTAACAAATTAATTACCACAATTTCTAAAAGAAAATATATATCCCCATCTGCTTTATCGCTAGTTTATGCTCATTTATCTATGGCAAATTTTAAAGATAAAAATATAGAAGATGCATCTGTTTCAGCAATATATTCTGCAGAAACAGGAAATGATAATAAACAATTTTATGCATCTTTAGTTTCTGAATATAAAAAATTAAATGCTTTATATGTTTTAGAGGGCTCTTTAAAATATTTGATAAAAGAAGAGCCTGATTATATGTTACCCTATAGCATTTATGGAGAAATATATAGAAATCTCAAAAAATATGAAGACTCTATTGAAATGTACAATAAAGCATTAGCGTTAGATAATACAAAAGATGATCTTTTTGCAGATAGAGCAATTACATTCTATAAAAATTTAGATTATACTAATGCATTAAATGATTTTGAGTCTGCCTTAAAGATACGCCCACACACAGCTATTTATATTTATAACAAAGCATGTATGCTCGCCCTTCTTGGAAAAAAAAGTGAAGCACTTCAAAACTTGAAACTTGCACTTATTGAAGATAAAAAACTAATTGAACTTGCACGTTTTGATTCCGACTTTGCTTCCATAAAATCAGACTCGGAATATTCATCTCAATTTGCATCCCTGATTCTTGACGATGCAGATGATAAATTAGTTGCAACAGATACTGGCTCTAAATAGAGGTTTTTAAGAGTTAACATCTTAGACTAAAAATATTTCTCAGGAGAATAAAGCATGGCTGCGAATAGTTCCTTTATGGTAGATAGAAGAGAAATTGAATTTGTGCTTTTTGAATATCTAAAAATTCAAAAACTTTTTGATATACCTTATTATTCCGATCATTCCATCGAATCTGTTGGTGAAATGTTAACATCAGCTATTACTTTATGTAATCAATATTTAGGGCCTCTAAATAAAGTTGGCGATCGTATTGGATGTACTCATAATAAAGAAACTAAGGAAGTAACAACACCTCCAGGTACAAAAGAAGCTTATAAACAGTTTGTAGATAATGGATTTCTTACTTTATCTGACTCCGAGCAAGCCGGAGGGATTCAAGCTCCAGGAATTATTGCGTCTGTTTTTATGGAAATATTTTCAAGCGCAAACCAAGCTTTTACTATGTATCCAGGATTAACTAAATCTGCCTCCCATGTGATTAATCATTTTGGGGAAGAATGGATGCAAAAATTTTGTATTCCTAAAATTGCTTCCGGTGCATGGACAGGAACCATGTGTTTAACAGAACCTTCTGCTGGAAGCGCTGTAGGAGATCTACGCTCTACTGCGAAACGCGGAAAAGACGGATCCTTTTTAATTAAAGGCGTTAAACAATGGATTTCTGGTGGCGAAAATGATTTTACAGAAAACATTCTTCATCTCGTTTTAGCACGTATTGAAGGTGCACCAGCCGGAATAGAAGGTGTTAGTTTATTTTTAGTTCCTAAATTCCGTATTGATAAAAACTCAGGAAAAATCACAGGAAAGAATGATCTTTATTGTATTTCTCTTGAAGAAAAAATGGGAATTCATGGAAACTCTACCTGCCTTATGAGTTTTGGAGATAAAGACGATTGCCAAGGTTTTTTAATTGGAAAAGAAAATCAAGGCATAAACTATATGTTTCTAATGATGAATGAAGCAAGAATCGGTGTTGGCTTGCAGGGTTTAGGCCAAGCCTCTGTTGCCTTTTTAAATGCGGAAGGCTATGCCAAAGAGCGTATTCAAGGTGTTGATATTTCAGCAAAAAAAGACGCTTCTAATCCTCCCAGAATTGCAATAGTAAATCATCCAGATGTAAAACGTATGTTACTTAGACAAAGAAGTATTGTCGAAGGTATGCGAGCTTTATGTTATACTACAGCACTTATGCATGATGAATCAGAACATTCTACTAATGAAAAAGATAAAAAGAGAGCACATGGGTTTCTTGAATTATTAACTCCTATTATGAAATCTTGGTGCACTGACATGGGATTTTATTCTATTACACAATCTATTCAAACTTATGGTGGCTATGGTTTTACGAAAGATTATCCCGTAGAACAACTCTTAAGAGATTCCAAAATTACCTCAATTTATGAAGGAACAAATGGAATTCAAGCACTCGATCTCGTTGGGCGAAAAATGAGAATGGAAGACGGGCAAATTTTTATGAGCTGGCTTGGTCGTCATGGTTCCTTTGTAGAAAAAAATAAAGAACACAAAGATCTTTCCCAAGAAATGCTTATGCTTGGTGATTATGTCTCTAAAATTGGAAGAGGCGCAATGCACATGAGTGAAATCGCAAAAAAAGGAAATAAACACGCTGCGATTTTAAATGCATACCCATTTATGATGGCTTTTGGTCATACTATAATTTGCGGACTTTTATTAGAACAAGCGGTTTTAGCATGTGAAAAATTATCGAATTCCAATCTTTCTGTGAATGATAAAAAGTTTTATAATAATAAAATTAAAACAGCTAAGTTCTTTACACACCATGTTTTACCAGAAGCAAAATCATTTTTAGCAAGCGTTTTATCTCCAGATATATCATGTCTAGATTTTGAATTTTAATTTTAAATTATATTAATCTAAATCTCAAAGGTTTTAGTTTTTACTAAAACCTTTTTTATTATAAAAAAATAAGAATAGAAAAAAAATTCCTTAAAAATTATTTCACCATTTATCATAAATTATATTGACGAAATTTTTCTTTAAATTTGAAAATAATTGACGAATACAAACACGAATTTTTCCTTTTTGTTCCGTTAACTTATTTATTTAAAGGAGAGCTTATGCGTTCCAAAATTAATTTTAATTTATTAGTTTGTGGTTTTTCTTTAGTTTCATTTCCTTCTTTTTCTCAAGAAATAAATTCAAGTTTAGATTATTTTAATTTAAATGGAACAATAGAAATGAGTTTAGAGCAAAACTCAGAAAACAATTTACTATCAAACTCCGATACGCAATATAAAAAAATTAACTTTATGAAAATAGATCTTACTCAAAAAATGATTGATAAAATTGACAATGCAAATAATGAAATGAATTTAACAGGTGGTGAATATGATTACAGCAAAGGAATAATACGCTTTAGCGATTCTCAAGGAGCTGTGGATCTTGGAATGGCTAATGTTCCTGTACTTGATCAAGGACAATATGGGACATGTGTTACTTTTGCTTCAACGGCTATTCTTGATGCTCGATTTAAAATGGGAGATTATATTGATCAGCAATGCTCTCTTGCTCTTGATTATACATTAGGAAATAGTTATTGGAATGGCGCTTATACAGCAAATAATATTATTCTTCCCTTAAAAAAATACGGAATTATAGCTAAAAATTATTGTTTTGGATATCGTTATCCTTATCCAAATCAAACTGTAAACTTAAATCAATATTATAATACTAGTTTTAAAGGTTATTCCGATTCCATTATCACAAATAATATGAGACCAGATCTAAATGAAATTATCAAAGCTTTAAATTCAGGCTATCGAGTTGCGATTGGCTTTGTTTACAATGGGGATTTTCCTTCCACAATAATAAAAAAAGAAGGTCCTATCGTTTCACAAAATCGTGGTGGACTTTGGGCATGCACCCAACCCGGCTCAAATTATAATCATTGTGTACCAACGAATGCAGGGCATGAGGTTATTGTAATTGGTTACGACAACAATCAAAAACTGCTTAAAATTAGAAACTCTTGGAGCGCAAATATGGGTGACAATGGCGACTATTATATGACTTATAATTTCTTTAATGCTATGGCAACTGATCAGACAGTTGTCCCTTAATATAACATTAATGAAATCTTAAATAAAGAGCATTTTTTAAAAATCCCTCCTTACAAATTTCTCCATTCGGGGTCTTCTTCCCTTTTTTTACAAAGTAGGTCATATAATAAACGATAATTTTGAATAGAGGATGACCTTTTAAAAAATTGTTCACAACTATAGAAGATAAACCCTATTGACCTAGAAAATAAACTAAGTGAATCTTAATATGTTATTTAAATTATAATACTCTTCACAACCCTTTAATAGGAAATATGCATGCTAATAAATACTATATTTTTTCTTTTACCCTTTTTACTATATTTAGGAATTGCATTACAGGGGGCATCCTTTTATTTAATTTGTATTGTTTTACCTTCTCTCTTTTTTATATTAAACAAAAAAGAGATCCCAAGTTTTATTTCGAAAATATCATTATGTTTAATAGCACTCCATATTATTTTTCCAATTACAAATTTAATTAATTATTTTTTCCACGATAATATTTTTCCAAACTTCAAATACATTATTGAATTAAAATGGCCTAGTATTTTACAAAGTAATTTTCCATCATCTCTTTTTATAGGTAGTGTTCTTATTTTAGCACTAACCCACTATAGTAAGAAAAATGTAAATACAAAATTAAAAGCAAATCATGTTGAAATTATGCCTTTAAAATATTTCCTATCTGGTTTATTTCCAGCCTCTATTTTTATTTGTTTAGCTTTAATATATCAATATAATACTGGAATTGATTACCATTCTTTTAAAGGAAAAATTTTGGAAAGTACCGAATTACTAGATAATGGGAAGTACAGAACTAATGGCTTTTATGGTCATCCACTGACAGTTGCAGGAGTTGGGTTAGCTTATGCCTCTTTTACTTGGAGTTTATTATGGCAATCTATTGTAAAAAAAGGCTCTTTATCCATCAACTTTATTTTCTTTAAGCAAAAAAATTATTTGCCTCAAATTTCATTAGCACTAATTACTTTTTGTAATTTTATAATTGTCATTTTAAGTTCAGGAAGAACTGCTGGTGTTGCTTGTGTATTTATGCTTGCATTTGTTCCCTTTATTTTAGGAATAAGAAAAAAACCAATAATCACAACATTAACAGTTTTCGTTGTATTAATATCTAGTTTCTTTATTGTAAAAAAATATGGTTTATTAGAAAGAATCGAATTTACTACAAATTCAATTACACAGTCTCACTCTTTAGACACAGGAAATTATCGTCAATATTTTTGGAAAGTTTACACTCAAATGTTTATTGATAAACCTGTAGTTGGACAAGGTAACTATTGGTTAAAAGCGGGAGTGCGTGAAAATTATTATAACAAAATGGGATACGAAAATCTTCCCGAAAAATACAATGCTCATAATAATTATTTAGAAATACTAGGAAGTGGTGGGCTTCTTGCTGCATTTTGGATACTAACATCTTTAATAATTATTTATATATCTCTAAGAAAAAAATTAAAAGAACAAAAAAAAGAATATAGCGTTTTGCCTTTTTGTTTTTCTATTATGATCTTTTCAAATTTAGTACACGCTCTAACCCAAAATGTTTTTTTTGATTCTTCTGTTGTTTATATATATATATCTTTACTATATGTAGTAATGTGGCAAATTGCTGTTAATGAAAAATTAAAATCATAATCCAATCTCTTATAATATTTTTTAGCTCACTATATTGACATAATTAAATTAACATATTAGTTTGCGATTGAAGTGTCGGCATTTCATATTTTTTTACATAATTTATTTAAAAACAATTTAATATTATATATTATTAGGAGTTTTGCTTATGGATTATAGCAAAAATTTTCGAAAAATACCTATTGCAATTTTGATGGGAGTATCCTCTATTGCATATGCACAAAGTGAAGTGAATTTAGATAAATTTCTTAAAGAATTTCATGAAAATCCAAAAGCCATCATGGATAAAATCCCTACTAAAAAACAAGTATCAGGAAATAAAATAATAGAAACTCAATTTTCAGAAGAAGATATTAAATCAAGATCGTTTGTAGAGAAAAAAGACAAATTTCGTAATACTCTTATGAAAAATGCAAGTAAAAGATCTAGGTCATTTAAACCTTTTTCAGAATACCAAGGAAATGATAATCCTAAATATGTTATAGATAATCCCGCAACTTTTATTGACAATATCAATGCTATTGATGCCAAAAAAATATCATCTTATACATTAACTTTCCAACCTTGGTCTGGTAGCTATTGGCCTCTTTATAAAGGAAATATTACTAATAGATATTCAGAAAACTTACCAGATATGGAAATAAATGATTATGCAAATTATATTTTAAGACAACGCTCAGCAAGCACATTGGTAAGCGAAGGAAAAACAAATTATCTTTCACCAGCTGAAAAATATGATTTATTAATGGGAGACAATAATTATTCATTAACAAATACAATTATTGCCGATGCACAAAGTTACGGAAAATTTGAAGGATGGGAAGGAATTTGTCATGGCTGGGCTCCTGCCGCATACATGCACAATAGACCCGTTCGCAGCGTTAACTTAACAAATGCAGCAGGTACAAAAATTACATTTTACCCATCAGATATCAAAGCGCTTTCTACAATTCTCTGGGCAAATTTAAGTGCTCCAACTAAATTTATTGGAGGCCGCTGTAACCAAAAAAATCCGGCAACAGATTCTAAAGGACGTATTATTAGTCAAGAATGCTTCGATACAAACCCAGGGACATTTCATTTAACTTTAATAAATCAACTTGGAATCAATAACCGCAGTGTTGTGATTGATGCCACATATGATTTCCAAGTTTGGAATCAACCTCTTCTTGGTTATAAATACCGCTATTTTAATCCACAAACTGGTGTCGCCGCATCTACAGCAAAGGAAGCTGCTATTCCAAGATCACAATTTACTAGAGATAAGTTTCCAACTTACAGATCAAATTATGCTGCAAAAATTGTTGGAGTTGAAACCACAATTCAATATATAGGTGAAACATGGCCAAATGCAGCAGCAAAAGATTCACCAAGAAATGATAACGTTATTTCTGTTACCTATGTTTATGACTTAGAATTAGATTCCAGCGATAGAATTATTGGTGGAGAATGGTATCAAAATGCACACCCAGATTTTATTTGGACACCATCAGGAAGTTCCGATGTTTCAACTGGTTTAGTTCCAAATTCAACTACAGCATCATACAATTATAATATTTATAAATGGAATGAAAACCCAACAAGACCCGATCCAGAGTGGACTATTTATTCTCCTTATGCCGCTCAGCGTAAAGTACCACTTGAAAATGTAGTGCGCAGTTTAATTGCTTGGTCTTCTGTTGATGATGATGCAAGAAAAGTTCCCGAAAATTGCCCACAGCCATGTATTCCTAGTACTTATAAATGGCACCGCTATTAATTTCATTAAAAAATCCGACGTAAAATCATTTGTTGGATTTTTTTTATTTTCATCTGATAATATCTAACTTAATATTACATTAAAAAAATATATTTTTAGATTTTTAGCATTCTCTTAAATAAGTAACAAATTTAAACTCAAAACATTTTATGAAGAAGATTACTTTTTCACAGCAACCATCATACCTTCTCCAGTTGGTAAAAAGGTAGTAACAAGCCTTTTATCTTTTACACATTTTTCGTTAAAATTGCGCATAGCAAGTATTAAATTTGCTAATTCTCCTTGTGGGAGTTCTTCATTACCTACAAATCCAAAAACAAAAACGTTATCCGCAATCAGAAGACCGCCTGATCTTAAATTTTCTACCGCCCAATCAAAATATTTTGGGTAATTCGCTTTATCAGCATCGATAAAAATAAGGTCAAAAGGACCTTCACGAACAAGACTTGGGAGAGTATCAAGCGCCTTCCCTATTTTTATTTCAATTTTATGAGAGAGGCCTAAATTTTGAAAAACTTCGCTTGCCACAGCGGCGTGGTGAGTGCTGTGCTCACAGGTATAAAGCTTTCCGTCTTCTGGAAGGGCATTTGCTAAAAATACGGCTGAATAACCACATAATGTGCCAATTTCCACAATTTTTCTTGCTTGAACGGTTCTAGCAAACACTTCTAAATTACGACCGTCCGTTGGAACAACCTGCAAAGGAGGCGTTCCCCGTTTTTTCGCAATTTGCATGACTTGTTGTAAATTAGGATCATTGTCTATTTGTAGTAAATTTTCGACATACTGAGAAACAGATTGAGATAAATTAGAATAAGACTTAGGACGCATACATTTACCTTACTTTAAAAGAAGACCACACACTTACTGCATTTAGGTATTTTTAAAAAGGAGATAATAGAAAAAAGAAGGGGAAGTAAAGGATGGTGGCGCCTCCCAGAATCGAACTGGGGACACGTGGATTTTCAGTCCACTGCTCTACCGACTGAGCTAAAGCGCCAACCTTTGGTAGGACTGTGACTAATACACGAATGCAAGATCAGTCAAGCATTCGTAACAAGTTTTTTTAATTTTTTTTATTTGCTGCGTTATTTATCAAAATTTCGCTTCTAAAAGCAACTTCTTTGTTAAATATGATCGAAGAATAAGCAAAAATCAATTCTCGCACCCTATTTTGGGATGCTTTCAAAGCCGTATTCGTATTTGGACAAACCCAAGACTCTACGCCAAGCTCTAAAGCATTGATTATTTGAGATAATTTAGCTGCAAGACAGGCAGGGAGAGCGGGTCCCGTGGGAGCACAAGCAAGTGCCGCCTCTGAATAGCATAATGATATTTGTAACTTAGAAGAATCTTTTGCTGTGCGCGAAAAAATTTTTGCTACAGGCTCTAAAGAACATTGAGGATCAAAAGGCTGCATAAAGCAGTTTGTATTAAAATTACTTCTATCAGGAAGAGATAAAGAAGCTTGCTGTTTCGAAAAGAGATTTCCTTGAGCACTCTGAGAAAAGGATTGAGCCGCATATGCTGCTGCAAATTGCCGATGTGACCAAATAAATTCACTCTGAGGGAAATAAAGCGAATAGCCATAATATGACAGCGGGTCTGCTTTATAATTGGGATCAAACCTGCTTTCAAGATTTTCATAGGCTGAGCTCGAAGCGCATGTCGTCAACTCAAAGCGTCCATTCTCTTTCAGCAAAACCTGGTACAAGGATTCAGAAGAACAGGACCGAATTTGCTCATGCCTTTTAATTGGTTTTTTATCTAAAAAAACACCATTTTTTAAATCCACACTTTTCTTAAAAAAAGAACTAGGATTTAAGCTTTGTTCCGTTTGTTTCTTTATTAAATCGTTCGAGTCTTCTTTTGCACTTGCCCAGTGAGCTTGTTGTTTCTCTTCATAATCAAAATAGGATTCCGAAAGCATAAGAGCACTTTGCGAACTCTCATCACTAAAAATACGCATCTGATTTTGATAAATAAAAATAAACCCTGCTAATATCATAAAAAAGACGGGCAAAATAAAAAGCATTTCAACCAAGGACTGGCCACTTTCATAAAATTTAAGAGATTTCATTTTTTATCAACTTCTTTTGAAATGAGAGATATCCAATTGGGATAAAAAAAGGATTTTATAAAATAATTTTTATTAAAAGCACATTGATCTATGTTTAAAAAATCTTCTTCAAGAATAAAATCACCAAATTGATTTTTATTTGATTGACAATAAAAATAAGGATGTGTAACTCGTACATTTATTATTTTAGAAAAACCAGAAAAAATTTCTTTTTGATCAATTTTTATATTTTGAAAAAAAGGTATTTTTGAAAGATATTTTGAAATTACTGTAAACTTGGAGTTTTCTTCGACAAAACTTCCAGAATGAAAATATAAAGAATTAAAAAATTCTTTATATTTATTAGGATCTACATACCAAATTCCATAATAATCATTATTTAATATTGTGTTAAATGATTTATAGGAAAGAATATCATCAGACTCAGAAGAAAAAATCAACGGTAATTGTGAATTTAAAAAACCATACAAACCTCTGCTTTGTGTTAACTTACATCCTTTTTTTTCAAGATAAAAATGATACAAATTTTCATAAATGGGGATATTATGAAATCCAGGTTTTTGATAATATTTATTTCTGCTTTCCAATGAAAAACAAAAAACATCCGCATTTGAAGATCGAATAAAATGAATTGAGATTTGATTTGGTATTTTCTCAATTATTTTTTTATTTTTTTCAGATAAAGATTTTGCTAAAAATAATCCTCTTGCAGATTTGTTTAAGAGGGAAGAATAAATTAAGTTTAAAGAATTTTTAGTTTTATCTGATAATAATAAATGATTTAATGAATAGTTTTTCTGATTTAATATTCCATAACTTTCCCAGTATGGCTGATTAAATGAGATATATAAACCAATCTCTGCTGCCTCCGCATAGGCATCTTCAGCAACAGATATTGACTGTAATATTAATTGATTATTTATAGTGATTTGATTTATTAAATTGGCTATTTTTGAAGATTCTCTTAACGTTGACTCTCTAGCCTTTTGAATATTAGAATAATTACGAGAATAAGATTCCGAAATAAATAAAAAATAAATTGAAAAAAATAAAGTAAAAATAAGAAGTATAAGACCACTTACTAAAGCTTGTCCTTCTTGATTTTTATTTTTTTGAGATTTAAACATTAAAATTCCTTTTTATATTCTTGAAAAAATAAAGTTAAATTATTGTTCTGAATTGCTTGCAAAGTGCTTTGATTCAAATCATTTTCCAGCCCATAAAATTTATTTGGAACTGCAAATCCTTTTTGATAAATAGATGAGGAAGCAGGCCAAGGAAAAAAGGAGCTTGTGCGCACCCGAAACCAAAACAAAGGTGTCCATATTGAATTAGAGGAATAATAACCAAGGCAATTTCTTGAAGCTGCTTTATCTTCTGATATTTTTTCATTTACTTTTTTTCCAATTTGCGGAAGATTCTTTTTTTGATAAAGATAATTCCGAAAAAACCCCGAAAATAAAACAGGTAAACAAGCATTTATTTTCATATAAACACCAGGTGTATTTAATTCATTATAACGATTTATAAATTCTATATTTAATGAAATATTATGTTCATTTAAATATAGCAAAGAATTATTCTTATTAAAATCAAATGACAAGTGCGATGTCATAAAATGATTTAAATTAAGCTCTATATTTTTTTTTATTTCTTTTTCTAATTTATAATTTTTACTTTTATCATCTAACAGATTATTTTTTAAAAGATATAAATGAGAATGAGATATTTTACTTGCCGAGTCATGAGTCAAAATTTGAAGATAATTTTTAAAAGCATATAATCTTGATATCTCTATAATTGAGAGTGATAAAAATAAAATAATAATTATGACAATTAAATACTCAAATAAAGTTTGGCCACTTTCATTATTTAATTTCATTTTTTTTATGACCTTTCTTAATATTTAAAAAATACCTTGTATCTTTGTCTAATTTTTCTGTGAATTTATTTTTTTTATTTAAATTTATATTATGATTTATTTTTATATCACTTTTTATAATAACTTCATTTTTATCCGATAATTTTTCTTCTTTAGCATTTTGGATAATTTTTTGATAACCAATATATATTTTTTTTTGAATCAGATGCCTATTCTTAATTAAATCTATATTTTCTTTTACCACATTTTCCGTAAAAAAAGAAGAAATTAAAAATAAAAATACAATAGTGTACTTTATTATAATAATATTTTTTATAAATATTTTTAATAAAAAATGGAAAATAAACCTTAAAAATATTAAATTAAAAAATACTTTTTTTACACCTTCAATATCTCTTAAAATAAAAAAATAATCTGTAAAATTTCCTACTATAAAAACAAATAGAGAAAATGATTTATTGACAATACAATAAATATCTTGATTATAAATAAAAAATTCATTCAATTTTAAAATATTTTTTTTATTTTTTATTTCAATCATAAATAAATTTTTATTAATTTTTTTATAAATAATATCTTTAAACAAAGAAAAAAAATCTTCCACATTATAATAGATTTTGTCTTTAAATGAATATATATATAATTTCTCATGTATCATTATTAAAAACCCTAAATCAGAGGAATATAATTACAAATATTTTTCAAATTTGCTTTATCTATAAAATTTGATTGAGGAACTAAAATAAATTTTTGAATATTAGAAACCTGACTTTTTTTTTCAAATAAAAGTATATCAATATTTTTATGAATTAAAAAAATAAAATAACTATCTTTATTTTCATTTAAACAACTAAATTTATTTGATAGTTTAATTAAATTTAATTTTTTATCCATTGATATTATCTCTTTAAATGAGACCGCAATATATCTATCCGGATAATCCTTATTTAAATTCTCTAACTGAATGGGCAGAACATAAAAATCATGAATTCCTTTAATAATTGGAAAATTACTTTCAAAATAAAAAAATTTGTTTACTTCAATAGATTTATTAATTGGCATTTGGAAAATTATTTTTCTCCAATCTAATAAAGAAATGTTTAATTTTTCCTCATTTTTATTTTTATCTACATAAAAACCGCATATAATAAAACGAAATAAGCATATAAGTAAAATAATTATTATTACAAAATGATTCATAATTTTTTTATTTTTATAATTAATTTTACTTAATTTTAAAGAGATAAAATTACAAAAAAGATAAATTTTATAAATGAATACAAAAAAATATAAAATAACTAATTTAAAAAATTTATTTTTAAGATAATAACGAAAGTCAGGAATAAAAATACTGTTTTTCAATTTTAGATTTAAAACCAAACAAAATACGTTATTTTCAAAACATATTTTCTCAAAAGATTTAATTAAAATACCTCTATAAGGGCTAGTCTCATCCTTATTACAATAACTAAAATGTAATATTGAATTATTATAGTCGTAAATTAAAATCATATTTATTCCTTAATCTAATAAACTTCCAGTAATATTTTTTTTGAAACTTGCAAACTTATTCTCAATTAAGGCTTGAACATCTTTATCTTCATCTAATAAGTCACCTCTCATAGCAGAAACGGCAACCCATAATTCAGACTCATCATCTTTAAATCTTCTACTTTTAAACAATTCGCCAATAATAGGAATGCTTCCTAAAATTGGAAATCTTTCAACATTTTTTGAATTTTTAGTCTGGACTAATCCGCTTAAAATTGCATATTTTTTATCTTTTAAAATGATATTTGTATTGACTCTTCTTGTTGTAAAACCAGGTACATTTTGATAACTGAGTTGTTCTGATATATCACTTACTTCTAAATCTAATTTTAACCAAATAGATCCATCTGTTTGCAAATTTGGGGTAACGTGAAACAAAATTCCGAAAGGTTTATAGGAAACACTTGAACTTTGTCCATTTGTATTAAAGGATGAACTTACGATAGGAACTTCACCACCAGCAAGAAAAGATGCTTTTTCTCCCGAACGAGTAATGACAACAGGCTTTGCTAAATTTCTTGCATAGGATCGTTCTTGTAATGCCTTTAATAAAGTTGTTAAAGGTGCGATTTGTAATGTAGGTTGTGATATTCCAGAGGATAATAAATTAGGAGCAAAAGATAAGCTACCTGATATGGATTGATTCATTCCTGGTTGCTGAAAACCAGCCCCAATTTTTTCGGATTTTCCTACTTCTAAAAACTCAAGATTTACTTGAATAATAGCACTATCACCTGTCATATTACTTGTAGAATCAATTAAATTTGGAATTAAAGCACTTAAAAATTGCCAAGATTTATTTTTTCCTATTGGCGAAGAAGGAACTCCAGATAAAGAATACAATCCTGATTTATTTAATATTCTCAAATCTCTTTCACCAAATAACTTTAAATCAGATTGAATTGATTTAAAAACAGCATTTTCAATTTCTTTTGATAAACTATAGGCAGGAAAAAAAACATTTGGTTTAGAAACAACAGCTACCACTAACTTACGAAAGGATTCATAATCTGTAATATGACCTAAAATAATTATTTTTCCATTTTTAATTTGATATTTTATCCCAGATATTTGATTTAAGGAACGAGCCATGACTTGAAGAGATAAATTTTGATTTTCTGTATAAATATCACCTAAATTAGATGAATAAGAATTATCTTCTTTTCCAATTTGGATATTCCATATATTTTCAATACCGCCCGTATATTGAATAATTAATTTAACTTTTCCATTTTGTTTTGGAATTAATTTAATGGAATTTGTCAAACCTACTCTCTGTATATCAAGGATATCAGGGTCTGAATTTTGAATACTCTGAGGTGCATTTCCAAGATCAATTGTTTTATCACGCCCTAAAGATAGTTTTAAGCTATCCTCAGCATAGGCTGCCATAAAAATTAAACAACTAAATATAAAGAGATGTAAACATAAAATTTGTTTCAAATATTTGAAAATATAAAAAAATAATTTATTTTTATATACTATGACTTTATCGGAATAATGACTATCATTTATTTTATCAATAATTTCATGATTTACCTCTGCAACATATTTTGTTTTAAAGGGAACAATAAATAAACAATTTTTTTGAATAACAATTGGTTTTGATAATATTTTATGACTTTTATCAAAACAAATTATACCAATTGGAAAAAACATACCAAAGGTATGAAACAAATAAGTATTTTTATATAATAAACCTTCATTAGAAAGAAGACTCATATGATTTAATAATCCTACTTTTTTTTCAGAATGATTTTTTGGAATAAGCAATGATACTATATTTTTTTTTGTGTTTTCTGATTTTTTAAGTATCAAATTTAAATTTAATTCTGCTTTATTTTTTTTTGTATTTAAAAACAACATATCTACCCCATCCTAAATTGAATCCAAGATTTCATTTATTTTCTTGATTTTAGGAAGAGACTTTTAACCGACTTCAAAATATTTATAAATTACTAATTTTTTTGGGAAATAAATTAAAAAAAAGAGCTTAAAAAAGAGAAAATATTTTTTTAACAATAAAATCAAAGAAAAGAATGAAAATATAAAATCTGTTTTAGAATCAAAATAAAAAAGGAATAAATCAATTGCATTTTAAAAGGAGACAATAAACAATGCAAAAAAGAAAATCAGAACTAGGTCAAGGCCTAACAGAGTACGCTATTATTCTAAGTTTAATTGCCGTTGCTTCTATTGCAGCAACAGCATTTTTTGGTGGCGCTATGAAATCAAAAATTGCGTCTCTAGCTGGAGCCATAGCGGGTCAAGATACATCTAAAATAAGCGAGTCAGAGAAAAAAGCCAATTCTGCTGCTGATAAAGCACAAAAAAATGCTTCAAAAGTTACTGGTAATACTTCTATCAAAGAAAATGAAGACATCTTTAATAGTGAAAACTTATAATATTTTTTGGATATAATATGATTGAATGGAATGAATTAAAAGATAATAATTTAGAAAAAAAGAGAAATAATAAAAAGAAATTATTCATAACGTCTTTTTATGCAATTATAATAACCTTAATTCAATTTTTAATTTTTAAATCTATTTCGCAATCATCAAATCCAGAACAAAATATGAAATCTATATTAATTGCAAAAAATAATTTGCTTCAGGGACAGATTGTAAATGAAAATGATTTTAAGTTAAGTGAAATAAAATCAAACGAGTCAAATTCTTTTTTTATTGATAGTAATGAAATAGACCAATACATTGGTAAAAAAATCTTAATTACAATAAAAGAAAATACTCCTCTATTAAAAGATTTATTTATGAGTCCTTTTCAAAAAAACTCTGTCCCTGAAAAAATACCTAATGGAAAAAGACTTTTTGTTTTGGACATCGATTTTGGAAATTATGGAACACTTCTTAAAATTGGAGATAAAATCGATCTTATTGCTCATTTAAACATTCCCAATTTTGGAAAAGTGACCGAAACTATTTTACAAAACATTAAAATAGTAGGAATAAATGATCAAATAGAAGAAAAAACAAACGTTTCTTCCGCAAATTCTATAAGTTTTTATATTTATCCTGAAGAAGTTAAAATAATTACATTTATGAAACAGTATGCCAACTTTAGCATTTCTTTAAGAAATCCAAATGACAATATGATAAACAAAGATGAAGCAATTACATTAAACAAATTTATTGAAAATGAGCGTATTCAAAAAATAATAAAAAATGATTCTTTTCAATTTATTCCAGGATTAAAAAAATGAAATGGAATATAATTCATAAAAATTTAAGTAAATCAGCTACAGTCTCAGATAATAATTATTTATCTATTGGAAATAATTCTGAAAATGATATTTTTTTGGAAACAAAAAGCATTAAAAATTTATTTTATCAGTTTTTCCTTGATAATGGATTTATTTATTTTGAACATGATAATAAAAAAAGTGTTTATTATTTAAAAAATCAATTTTCTTTTGAAAATCATAATATAATAATTGAATGCAGCTCAAAACCTAATTTTATACCTCCAATAGAAGAAGAAATTTCAAATATTTTCTCATCTTCAATTTTTAAAACTACACTTGAACTGATCCAAAATGAATTTTCAAATAACTCTGATTTTTTATTTTACAAAGAAGAAATTGATGATTTTGTTTTTTTTAAAACAACTTGTTATTATTTAAATTTAAATTTTTGGGATAAATATCATTTTTTTGATAAAGAAGATCGTATATTATTTCAAAAATATATTTGGTGTATTTGGGCGGAATCGTATCAATATGGTGTCATTACGTCTGTATTGGAAGATGATTCTATTTCTGAAATTATGATTAATAATTCAAAAAATATCTTTTTAGAAAAAAATGGGATTATCATTTCTTCAAATTTAAAGTTTGACTCAAATGAAAACTTAAAAGGAATTATAGAAAGAATATGTAATCAAGTTGGGAGAAAAATAGATGAAAGTATCCCTTATTGTGATGCGAGGCTACCTGATGGATCTCGTGTCCATGCTATTATTCCACCCTTATCTTTAGATGGTCCTTGTTTAACGATTCGTAAGTTTCCAAAAAAATCCATAACTTTTAGTGAACTTATTCAAAAAAATTCGATTGAAAATGAAATTTCTTCTCTTTTAAAAGAGATTGTTCTCTCAAAGAAAAACATTTTAATTTCGGGGGGGACAGGTACGGGAAAAACAACATTATTAAATTGTTTATCTTCTTTTATATGTCCCAAAGAAAGAATCATTACAATTGAAGACTCTGCTGAACTTAAATTACAACAACCACATGTGATTCGTCTGGAAACGAGAAAAGAAAACATTGAGCAAAAAGGCAGTATTTGTATTCGTGAATTATTAAAAAATTCATTAAGGATGAGGCCAGATAGAATTATCATAGGAGAATGCCGAGGGGGAGAAGCATTAGACATGTTGCAGGCTATGAATACGGGACATGAAGGTAGTATGACTACAATACACTCCAACTCAACAGTCGACGCTCTGCGCAGATTAGAAACTTTAGTTCTTTTTGCTTCTTCCCATTTACCATCTCGTGCTATTCGGGAACAAATTTCTTCTGCTATTCATTATATTATTCAACTTTCTAGAAATGAAAAAGGACACCGCTATATTTCTGCAATACACCAAATGGTTTCTTTATCTGAAAATAATAATTTTATAACAAAATCTATTTTTGAAAAAAATTTAACATGACATTTATTTTCCTTTTATTATTATTAATTTTACAAATATTATATTTAATGCATCTTTTAAATATAAAAGAAATTTATATATTATTTAAAATTCATCCTGCCTTTTTAGTTGGTAAAATTTTATCGTTAGAATTTATTATTTTTATAAAAAATAAAATTCATATAAAAAAACAGGAAGAAGAAATTCCTAAATTAATAAAATTAATGATTTCATATTTAAAAGCAGGTATACAGCTTTCTCATGTGTTTAAAATAATTGAATCTAAAAAAAAATGGCCCCTTCCTATTCAAACTGCAATGTATAAAATCAATCGTTATTATTCCCAAGGAATGACTTTAGATCAGTCTATTTACTCTGCTGCTAAATCTATTAAAAAAAACAAAAAAACTTATTATTTATTATTATTGCTAAATATGATAAAAATGGGTTATGTGAATAGTGGAAACTTAGTAACCCTTTTAGAAAAAATGGATAATAGAATAACAGATAAAATTTTATTAGATAAAAAAATGTCTGCAGCGACAGCTCAAATCAGATTTCAATCTTTTATAATTGGAATTTTTCCCTTATTTATTGCAATTATAATTTGGATTATATCTCCTTCCTACATCCTTTTTTTCTTTCAAAATAAAATAGGTATTTTTCTTTTAATTACCATGATATTACTTAACACAACTGGATTTTATATCCTAAAAAAAATGGCGCAACTAAAATAACATGAAATTTTTATTCTTTTCTTTATTATTGAATCTCATTTTTATTTTTATTTTTCAAAAAATAATTTCTTTATCTTTTCGTAAAAAAATATTGTCCTTATCTTTTCTTAAAAATGAGTTTATTCTCACTCAGCATGAAACAGCCGATTTTTTAGATATTATTTTATTAAATCTCGATGCTGGGAAAAACATTTATCAATCATTTGAAAATGCAACAACATTTACCATTAATCCCATTATCAAGAAATCAGCAAAGGAAGCCCTAACACGATATTCCGTAGGTTGTTCCTTTATGACAGCTCTCCAAAAGTCAACTGGTAAAAAAAATAATCCATTTTACGACGAAATTATTGAAAATATAATTATCTCATTAAAACTAGGAACGTCACTCCAAAAAAATTTAACTGAATTAAGTAAAAATATGAGGACTCAGGCAAACCTCAAATTAGACGAAATGACGGCTCAAGCTCCTGTAAAAATGGTCTTTCCTCTGGTTTTCTTTATTTTTCCAGTTATATTTATTCTTCTTAGTAGTGGTTCCATACAGGACTTGATCAGATCTTTGCGTTTTTAATACTCAACAGGAGATAAACATGGAAAATCTTGAATTATTGCCTTCTGAGAAAATAGCTTCCATTCCAAAATTTAAAACTGAAAATTTGAGTATAGATGCGATTTTAGAGTTTTATTTTATAGACACGATTAATCTTTGGAGAAACAAATTAGATGAACTGGGGAAAGAATATGATCTGAGCAGACTAGAAAGAAGAATTTTAGTTTATATTGGAAGAAACCCTGGAATAAGACAGGCTGATTTAGCATTGATCATGGACGTAGAGCCTCAAAGTTTAACTCGATCTCTAGAAAATATGGAACAAAAAAAATGGTTGCAGAAACAAGATGACAATAAAGATAAACGAGCAAAAAGTTTGCATTTAACAGAAACAGGCGAAAACAAACTTACAGATGCTTTTAAAGTAAGCGAAAAAATACGCCCCAAAGTTTTAAAAGACCTTCCTGAAAATGATAAAGAATTGCTCACAAAAATACTAAAACAGCTTCGAAAAAATTTAGAAATTATTATTTAGCAATATTAAATTTTATATCAAATACATTTATTTTTAAAAATGTAGATTATTTTGCTCTAAAACAACCAAAGCTGCTCCAATAGCACCTGCTGAATCTCCTATTTTATGCTTATAAATAGAAATAGCTTGTTCAGGAAGGTACGTATTTTCACCAATTTTTTTCTCAAGACCTTCATAAATGACGTCTTGTAAACTTAATCCTCCTCCTAAAACAAAATAATGAGGATCAAGCATACAAGTTAAGGTTCCTAAAAAGAAAGCGAGATCTGATTTATACCTTTTCACGACAGCAAGTGCGATAGGATCTTGTGCTTCATAAAGTTCAAATATTTCAGCAGCACCAGGACGCTTTTCAATTTGAGAATAAATTCGATTATTTAAAGCAGCCTCTAATGCAGGTCCACATAAATATTGTTCGGCACAACCAGCACGGCCGCAATAACAAGGACTGCCACCAGGATAAAGAGTCATATGCCCAACTTCTCCTGCTCCCCCTCTACGACCTGTTACCGCTTTTCCATTAACGACAATACCACCACCAAAGCCTGAACCTAAAATAAGACCAATACTAACTTGTTTATTTACAGGTATTCCTGTCTTTTTAAAGTAATCGAGACCTGCCCCGCAAAGAGTTTCTGCTAAAGCAAAACAATTGGCATCGTTTTCAGAAATAATAGGAAATGTTACTTTTAATTTATCACGAAGATCTTGGTGTAAATTATGACCGACTAAGATCATTGTATTACTTGATGTGACTAGTTCCGACTTGGGATCAACAGGACCTGGCACACTGAGTCCAATACCAGATAATGAATGTAAATCGACATTTTTTTCGGCACATACTTCTTTAGCTAATAAAGCCATTTTATCTATTAATTGTACGTATCCATTATGCCTTTCCGTTGCTACTCTTTTTTTATAAAGGACATATCCTGGGACAATGTCTCCTGATGATTTTTGGAACTCAAAAGAAGAGATAAAGGATTCCTCCTTTTTTAGCTTACCAATGAATATCAGCATAGCCTCTACTTTTGTTCCACCAATATCAAACCCAATAAGATGCATAAGTACGTCTCCATCAGAAACAGTAAAAAATAGAGATTGCAGCTTGCCATACATAGAGTCTGTATATCAACTTTAAAAAGACTAAAAATGTAAAATATCAATAGAATTTATGATTTTAGTTAATTCTTAGAGCCTAGGCTGGACATAATATTCTAATATCTTATTTATTTCTATGTTCATAGATTTCACTTCTTGCAGCAACCTTATTAATAGAGCACGGTATTTTATCATATCAAATGATGTTGTTTTACCACGATGATCGTATAAATTTTTAATAGCCTCTTTTTCAAGATTTTCTAAAAGATTTAACTCATCTACAGTTCCCATAAGAACAACCGCCTTTTCTTTTGAAAGCGGTAAACGAGCAACACAAATACGAAAATAGTTTTGAATGGAATTTAATTGCTCATAAACAAAAGGAAGACTTTCTTTTCTTTTTTCATAAGAATTAATTCTAAGAGAGTTATATATATTCAATAAAGAAAAATGTATTCTTTCTTGTGATAAAATAAAATCTTCATATTCTTTTAAAGGATAATTTTTTTTTCCAAGTTCATGATAAATTTCTGAAATTTTAATTCTTGCATTTTGATTATTAGTTGCTGATAAAACTTTTTGAATATAAACTTTGTCTTCTTTTATTTCGCCAGCACTCCAATTTATTATAAATTGAAAAAGATTTTCAAGCTCAGAAACAACTTGCAAAAGATCATCTTTAAATGTTTTTTTTGCAAAATCGGGCCATAATAAAAATGAAGCTAAAGTTCCAATTAAAGCTCCTAGTGCTACATCTTCAATTCTTAAAATAGCAAATTCTGCTCCATTATGAAATAATGCAGAGATCAAAGCAATCAATCCAAATGTAAAGAAAAAAACAGTATAAGTATAAGAATTATTATTATAAACTGAATTATAAATTGCTAATAACAATGAAATTAATAATAAAATAACAGATATTGTAACGTTATCTGGAAATAAAAAAGTTAATAAAAAAGCAAGAGCACAACCTAAAACAGTTCCTAAAACCCTTTGTTTTGCTCTTTTTAAAGTAGCTCCAAAATTACTTTGCAAACAAACAATAGCTGTAACTAATACCCATCCAGGATATTCACCTTTTAGCCATTTATGATTTACATATAAACAAACTATACATACTATAGATGCTCGCCATGCTTGCCTTATATCAGATATTTTAAAATTGAAAATGAAAGAAAAAAAATTCTTAAAAACATCGGTTAAAAACATTTTTTACTCTTTTTTACATAGAAATTTAAATTCTGAATTAAGTAAACTTATATTATCTTTTAATTGATATGCATTTGAAAATATTTCATTAAATAATTCATCGTGAACAAAATTTTTTCCAATTTTTTCAATTTTTTTAACTTCAACCAACGCATCTAAATAAATTTTTTCATAAAGAAAGCCTAGTTCTTTTGTATTATATTTTTTTCTATTATCTAAAAACTTAAGCATATCATTATTTGTCTTATGAATTAAAGCAAATAATCTTCTTACAACAGGCTCATATTCAAATGGAACATTTAATAATCTTATTTTAATAGAAATTCCTATGGTATTTTCAATAAATCTTTCTGTTAAAACCGACATAATATAATATGGTAATAATTCATTTTTTTTAGCACTCTTACGATTTCTTCGATACATATTTATATCATTCATCATAAGTCTTAAACTTTGAAGCCGTAAAAATATTTTTTCTCTTCTTTTGGTCAATTGTAAAGAATATTTATCAGATTTATCAAAAGTGTAATTCTCTACTATTTCTATATAAAACGAAAGTTCCCTCAAAATAGATTTTGTTTCTAAAAAACATTCCTTGCGAAGTTTTGGTGGCATTAAAACAATACAAATAAAATAACAAATAGAAAAAGCTATAATGTTCATGTAAATGTTTTTAATAAGTTCATGTCCACTTTTTACAGATAAAATTGAATATAATGGAATTAAATAAACCCATAATGAAAAAACAGATCCAATTTTGAAATAAGTAAATACATACATTAAAAAAGTTAATACAAAAACATAAAAATAAATGGAAATAATGTTTAATGTATAAGGATAAGAAATAGCTAGAGCAACTGTTGAAATTAAAAAAGAAAGCAACATATTAATTTCAAAGCGCCAATACAAAGAACGAGCATTTGACTGACATAAACCTAACGCACAAATCCCCATAAAAAACAAGGATGAATCTTTGACGAATAAATAAATAATAATAACACAAAGAACAGCAAAAGCTGTTCTTGTTCCTTGTAAAATGGAGCGATAATCTTTTTCCCAGATATAGAGAAAATAATTAAATGTGTTTTTATTATTCATCAAGTTGAGTTAGCCACTCCATTATCAATTTCATTTCACGACCATTTATAAAATCTTTTGCATAGGCAATGTCGAATAAATCAGTTGTTTTAAACAAACTTTTATATACGATATGTTTAGAATTAAAAAAATCACTCGATTTTTTTAAATTATGAGTTGATATACTTGAAGCAACAACAGATTTAATAGGCTCCATTTTTATATAATCTACAGCTTGAATCACACTTCCACCCGTTGTAATCATATCATCAATTACAAATATATTTGAATTTGATGGTAAAGTTCCTTCAATGACGGAAGTTAACCCATGTTGCTTAGGTTTACTTCTAACATAAACAAAGCCAGCATTAAAATATTCTGCTAAAGCATAAGCAGGAGCGATCCCTGCCGTTGCCGTTCCTGCAAATACAACATTTCCCGAATCAAACATAAAAGGAAATTCTGTTTTTAAGAATTCAGCCCACTTTGTTATAATTTTTTTTCGTAAAGAAACATTTGAAAATATTTTTCGATGATCTAAATAAACAGGCGACTCCTTGCCACTTGTTAACTTAAACATTGGATTTGTACTAATTTGTAACACTTTTGTCTCAAAAAAACCCCTCACAATTTCATGGGTTTCAGAATCTAGAATCATGAAGGAATCTCCTCGCTTTTTTCATAAGGCACCTGAAGATAGTCTGCTACTTCCGATGCTAAATTTAAATTCCACATCATACCTGTAGCTGCTTGAACAAGATCGGCTCCCGCAGAAAGATAAGATTGAAATTCTTTGATACTCACAACCCCACCAACTCCTATAATTCCGAGCTGATTTGAACGGATCCCTAATTTTGATCGCGTTTCAGCCAATGTAGAAACCATGGATATACCTTGATCAAATATGAGAGAACCACAAACACCACCAGACAACGAACCACTTCCAAGTGCTATTTTGCCATTTATATTTCTAATATTAGCAGAAACTGTATTTATTGCACTAATAGCATGTAGCATCCCAGCTGTCTCTGAAACAAATTTCATTGTTTCTTCTGGACTCAAAGCACCTATTTTAGCAACAAGTTTTACATCTGATTTTTCTTCATTTAAAACTTGATGAGCGCACTGAATTGCTTTTAATGCACTAGGTAAATCTTTATATAATGGAGAATGTACTTCATTGGGACAGCTTAAATTAATTTCTAAAATCGAAGATGGTGAGTTTTTAATACAATCTAAAGCCAAACGGATTGTTTTTTGTATGTCAAAATAAAAAGCTTCTTTTGTTTCTTTACTGGAAGACATTTCTTCTCTTGAACCTTGAAAGCTTAATACAACTCCATATCCTAAAGTTTGTTTTTCATTTAAAGTTAGAAAATCTTTTTTCCATACTTCTGGTGCTTGGCTTGGGACACCAAAAGAATTTGAAATCGAAATTGATTTAGAAAAATAATCTTTATCTTGAAAGGGAGTTCCAATCACATCATTTTGATCATTTGAAAAGATCGATTTTTGATTTGAATTGATTGATAAAACATTAGGCCATTTGTTACATTCCCATTCCCGTGATCGCACCGTCTTATATACTGGTAAACAAAAGCCAGCATTTAAAGCGGCTTTTACATAAGAGGCATTTAATAAGGGGCCTGCTGCCACACCAAAAGGGATATGAAGAGGCACTCCTAAAAATTCATAACGAGGTTTTTTTGTGTATTTAACAAAAGGAAACTTGCCTTCTTTTAAATACTTTGGATCAGGTCCATTTTTATAATTTTCTTCATAAGATGCTGAAGCATTATACATTTTAAGTTAGCCCCAATACTTTTAAACCATTCGATGTTGCAATTTTTAATAGCTCATCCATTTCATAAAAATGAGTAGATTCTAGTAACACTCTTAGTTCCGTTAGCATATTTCCATCTGCATACGGTTTATAAATATCACAAATATTATCTGATCCTAATGCCACTGTTAAACCAGCAGGAATCATTTCATCAATAGGTGTTACTGAGTTGTGTGTTGGTGACAAAGTTTCATTTCTTCTACTATCAATCCATGCTGTCGGACAAGCAACAAAACTGAGACCCGCATCGCGACAAAGTTTATATAATTCTTGACGATAAGATTTTGAATGGGCTGCAATTGAAATCCCGTGAACAGCTGTTACTTTACCTTCAAGCCCAAATTCAATTACCTTACGCGCCAATAATTCTGTTTCTTTTTCTTCAGCAGAATTTAATTGGTCAACATGAATATGAACACGTTTTCCTGTTTCTTTAGAAGCTGCTAATAAAATACGGATATGTTCTTCTTCTTTGCCTGCATCAGCACCAGGCAATCCACCTATGATATCGACATGCTCTAAAGATTTTTCAAACCAAGCACGCGCTTCTTTATCAACAACACCTTTTAATGTTTGACAGGCAATTAAAAATCTCATTTTTAATTCTTTTGCAGCAAACTCTTTTGCACGTTTTGCAGCAATTAAAGCTCTTTCACCGGCAACAGGATCACAATCAATAAAAGATAAACAATGGCGCACACCTTGTTCATTTTGTAACCTTAAAGCAGAAGAAATATGTTGGAAATAAATGTCTTCTGTTGCTTGGGATTTAAAACGATCAACCAACTTCCATTTTTCTTGTAATTGGCTATTAATGTTACCTTGAGTATTTGTAAAATCTTCAATAGAAACAGAATATGCTCTATCAAAATGAGCATGGGCATTAACAAAACCACCATGACCAGAAATCATTCCTGTTAACTTAGATAAAGGATTCCACATATTATTTCCTATTAAAGTAAAGCTGGTTTTTTAGTTGATTCAGATAATTTAGACAAACCTGATTTAGCAGATTTTGCCATTTTTTCAACTGTAACTTTAAATACTTCATAATCCGTTATAAGTTGAACACCGTTTTTTACACTCCAATTGCGAATATTTTTTCCATCAATTTCTTCACTAATTGGCTTTGAAGGTGTAGGAACATTAACAACAAGATCAAATCTATTTTGTTTTAAAAGATCGATTAAGTTAGGCTTATGACTTTCTTCATTTGCTTTATGCACAAGAATACTTTTTACACCTTGTTTTGCTAAATAAGCATGCGTTCCTTTTGTGGCGAATAATAAAAAGCCTTGTTTTTGAAGTTCTGCAATTAAAGGCGCAAATTTTTCTTTATTTTCATCGCCACCTACGGAAACAAGTGCATAACGTTCTTTTTCTTGTGAAAGACGCATTTGCATTGTATAAATTTCTGTAAATCCTGCAGAAGCATTTTGGTTAAACGCGTTACTTTTCATAAATGTTGCAAGTTTTTCATCAAAAATACTATTTGGAGTTTCAACAGCAACAACGTCCGCTCTACCTTTAAATAACTTTATTGTTACTAAACCTGTTACTTTTTCATTTATTTTTTCAATAAATGCATTTAAATCATCCATTAAAGGCTCATGCCATAAAGCGCCATAACATAAATAGCCCCATTTTTGATCCACAACAGATTTAAATTCATTTTCTTGTCTTGTGCAGACAAATTTTTCAAGAGTTTCATGCGCACGAATAATGGTGTGTGCTGCAGGAGATTCATATACCCCACGAACTTTGAGACCCACTACACGATCTTCAAGGTGATGAGTCACACCCACTCCATGTAATGCACCAATTTTATTTAACTCAAGAATAATGGAAGGAAGATCCATATCTATCCCATTTAATTGAACAGGAATTCCTCTTAAAAAGCCTAATTTTACTAATTGGGATTCATGAGGGGTTTTTTCTATAATATTGCACACTTGAAGAATAGCAGGAAGGTTAGGAATAAGAGCCGGATTTTCAATTTCTCCTCCTTCTGCAGAAACACCCCACATATTATCGTCGTAGCTATAAGGGGAGTCTTTTGTCTGTTTTACAGGAATATTATGAACCCTAGCATATTCAAGTTCTTCATCACGTCCCATTCCCCATTCACGAACAGGGGCAATGATTTTCATTTCTGGGGCTAGCGTTAATACAGTACCTTCAATACGAACCTGATCGTTTCCTTTTCCTGTACAACCATGGGCTATACAGTCACAATTTTCTTCACGTGCAATGTCTACGGCTATTTTAGCTAGAAGAGGGCGCCCAAGAGGAGTTGCTAAATGATAATCACCTTGATAACGAGCATTTGCCTTAATTCCTTTTGCTAAATAGTGGTAAGCAAATTCTTTTTTGGCATCGATGACGTAAGCTTTTAAAGCACCTAACTTTAAAGCTTTTTGACGTATTTCTTCAAGATTATCGGCCTGTTGCCCAATATCAATCGTTAAGGCAATCACTTCGGCATTGTAATACTCTTGAATCCATTTCAACATTACAGAGGTATCAAGGCCTCCAGAATACAAAAGAACAACCTTACGAATTTCTCCTTTACGACCTTCATAAGATGCTACTTTAACATAATCCGTCATTGTGAAATCTCCTCTGAAATATAAAATAAGCAAAAAAAAAGCCCCGCAATGCGGAGCTTTAAAAACAATAAATAAATGAATTAGAAATGAGCAATTTCTTTCTGCTTTCAGTGTCTATTTTGACTCGATAAATTGCAAAAGACATAGAATACCCTTTTGAAAGAAAAACTTAAAAATCGTCCGAACGTTGATACTTGAATAAAAGTGCATCGTCAAGACATATTCTTTTATTTTTTAAATTGGATATTAAGGCATGGAAACAATTGCCAAACTAGAACCAAATAGATCACCATCAAGGAGATCAAGGCTATCTGAATTGACTTCTCCATTACTTCTTCCACCAATAAACTCAATACAATTAGAACCATCAAGCTGACATCTAAACACAGCTCCTGTTCTTGCGTTTGCATTATTGATTCTTCCAGAAGCCCCTATGTAAAGATAGTTTCCTAAAATAGCTAAACTCGAGCCCAAATTATCTTTTAGAGAAAGACCTAGACTAGCTGCACTCGCTTTATTTTCACCAGCAATAATTTCAGAACAATTTGTACCTTCTAAATCGCATTTAAAAACAGCACCTATATCATACAAATTAGGATCCGTTGTCGGAAATCCATTTCTGCCAATAGCACCCACAAAAATATTTTTTTCGTTACCTACTAAACTAGAACCAAAAGCATCATTTAACGATAAATGAATATTTTTTACATCTATGTAATTACATTTTGAAATATCATTATTGCATTTTAATAATCCGCCATTACCTGCATTTTTATTCATAGCACCAACATAAATGGTACTATTATTCATAAACAAACTAGATCCAATGGAATCATGTTCACTTAATAATTGGTTCAATAATTTTGATTTATTCTTACCACCAATCAATTCATTGCAATTTTTTCCATCTAAATCACATTGAAAAATGGAACCGACATCATCTTTATTATTATTATCTCTACCTATAGAACCAATATAAATTTTATTGTTTGAATGAAATAAAGTAGAACCAAAATGATCAGAAGACATTAAATTAATTCTCGAATTTTCAGATTTGGTTTGAAAGGAATTATGACCACCTAAAAACTCTTGGCACTCCGTACCATTCAAATTGCATTGAAAAACACTGCCTACTTCATCTTTATAATTTGCACTAGAAATACTCCCCGCATCATTTCCATTTTTATTATCGCGTCCTATTGCTCCAATAAACAATTTATCTTTGATAACCAAAACACTAGAACCAAAAAGATCTCCATTAAATAACTTTAAAGGCTTCAATCCTGATTTTGAAGGCGCTTGAAACCTCATATTGCCACCTAAAAATTCAGTACACTCATAGCCATCAAGAGTGCATTTAAAAACGGACCCTTTACCGAATCTTCCTTTAGCACCAATTAATATATAACTGTGACTATTTTTTTGAGAATTGCTCAATTCGTTAGTCGAATTTTTATTATTACCACCACTTACAGAACATGAAACCAAAAATAAAAAAGAAATTAACGAAATGATAAATAATCTAACAAAAGGTATACTTAACAGGGATTTTAAAAGATTATTTTTCATGAATTACCTCAAAATAAATACTAAAAATCAAACAGTATTTATAGTTATCGGAAATTTTTATGATATTTTAATTCGACAGATTTTTGTCTTTCAACATACATTTAAAATTATTTCTTATTTACATGTTATTTTTTCCGAAGAAAAGTATATTTTAATAAAATTTTTTATGTTTTATTAAAAACAATCATCACCAAGGAAAATGATGATATGAAAAAAATTTTTATATTAAATTTTATAACACTATTTTTTATAATTGGCTGTAATTCTTCTGGAGTAAAAAGCAATAAAACAGAAGCTCTAGATGAAAAAAAAATTGCCCCTGTTGAAAAAGTAACAAACGATCTTATTCCCTATGAAATTAATGAAGATTATTTAACAGATGAGGATTATCCTTTTCGGATTAACAATGAAAGCATATGCTCTATAGTCTTTCATTATACAGCACAATCTTATAAAAAATCACTTCGATCTTTAACAACTGGTGGGAATAGTTCGCATTGGCTTGTACCTGAAAAAGGAAATACAGTTTATAAAATAGTAAGTGAAGACAGAAGGGCACAACACGCTGGAACAAGTTTATGGAAAAATAGAAAAAATGTTAATGTTATTTCGATTGGAATTGAGGTTGTTAACTTAGGTTTTAAATGCAAGAATAATAAAAAGTATTGCAAACAAGGTGAATTGGATTGGATTGGATTTTCAGAAAAACAACAAAAACTTATTGTTTCATTAGCAAAAGATATTCAAAAACGTTACAATATTGATCCTTTGTGTGTTGTAGGACACTCTGACATTGCAGTAGATAGAAAATTAGATCCAGGGCCTTTATTTCCATGGAAAATGCTTGCAGAAAACGGTGTAGGCGCATGGGCTACAGATGAAGAAATACAAATTCAAACTGAAAATATTAAAAAAAGTTTAAAAGGAAATATTTCTCCTTTGCTTCTTCAAATTCGCTTATTTGAATTTGGATATGACATTAGATTAGATAAAATATCCGTAAAAAGTTTAACTAAAAAACTTCTCAAATTTGAATATAATTTAAATAAAACAAGAATATCAGACTTAGAGTCTCTTCAATTAGCAAATAATTTTGGTAATAAAGGTGTTAAAAATGATATGTTTGATATTAAAAAAACAAATTTTGCAATACATTCATTCTTAATGCATTATTTACCAGGTGAATATTTAAATCATAGAGTTAAAGAATCAAATAGCATTGCAGATAATCGCTCTAAACGTGATACTAAAAACTCACCTGATAGCAAATCTGATTTTAAAGGTTCAGTCATTAATTTAGATACGGATTTTGATAATCTTAAAATTTTAGCAGCACTGCAGGCTCTATTAGTAAAATTTCCTAACAAAGTAAGAACAGGCTGCAATTATTAAATCTTTTTCATGAAATAAATATATTTATTCAATTCCAAAAATCATATCTGAATATTTAGGATAAGGCCACAAATCATTTGGCACAAATGCTTCTACCGTATCTACCGCACTTCGGAGATCTTCAAGTTTCAGCATTAATACTTCTGAAATAATCTTACTTGTTTTTTCTAAATGATGATGATCGAGGGCATCACCAGATGTAATTTTTTCAACTTGTATTTTAAGTGCTTCTAGAGTGCTCCATACATGACTGATGTCATCTCCAAAACGCTCCGCCATTTTTTTAGATGGAGACGAACAACTTATTTCAGAAGAAAGTTTTGCATTTTTCATTAGTTTTGAATGAAATTCTATACAAACGGGCAAAACTAAAGTTTGTGCCATTTCAATTGCACAATTCACTTCAATTAGACATTGTTTAATGTAACGCTCTTGTTGAATTGCAAGTCTACTCAATATGTCTTCTGTATTAAATACTCCCGCATTTTTCAAAAATTTTGTTTTTTCTTTATCAGCTAATACCATAAGAGCATCTGGCGTTTTTGAATAATTAGATAATCCCCTTTGAGCAGCTTCATCACGCCATTCTTGAGAATATCCATTTCCTTCAAAACGGATTTTTTTAGTTTGAATAATAACTTCACGAAGAATGAGCAATAAATCGTTATCAGAAACAACTCCATTGACAGCTTTTTCTTCTAGTTTTTTATTTATTTTTGTTAATCCATCATGAACAGCGGCATTTAAAATAGCTGTAGGATAATTTATGGGTGCACTTGAACCAACAGCTCTAAATTCAAACTTGTTTCCTGTAAATGCAAAAGGAGAAGTACGATTGCGGTCTGTATTATCTTTAGCAACTTCTTGAACATGAGAAACACCAAGATCGATCATAATTTTTTCGGCGTTTACTTTATCAGCAGATCCAGATTCAATTGCATTTAAAATTTTATCTAGAGTGTTACCTAAAAAAGCAGAGATGATAGCGGGAGGAGCTTCATTTGCGCCAAGTCTGTGATCATTACCTGCAGAAGCAATAGAAGCTCTTAATACGTCTGCATTATCATTAATTCCTTGTAAAATTCCGCATAAAAAAGTTAAAAAGACTAAGTTTTCGTGCGGAGTTGCCCCTGGATCCAATAAGTTTCTTCCTAATGAATCACTCATGGACCAGTTTACATGTTTTCCGCTTCCGTTTACTCCAGCAAATGGCTTTTCATGCAATAAAGCAACAAAACCATTTTTTAATGCAACACTTTTTATACATTTTAATGCAAGTTGATTATGATCAGCGGCAATATTGGAGCCTTCATAAATTGGAGCAATTTCAAATTGACCTGGTGCCACTTCATTATGTCTTGTTTTAACTGGGACACCTAATTTATATAATTCAACTTCTAATTCATTAAAAAAGGATTGAACACGACTTGGAATATGACCAAAATAATGATCTTCAAGTTCTTGCCCTTTTGATGGTTTACGTCCAAAAACAGTACGTCCTGATAAATGTAAATCTAGCCTTTTCATAGCATGTTTTTTGTCAATGATAAAAAACTCTTGCTCAGGTCCAACCGATGTTGTTACGTGTGTTACCTTTTTTTCACCAATTAAATGTAAAGTTTTTGTAGCTTCTACAGAAAGTGAACCATTAGAACGTAACAAAGGTGTTTTAAAGTCAAGAGCTTCACCATGGTAGCTGATAAATACAGATGGAATATAAAGCGTTTTTCCATTTTCTGTTTCCATAATAAACATAGGACTGGAAGGATCCCATCCTGTATAACCTCTTGCCTCAAATGTAGATCGGATACCACCTGATGGAAAACTTGAAGCATCGGGTTCACTTTGAAGAAGTTCTGGTCCTGTAAATCTTTCTATCGGATTTCCTTGTTTATCAAACCATAAAAAAGCATCATGTTTTTCAGCAGTAGCTCCTGTTTGGGGTTGAAACCAATGGCAGTAATGAGTGGCTCCTTTTTCCATTGCCCACTCTCTTGCTGCTGAAGCAACTCTTTCCGCCAATGAAGCATCAATTTTTCCACCATATTTCATTACTTTGGTCATCGTTTCGAGATCTTGGGCAGATAATCTTTTTACCATGGCACGAAGATCAAAAACATTAGAAGCAAAATAATCTGCAATTCGAGATTGTTTACCGTCGGCATTTTGAGGACGAAAAACTTTACGAATAGATAAAGCAGAATAAAAAGATGAGATATCAGACATGTAGCTTAACTCCATATGCAATTTGAAAATCAAAAAAAGTTAATATAATAAGAAATTCCTATTATATTTTCTTAGAGCCTCTAAATAACTATATTTTCAAAATTAAAAAACGATAAATAACATTCGGTCGTATATCATTATCATGAAATATTTAAACTCAAAAGTGATTATTTATTTTTTTGAAGAGTAGCGCATCCAGAAAAAGATAGGAACACGAGATGGGGATATCACAATGAAAATAAAGGATAGAATTCCGCCTAATAATAAAGACTCAGATAAAGCTGCACATACTTTTGTTTTTTCTGAAACTTTTAAACCTTTGTTTTTATTATTTTGAATTGCTATTCCAAATATCCATCGTCCTAAAGTAGAACCTTCAAAACCTAAGATAGTATATTGAAAAAGGAAAACAAGAAAAGCCATAAAAAACCAAACTTGCAAGGAAAATAAAAATGTATGAAAAACACTTATATCTAAAGTAACAAAACTTAAATATTTTTGTACAGTCGGTGAAATTACAAATATTCCTTTTGGAACAAATACATAATTAATGCACAAAGAAATAATTAAAAAGCAAAAACCTAAAATAGCGTCTATTGTCCAAGCCAAAAAGGCAAAAAAGGGATTTACGTAATATTCTGATTTAAACTTTTGATTATCTAAAAATTTATTTTGAGAAATTTCATTTTCATCTGTTTTATTTTTATTATCTGAATTCGGAATTGTTGTAGATATATTTTCATCAAATGAAGAGATCATTTTAGATGAAGTTTTATCTATAAAAGATGTCTCCATTTTAAGTTCAGTTTCAGCATTAGTTTCTATTTCAATTTTTTTTAATTTCCCAAGTCTTTTTTGTATTTCTTCACCATAAAATCCAAAGCCAACATGTAAAGGTTTTATATTTGTATCTTGTTTAGATAAATAATTTGCTAAAAAGAAACTCATGTAGCTTCCTCGAGAAAAAGGTTAAGAACAGTAGAACGAATATTTTCTTCAGTAATACTTCCAAATTTATCTTTCCAACCTGCAACAGGAAATATTGCTTTTGCCATCGTTCTATGACCACCACCACTTCCAATTCCATTTAAAATTCGTCTTACAACATCACCAGCATTTTTTACATAACCAACATTTCTAACACTCATTACTATATTATTTTCAAAAATACCGACACAAACAACCCATTCTATATTTTCAAATTGAAGCATAAAATCGGCAACTTGTGGAATAAGATCTTCACGCTCAACATTACCAATAAAACTTACTAAAATTTTATCTTGAAAGGCCATATTTAATAATGCATTTGCTAATACAGGAGCAAATCTCATAGGAAGCTCAGGTTTTTCCATTCGCCTTAATAAATTATAATTAATGTCTGGATATAAAGAAACAAATGCATATAAATCGGCATCAATTACTTCTCTATTTAAATGCAATGTATCTGCTTTAATTCCATATAATAAGGCCGTCGCAAGACGTTGCCCAATATTTACCGCTGCAGCCCTTAAATATTCAGTTAAAATAGTAGAGGTAGCCCCATATTTTGAGCGAATATCACAGTAAGGAATGTGAGAATAATTTGCTACCATGGGATGGTGGTCTATAATAACATCGACTCTTGGCAAAGTAACAGTAAAATGGGCTGGCTGTGTATCTAACATTGCTACTTTATCATAATTTATAAGGTCTTCTGGTTTTATAGTGATAACTTCAAGGTCAAGAAGTTGCATCATAGCTATATTTTCTGGTCTTGTTACTTTACCAAAACTACAAATAGGAGTGGAAACTTTGTTACGCCCAAGCAAACATCTTAGCGCAAGAGCAGAAGCTAAACCATCAGGATCGGGATCGGGTTGCAGAAGAAGGGCTATTTTATCACCTTCCATCAAAATATCTCGGATTTCTTTTACTCGATGAGTACTTTCAATGTGCCTTAATTCAGCACTAATAGGTCGACTTAAAAGCTCGGTCCAGGAAAGCACCAATTCTCGATCATTATCGACAAGTTTTCGAGGTACTTCCTCGGGATGTCCAATTTGAAAAGATAAAATTCGAGACTCTGGTAATTCTTCTAATAACATTTCTCTAACATTAGAATACTTGTCATTATCCTTTAAGGATAAAACAACACAAATAGGATCGTATTCTTTCCATTGAGAAAAAAAGGACGGCTTGGTAATATCGCCTTTTACTAGAATATCATCAACTTTATCAGAATCTTCACAGGCCTCAATCAGAGAGGTTTGTAATTGATTTTGTTTATTTGGAAGCCAAACCTTTATATCCATATTTTTTTGAATATGTACTAAAGTTGAGGCAAGTTCGGGGTCATCACAAATAACCAAAAATAGTCCGCGCTTGGAATCCATCTGATACACCTTACATATTGATTTTATTAAATTTATAAAACCAAAAAACTTGAAAAATATCCTTGCAAGACTGTCTATGCTACAATATTTTACCCAATCTGTTGCGTAGAGGAAAATTACTGTTGCATTTTCCACTCTACACTATATTGCATTATATCTGTAAGATCAGATAATTTGCTTAGGTAACAATAAGCAGAACTCATTGAGGACATAAGATGACAGAAATACTCGGCTTTAACAACCTTACGAAAGCTTTAAGCTTTAATCTCTATGACTTTGCAGTTGCTCTTAATGATGAGGAAAGAGCTTCCTATATTCGTTATATTGACGAAAAATATTCTGCAAGACAGATCGAGTCACAACTCATTCGCATTGCTGAAATCATAGATGCCGAAGTATTGAACGTAAGTTCAAAAGATTTCGATCCTTATGGAGCTAGTGTGGTGCTTTTAATGAGCGATCTTAAAGGAGATCAGGCTACAAAAGAAGCAAACATGCAATCCTCATCTTCAAAGTCCTCTAACCTCATGGCTCAATCTACAGTTTCTATACATTTAGACAAGAGCCACATCTGCGCCCATACCTATCCAGATAGCCTAGATCCATCTGGTATATGTAGCTTTAGAGTAGACATTGACATTGCTACTTGCGGAAGCATTTCTCCGCTTTATGCGCTAGATTTTATGTTTAAAGCATTTGAAACAGATGTTGTGTGTGTAGATTACGTTGTCCGTGGTTTTGCACGTAACAAACGTAACGAAAAAATATTTATGGATCATGACATGTCTAGCATAACTAAATATGTTTCGCCGCTCATTTTACGTGACTATGATACAATTGATATGAACTCACCAGAGCATCATACCTATCAAACCATGTTTTGCCGTCGTGAGCTTGATGAAAGCAGTTACTTTAGAAATCCACGTACGGTTCCACCAGAATTAGCTACGGAAAAAATGATTCTTATTCGTAAAGAAATGGAATCAATCGCAAAATTAAAAAAATAAATATTTTTGAATTTCTTTTAAGACCTTATTCTTATGAATAGGGTCTTTTTTTATGTATAATTTTAAAATCGAAAATTTAAGGCATTTTTTTAATGCGAAAAATTAATATTTTATTTAAATTTAATTTTCTTGAAATGAAAAATTTGATAAATATAATATTTTAATTTTACAATAAAGTATAATTATGATATTTAAAAAAAAATCTTCGCGCTATGAAGAATGATTGATTTAAAAGTTTTTTTATTCTCAAAGAATTAATTCCAATTATTAAATAAAGGATTTCTATGGGTAAAAGAAGTGCCAATGAAGCAATTTTAGGCTATTTTTATCAATTTGACTATTCAATTCTTGAAATTCTAAATTTACAAAATGATACTAATGTAATTACTATTGAAGGAGTAGAAGATATTGATGTAAACTTAAATGACGAAACTTTAGCTATCCAGTGCAAATATTATTCTGAAAGTGATTACAATCATTCGTTAATTGGAAAACCAATCCGATTAATGCTGAATGATTTCAAAAAAAACAAAAGAGACGAAAATTTTAAATACAAATTATATGGGCATTATAAATCAGGCCAAAATAAACTAAAACATCCCATAAATATTATTTATTTTAAAGAAAATTTTTTAACTTATACAGAAAAAGGTAGCAAAAAAGAACATTATAATGAAATAGATATAACTGATTATGAATTAAATATTTTTCTAAAAAATCTAACTATTGATATCAATGCACTAAGCTTTAGTGAACAACGTAAAAAAATTTTAGATCTTATAACCATTTGTTTTAAATGTAAAAATGATGATGAAAAAAATAACTTTTACTCCAATGCATTAGCACTTATTTCAGATCTTGCAATAAAAAAAGATGAAAAAGATAGAAAAATAACAAAAAAAATATTTTTAGATAAAATAAACAAAAAAATTGTGCTATTTAATTCTTGGCTTAAAGAGTATAAAGGAAAAAATATTTTTTATAAAAAAATTAAGGATGATTATTTTATTCAAGACCTTAATACATCACCATTTGATAGATTTTTTCTTTTTGAAATTGATAATAATAATTTCGATTTATCAAAATTAAAAACGTTAATACTTTTAGTACAAAAAAAATGGTCAAAAATTTCAAAAAGAGAACCGGAACCATTTTGTCCATACATTTATATTCATGGTATATGCAAGAATAATTTAATATCATTGAAAAAAAATTTATGGAATGAAAATCATATTTTTATTGATGGATTTGATTATCAAGACTCCGAATTTAATGCTTATTCAATCATAAAAAAACCAACTGAAGAAAACAATATAAAATTCAAACTTATTAATGACTTAATTCATATAGAAAGTATATTAAAAGAATCTAATAACACAAAGGAAATATATCAATTTTATTTAAACAAAATAATTTATAACAATCATAATAATACTATGAAAAATATATCTATTATAATTGAAAATATAGATGATGCAATGGAGATATTAAAATGAATAAATCACAAATTAATGCCGAAGTAATTTCTGTATTTCCAAATAAAGTAAAAATTTTAGTTGATAATCTAGAAGATTATAACTCAGCTAATAGATCTCTAAGAGTTGGATCGTATTTAAAAATATCTGATAATGAAGATACTAAATTATTTGCTATAATTGAAAACTTTTCTCTTGAAATTAAAGAAAGCGGAAGAAAATATCTAATTGAAGCAATGCCAATTGGAATTATTAAAAATAATATATTTACACGCGGTGGGGATACCATTGCTATTCCACCTAAAAAAGTGGAACCAGCTACTGAACAAGAAATAATAGATATTTTTAAAAACTCTGACAATAAAGATAATTTTATTTTTTCGCGTCTTTTATCAAATCCAGAAGTAAGAATACCAATTAATGGAAATAAATTTTTTAATAAACATATTGCAATTGTTGGTTCTACAGGTTCAGGAAAATCTCACACAATTTCTAAAATTATCCAATCAGCTGTTGAAGAAAAAAACGGAACCTATTCTCTAAATAACTCACATATTATTATATTCGATATACATTCAGAATACAAATCAGCTTTTCCTAAAGCTAATATAATAGATATTGAAAATTTAATTTTACCTTATTGGCTCCTAAATAGCGAAGAACTTGAAGATATTCTTCTCGATACAGGTGAGAGGGATAATTATAATCAATCATCAATTTTTAGAACATTAGTTACTGAAAATAAAAAAAAGCATAATAGAAAAATTGAAAAAATATATTATGACAGCCCAGTATTCTTTTGTATTAATGAAGTTAAAAATGCTATATATAATTACAAAAATGAAACAATAAATGCAAAAAATAATACTCGATATATGATTAATGATGGGACTTCTTGTTTTAAAGACCAAACTGATGAAAATTCAGGGATTGAATTGAATGATGAGAATAGAATAGAAAAATATTTTACTGAACCTCTTAAATTTTTCACTACAAAAGCTCAAAATATTAAAAAGGGAGATTATGCAGATGGAAGCCTTGATAAATTTTATATTCGTTTAAATTCAAAAATTTCAAATGATCGATTGCAATTTTTATTTGGAGAAAAGTCTAAAAACGCTAAATTTGAAAATGTTTTAAGTTGTTTAATGGGTTATAATAATAAATCAAATGTAACGATAATTGATTTAAGTGGTGTCCCCTTTGAAGTACTAAGTATTACTGTTTCATTAATTTCAAGACTTTTATTTGAATATGGCTATATATATAAAAAAATTCGGTGTGAAAAAGATTCAAATGAAGAGATAAATAATGATATCCCATTTTTACTTGTATATGAAGAAGCTCATAAATATGCCCCAAATAGTGATCTAACAAAATTTAGATCATCAAAAAATTCAATAGAAAGAATTGCTAAAGAAGGAAGAAAATATGGAATTAGCCTTCTTTTATCTAGCCAAAGACCTTCTGAAATATCTGAAACAATTTTTTCTCAATGTAATAACTTTATTGCCATGAGACTTACAAATCCTAATGATCAAAACTATGTTAAAAAACTTCTACCTGATACTCTTGGAAACCTTATTGACATGATGCCTTCATTAAAAGCTGGCGAAGCCTTATTAGTTGGTGAAGCAATTATGTTACCTTCGCTAGTGCAAATTGATCAATGCAGTCCAAATCCTTCTTCTATAGACATTCCATATTTAAATCTTTGGAAACAAGAATGGAAAGAATTAAGAATAGATGAGATAAAAGAAAAATGGCAAAATGGTAATTGAACATAAAGAAACTTTTGATATAATTTAATGATTTATTATATCTTATTTAATTTTATAAATTGTATTTTTTTAATAAAAAAATCATCATACTTCTTTTTAAGTTTTATTTTCAAACTCAAAATTGATTTTCTAAAAAAGTTCATACATGATAATAATTCATTTCATTTTAAAAATTGAATGAAATACAATTCATATCCTTTAAAATAATTTTAGTAAGGAAAAAGCGTGAAAGATAAATTAAAATCAAGTACATATGGAATTATCTTTATTATAATTGCTTTTTTAAGTTGGGGGTTAACGCCCATTTATTTTAAAGCTTTGCAAACCGTAAATCCATTAGAAATTTTAGCGCATCGCATACTTTGGTCTATATTATTTCTTATTACAATTGTTGCTTATAAGAAACAAATTCATAAATTGATTGAAGTTTTTTATTCACCTAAAAATCTCGCTACTTTAATTTGCACCTCTATATTGATATCTGTAAACTGGTTGACTTATATTTGGGCTATTTTAAATAACCATCTTATGGAATCTAGTTTTGGTTACTTTATTTCCCCAATTTTTAATATTATGCTCGGCTTAATTTTTTTAAAAGAAAGTTTAAATAAAGTACAAAAAATTTCATTATCTATAACAATTATAGCGATAATTATTCAATTTACTGAAATCAATTTTACTGGATTTACCCCTTTTATCCCTGTCCTTTTAGCAGGTACATTTGGTTTTTATGCTCTTTTACGAAGACAAGTCAAAATTGATTCCATACATGGCCTTACCATAGAAACTTTAATACTTGCTCCTATTGCATTCACATATATTGTTTATTTAAACATGAACGCAAAATTAACTTTTTTAGCAAATATAAATTTAAGTATTTTATTATGTTTTGCGGGAGTTATCACTTCCATTCCACTATTATTATATGTTGCTGGAGCAAAATTATTACCTTTAAGCAAGGTAGGTTTTTTTCAATACATAAGTCCTACATTACAACTATTAATTGCTGTTTTTATCTTTAAAGAAAATATAAATAGCACAAAAATATTAAGTTTTTCGTTAGTATGGATTGCTCTTCTTTTTTATATTATGAACAGTATTTGGCTTATAAATAAAAATAGAAAAACAATTCAAAATAAAGTTTCTTAAAATCCAGATCCTTCATATTCAAAACAAATGTATTTACAATCTTCATGAAAACCAATTTTTTTATAAAATTCAACAAGTTTATTTTCATTTGATTTTTCTGAAAATGAAGTTGTCAAAAATAATTTTTTTGCTCCATTCATTTTTGCATAATCTAAAAGCGATAAAAATAAATTTAAGGCATAACCTTTTCTTCTAAAATTAGGATGAGTAAAAACATCAAATAAACCACAATTTTCATTATGAAAATATAAAGATGCTATAGAAATAGGTTTATCAAAGATACTTAAATAAAAATAGCGATAAGGGTTATCTTTTGAAAAACCAAGTTCTTTTGATATTTTTTTAAAATAACCTCTTGCACAGGGCTCATATTCATCAATGACATTTAAAAATTCATCTAATTCATTATCCGATCTAATTTCAGTAATTTTATGTTTTTCAATAGATAATTTATTTAGATCAAAATTATTTAAATCATAGCTCATTCCAATTTTATTATTTTTTTTACTAAATGAAAGTTTATTTAATATTTCATTTAAAAAATCAGGAAAATCATCTGAATAAAACCATAGTGAGAAAGGTTTTGGAGAAAAATATTCAATCGTTTTTTTCATTGAATTTTCAAAATAAATTGGATTAATTTTATTCACCCAGCAAATATTAAACAAAGAGCTGTGGTAAGGTGTTTTTGTTAAAATAAGATCGTCAAATTCATAATAATTATCATTATTCAGTTTTTTAGGTATAAAAAAAAACTTATTTAGTAAAATTTCGTCAAAATTTCCATTCTGATAAATCATATTTTCTCCCAGGATTAATGAATCCGAACATTAAATAATTTTTTCTCCTTTTTCAATACAACTTATTGATTTAAAATAAAATAGCCTTAAAATAACCAACAGTAGAATTTAATTAAAGGATTATTTATGAGTATAACTCGTCGTGACTTTATTAATGGAACTTCTATAGCAATCCTTGCAGGATTAACTCCAATTGATATTTTAAATGCAAAAGAAAAAAATATTTCAAATTATCCACCAAGCTTAACAGGATTAAGAGGGAGTCATATTGGTTCCTTTGAAAGTGCTCATGCCCTTTCAAGAGGGCATATTACATTTCCAATAGATCAATTACCCGTGGAAGAAACTTATGATTTAGTAGTTGTTGGTGCAGGAATCAGTGGATTATCATCTGCCTATTTTTATTTAAATAAAAATAAAAATGCAAAAATTCTTATTCTTGATAATCATGATGATTTTGGTGGACATGCAAAACGTAACGAGTTTTCTAATAATAAAAATTTCATTTTAGGATACGGTGGCACTGAATCTTTAGAATCTCCGAAACATTCTTCAAGTAAAGTAGTTTTAAATTTATTTAATGAGTTAGGAATTAAAATTGACAAACTTGGGAATAAATTTGAAAGAAATTTTTATCCCAATTTAAAGCTTAGTAGAGGAGTTTTTTTCGATACAGAAAATTTTTCTGTAGATAAAATAGTTTCAGGAGATCCCACATCTTTTGCTGATGACGATATTGATCCAAATAGACTAAATGGGAGACCTATAAAAGAATTTATTAATGATTTTCCATTAAATGAAAATGATAAAAATGCATTAATAAAATTATATACCGAAAAAATTGATTATCTTCCAAAAATTCCATTAGTAGAAGACAAAATAAAATACTTACAAAAAATAAGTTATAGAGATTTTTTATTGAAGCATGTTCTTCTTAGCGAACAAGCTACAAAATTTTTTCAAGCTAAAAGCCATGACTTTGATGCAATTGGAATTGATGCTATTTCAACATTAGAAGCAAGAGAATTAGAACTTCCTGGACTAGATGGTATGAATTTACCTGAAGATAATCCTGAAGTACCAAGTGAACCTTATATTTATCATTTTCCCGATGGAAATGCCAGTATTGCAAGACTTCTCGTAAACAGACTTATTCCTAAAGTTTTTAATGGTCATAAAGATATGAATACGATAGTTCTTCATAAATTAAATTATTCTAAACTCGATTTAAGTCAAAATTCTGTCCGTATTCGCTTAAGTAGCACTGTAGTTAATGTAACAAATGCAAAAAATAAATTAGTTGATATTGGATACTTAGAAAAACCTATATTTAATTCAGAAGGCCAATTTATAAAATTAGGAAAACTTCATAAAATACAGGCAAAACATGTTGTCATGGCAAATTACAATATGATGATTCCTGATATCGTAACAGAACTTCCTAAAGAACAAAAAGATGCACTTTCCATGAATGTTAAAGCACCTGTTATTTATACAAATGTGATGATATCAAACTGGAAATCTTTTATAAAATTGGGTGTTCACGATATATATTCTCCTTCAATGCCATATTCTAGAATTAAGCTAGATTATCCCGTTAATATGGGAGGCTATTCACACCCAAGAGATCCAGAAAATCCGATTTTATTGCATATGGTATCAATACCTTGTGCTCCAAATCAAGGTCTAGACGCACGCTCCCAATTCAGAATAGGACGGCATAAATTATTAACCACTTCATTTCAAACTTTAGAAAATGAAATACGGAATCAATTGCAACGAATTTTGGGGAATACAGGGTATTTTAATCATAAAAGCGACATACTTTCTATCACAGTAAACCGCTGGGCACATGGATACTCGTATTATTATAATTCTTTATTTGATGATCAAGAACAAAGTCAACAAATTATAAAATTAGCAAGGCAACCTTTTGGGAATGTTGTTATTGCTAATTCTGATTCAGATTGGAATCCCCTAACTCAACCCGCTATAGATCAAGCTTTCAGAGCTATAAATGAATTGGACTTTTAGTTTAATTCATTTATAATTTTATGTAAGAAAAATGAAAAAGAATAATATTTCACATGTTTTTTTATAAAATTTTAGTGAATAATAAAGAAATTAGAAATCGTTTTGAATCTAAACTCTCCTGACATTAGCATCCATTAGATTTTTATTGTATCCCTAAAATGAGGTTCTGTTACTATTTACAGTGGAATCTAGTTCAATAGAATAATCTGAAAAACACAAAGGAACTCTCCTTGAAAGAAGAAAATAGCCCAAAAAATAGAGCTATGTCCCTTATTCGCACCATTAGCAGCACAGCAATTCGTGCAGGAAACGAAGCTCTTAAAAGAAAATTAAATAAAAATTCAGAAGAAACAGACTCCTTTATGAGTGAAGCCGCACTCAGACTTGTAAAAGGGTTAGATGAATTAAAAGGGGCTGCTATGAAAGTAGGGCAGCTTTTAAGCATGGTTGATGATAATATTCTTCCACCAGGCTGGAAAGACGCACTAGGAAAACTGCAATCCCAAGCAACATCAAAAAACTGGAGTTTTATTGAACCTATTCTTTTAAAAGAATTTGGAAATTTAGATGGATTTTCAAATATTGAAAAAACAGCAGTACACGCTGCCAGTATTGGTCAAGTTCATAAAGCAACACTTAAAGATGGAACAAATGTTGCCATTAAAGTACAATATCCTGATCTTGAAAAAAGTGTAAAATCCGATCTTCAAAACATGAAAAAAATTGTTAAGATCGCAAATCTCATGCCAAATATGGCAAACTATGATCAAATATTTGAAGCTGTAGAAATGCTTTTTATTCAAGAATTGGATTTCGAGCGCGAAAAAAATTATTACAATATTTATAGAGAAAAATTTAAAACAAATAATCAAATTATCGTACCAAAAACTTTTGCTGAATATTCAACTAAAAATGTATTAACGACGGAATGGATTGAGGCAATAAGTTTACAAGAGTGGTTAAATAAATATTCAAAAATATTACATACTGATCCTGAATATATAAAAAAAAGAGATAATTTAGGAAATATTTTACTTGAACTTGTCTTTACAGAAATATTTCATTTTAAACACATTCAATCCGATCCCAATCCTGCAAACTTTTTAGTTACAGATAATGGTGAATTAGTTCTATTAGATTTTGGTGCTACTCAAGAATTAAGTGATGAATTAATTGAAAACTATTCAAAATTAACTCTTTCTGCTGTCCAAAAAAATGAGAATGAGCTTATTAAAACAGCTAAAAAAATGGGCTTTTTAAATAGACATGATTCTCCTGAAGCGAAAGAAAGCTTTATAAAAATGATGGAAATCGCAATTGAACCTTTTATGAATGACAAATATTCATGGAAAGATTGCCATCAGTTAAAAAGGACAAATATGGAATCTATCCATTTTATGCGACACACAAAATTTAGAGCACCTTCTCCAGAAATCATATTTATAAATAGACGTCTTGGGGGGAATCTGCTTATAATGGAAAGTTTGGGGGCTACTGTTTTTGCTAAAGACATTTTATATCGAATTTTAGATAAAAAAGAGATTTAATTATGCTAATTTTAAAACGTCATTTTTCATTTTGCGCTAGTCATCGTTTATATAATCCAAACTTTAGTGACGAAAAAAATAAACTTATTTTTGGGAAATGTTCAGGTAAAAATGGACATGGTCATAATTACAAATTAGAAGTTTCAATAAAAGGCAATATAGACCCAGAAACGGGAATGATGTTCAATTTGCAAAAATTAAAAGATATTGTAAATGAATCTATTATAAATGATGTGGATCACAAACATTTAAATTTTGATGTTTCCTGGCTACAAGGAAAAATTCCAACAACAGAAATTTTTGTCGAATGCATTTGGGAAAGATTAGAAGAAAAATTAGCTTTTGAAAAAATAGATAATATTCAATTACAATCTATAACCGTGTGGGAAACCGAAAATAATATCGTAACTAAAATTAGAGATTAATAGAAACTTTATGCTACTTTATTTGTTTCTTTTCTTGTTTTAATCCATTTAATAATAATTGGAATAAAAGAAACAAAAATGACTCCAATGATTAAATAATGAATATAATCGTTTATTTTATCACCAAAAACTCTTCCCAAATAAAAGCCGCCAAGTAACATACTCCAGACCCATAAAAAACCACCAATAATATTAAACATAGCAAACCTAAAATAATTCATTTCAGCAGCTCCTGCTACTGTTGGTGCAAATGTTCTTATAATAGGAATAAATCTTGCAATAATGATAGTTTTACCACCATGTTTTTCATAAAATTCATGAGCTGCAATTAAATGTTTTTTTCTAAAAAAGAAAGAATCTTCTTTATTATACAACTTTGGTCCTAATTTTCGACCAATATAAAACCCAACAGCATCACCAACAATAGCAGCTACGGTTAATGTACTTATTAAAATTAAGATATTCATGTCACCCTTTGCAGCAAATAATCCCGCTGCAATTAATAAAGAGTCACCTGGTAAAAAAAAGCCAATTAGTAAACCTGTTTCTGCAAAAACAATAAGAATTAATCCCGTATAACCGACAACTTGAATTAATTTAATAGGGTCTTTTAAAACTGAAAATAGAAATTGAAGAATTGAATTTATAAAGTCCATTAAAATTTGCTCCAAAGAATAAAAAAGAAACAGTAAATTTTATACGTAACTTTTATTAAAAGCAAATTTAGAAAAAAGAAAGTTTAGATTTACAAAATTGGTTTTAAATAATTATATTCAGAAATAAAGTCCCAAGAAGCTCCAATGCTAAATTCTATCCAGCCAGAAGTAAATCGTTTGAGTCCGATATCAAAAACTAATTCTTTAGGAAGTGTAGCAAAAGGACGAATATTTCCTTTTAAACTCCAAACGGGAGCCTGTTGCACAAAGTCTATTAATGAAAGTCCAGCTATAATATTATAATTTCCAAAAGTGGGAATTTTATCTTCCCACATTACATTAGCAAATACAGAGGGATGAGTTAATGATACGGAAGGAAGACAATCACAACCAAAATTAATATTTCCGTCCATATATTCTAAAGACCCACCTATAGATAAGGAGTCATTTGGAGTTGTATGAACGATTGTATCAAAAAATGTGGCGCCTAAATAAAAAGAATTACCTGAAAGATCATTTCCCGAAAAATATGAAAACTGAGCATAAGGTAACAATTTAAATTCAATCTTTGAATCTAAATCAATATAACTTGAAGCAGAAATTTTATTCAACAGTGTATTAGGAAAAGTAGAATGACTACTATTAATTGTTCCAACAGTAATTCCAGAACCTATAAGAGCGGAATACGGAACCCAAGTTTCGGGTTTATTTATAATTGCTCTTTTATATGAAACAACAGGAAGAATTTGAGCATTTTCTTCTTTAGGAGTAATTTGATAAGGTAATCCCTGCCTCTCTGTATTTGTTTTATTATTTAATTGCGTTTCCTTACCTTGAGCCATTTTTATATTATTTTTATTTTCATTTTCAAAAATAACAGGAGGAATGATAGAACGTACCGATTCGGGTGATTCTTTTTCTGTAATAGGAATCCCAAAACCAATATCTGCCGCACCTAGTATGGGTGCTGTATCAGGATTATAAGGCTCTCTCCATCCATCTTTATAGTTATTTTTTGTTTGTCTCCAAACTAACATGGAAACATCATTTGTTCCTAAAAGTTTTAATGCCTGCTCAAATGCCAATCGATCAGATGCTACAATTTGGCAAAGTGAACTACCTTGTCTTGACTCCATTACTTTTAATTCATGAATAGGAATTCTTTGTGACCTTAAAAATTCACCCGTTTGAGGATGAAAACTAGTTAATATAATAAAACCTGCAAATAATTTTTCCCCTCTAACAATTCCTCTTTCTAATCCAAAATCTATTGTTAGTAAGTTTTCTCTTATATATGTTATTTTTCCATCATGTCCCATTGTATTTATTAGTCTAGCTAATGCTTGAGAAAATGAATTTTTAATTTTTTCTTCATTCGCCTGTGGCTCTAATGTAATATCCTCTCTAGCCCAAACAGACGAATTTATACCAGGTCCTTTTAAAACCACTCTTACTAAAGTTTGATCGGGTGCAAAATAAACAGAGGGCTTTATCCAAGCTTCAATATTGTAATCATTTTCAAGTCTTCTCTTTAATTTTTCCGTTTTTTGTAAATTATTAAAATTTTCTTGATTTCCTGACATAGGAATTAATTTAACAAATTCGGTAAGTGATAAATTCCAAAATCTGCCTGTATTTTTTATTTCATCAGCAACATCTTCCGCTAACATTCTTTGTATATCTTGTTCATTAAATGGAAATGCAGGAACACCGTACAACAACCTATCCTGTTTCCTCATAAAAACTCTAAATTTATCAATATTTGTCTCTACTAAATCAATCGCAATTCGTCTAACTGGTGGTAAAATAAAAGTATCACCCTGAGTTTTTGGTGAGATTGCAGCTGGATTTTCTAAACAGTAGACATTATTAATACATGATAATAATATAAGGATCAAAAATATTTTTTTGACAACTTTTCTGATTCTCACTTAAAGACTCCCTAATTCATTCAATTGTATGTTACTTTTTAGAAGAAATAGAAGTTCCAGCAATTTGACATAGGGCTGCAATTTTTAGACAAAAGAAAAAGGATAGATGAAATAGGCTCTTCTTTATTAGACAGGAGATGTTTTGATTCTTAAGACTCTAAAAATAATTATAAAAATTATTAAATTAATTGTTACTTTTATTTTAAGTATAATTTTTTTAATTTTTTCAACATTTTTAATTACAAATATTATTATGTTTGTGAATTCAAGAAATAACACCAACCTAGATCAGCCAAAAGAATACGCCATTGTTTTAGGGGCGAGCGTTCATGGAGATTCATTATCTGGGGTTTTAAAAGCAAGAATGGAAACCGCAATAAATTTGTACAATAAAAAGTTAGTTAAAAATATATTAATGAGTGGTGATGGAACCGATAGTTATTATAATGAAACAGCTGCAATGAAAAAATTTGCTTTAAAAAGCGGTATTCCAGAAGAAGCATTAGTAACAGATGAAAAAGGTTATAATACTTATGCAACTATATTAAGATCCAAAGAAGTTTTTAATATTAAAAGTGCTTACATTATTTCGCAGAACTTTCATTTAACAAGATCGGTTTGGATTGCAAGAGAAATAGGAATCAATGCTGAAGGAGTGAGTGCAGGAGAAATGAAAGATGTTTGGTACTATTCTATAAGAGAGTTCTTTGCTCGTACAAAAGATTATTTTCAAGTAATTTTTAAAGTAACACCATATGATGAAAAGAATTTTTTATTCTAGAAAAACTTAAATTTTAATATAAAAATAATCAAATCTGTATTATTTATAGACATTGTAAAAATTATATCTAAAAAATAAATAGTAAAAAAACAGAACATTAAATATTTTAAAAAAAGCCTTAAATCAAGTTAAATTATAAATTTTTTATAAATAAATATATTACCAATTTTATTTTAAGACATATTTTAAAAAGACTATTTATACCCAAATATTTATTTATTTTTGTATATTAATTTTACAGAATTGAATTAATTTGCCTCGATTCAAATTTTAGTTATATATTTTTTATATACATACAGGCTGATATATCTTAAAGGAGTTTTAAATGTTTCATTTTAAAAAGTTATATTTTTTACCAATAGCATTAACTGTTATAAATACAACAATAAGTTTCCAAGCACATGCATGGACAAATTTAGATAGTAGTTACAAAGTCTGCAATAATTTTAATTATTCCCTAGAAATTAAAAGAACCTCTGGATATCAAATGAATACAAATAATGATCATTCAGCCGATCAAGTTGTAAATGCAAATCAATGTGTAACAATTGATTTTTGGGCACAGTGGCAAAGTAATGGATACGATTTAGACGATGCCCTAGATTTTTCAGTGCAATCTAACGGAAATGAGGTTGGAAAATTTACAATATTTGTTAATTCATATTTAGATGGTTTAACTTATTCGATTAAAAATAATTCAAATTTTGTAAAACATAAATATAGCGGATCAAGTGGGCACCAAGGACTTATAAATTTTGAGTAATATTTATCTATATCTTTAAAAAATATTTATAAAAATAAAAAAAATATTATACTCCAATTCATATATTTAATTATATTTATTCTTTTAAATTAACTCTCTATATATTTTATTTATGAAAAAACACAAATATTTGACAATTATTTAATTGTATTTTATATATTACATCATAATTTCAAAATTTTAATAATACTTGAAATTTATTTAAAATTTTAAATCTATGCCCATACATTATCAAATAAATTAAATTTATATAAGGTTAAATAAATGAAAAATATTTTCATATTAAATCAAACCATCATGTTTTCCTGTTTTTCTTTCTTTATTAGTGGAATTTATAGTTGTTCCAATAAAATAAATACCGAATCAAACACTGAAAAAAACACTATCAAATCAAATTATTCATCAGAAATAAATGAAAATTTAATTACAACCGATCCCTTCGATCTCAATTTTATCAATGAACTTGAAAAAAATATCTCCGGTTCTGAATATGAACACACAAATAACATAAAAGATTTATTAATTAAACTTAAAGATAAAAACGAATACTCGACATTAGAAAAAAAATACCAATTGCTATATAATTTAATAAAAAACCTACCAAAACCATATCTATTAGACAAAAATAATACTTATGAAAATAATTATAATGTAATATTAGAACATTTGAAAATAAAGTATGATCTTACAGCCAAATCTATTCCAAAAAATATACATTATATTTGGGTAGGTGGAACATTAGGTGAAATTCAAAAAGATTATATTAAAATATGGGCAAAATTAAACCCAGATTATAAAATTAATATCTGGTATGACTCTGAAAATATGTTTGTTAATGAAACAAATAAATTAATCAAAGAATATTCACCATTAGTAGTTAACGATAAAAAGAATGATCTTTATTATGAAAAAATACTTGCAGATAAAATTATATCTTTACAAAATGCATTGTTTGAAAAATTAATATCTAATAAATCTTCAAATTCAAAGTTAACATTAGATCAAGAAAGATTTTTATTTATAGAAAATATTTTATATAACAAAAATGATGTAACCTTTGAAAAGATTAACTCAAATATTGAAAAAATGAATAATGATATAAAATCTTTAAAAAACGAATTCTCAAATATCGATTTTAAAGACATAAAAAATGAGAAACAAATTTGGACTCTTAAAAATAATTACGAACAAGAATTATATCTTAGAGGAAATTTAGCAGGAGCTAGCGATAGCGCTCGTGTAGAAATTTTAGCAAGTAAAGGTGGCATTTATATGGATGCTGATATTTTACCTGCATTAAATCCTTATAACTATTTTATGACAAATAATACAGATGAAATAAGTAAAAATTATTTAAAAAATAGCTTTCGATCTATATCTCTCATTTTTTATGAACAATTATTTAATTATAACGAAAATTTTTTACCATCAAGAACAAAAAGTAATTTTTATTTAGAAAAGTTTTTTGATCAATTAGATTATATTAATTCTTTAACAACCGAACAAAAAAGTCATATTAAAAATATCCTAAAAGACGAATTAAATAAACTCAAAAATATAAATAATTTAGAATCTGTATTTAATAAAATTAATGATGTAAAAATAAGAGAGGGTGAGTTTCGAACTGCAGAAGATTCAAATAATTTTATCGCATCACATTCAGCTTCTAAAAATTCTGATTGGATCCAGCTACTAAAAAATAAAATAAAAGAAAATTATCTTAAGTTAAATAATTATGAAAAAAATAATCCAAATTTATATTATCCAAAAAAATCAAATTATATTCTTATAAATGACAAAGCATATATAAGACCAAATTTAGAATCTGTAAGAGATTTTGATAGCAAAGCTTTAAGTTACAGATATGATACTTTACTAACTGATAGCAGAGCTACTATAGCCATATCAGGTCCTTCTGCTCTATATTCTGTATATGAAGATATATACCCTGAAAGCATAGAAAATAATCGTGACTTTAAAAAAACAAAAATTATTGAATCTCTTTCTGAATTTAATGTAAAAAATAAAGTATTTAATAATGCAACTGAAGAAGACGCTAAATCTTCTTGGGCAAAAAAATCTATTGCACCTAATGGTGAATATTTTCCACCTAGAAATCTTATTTTTCAGTTAAATCTTGATGAAAATACAAAAAATGCCGCTAATTTTATTTATAATAAAGAATTCTTATCATCAAAAGAAAAATATTCTACTAAAAAAGTTTCTTATATAGATAATGAAAATCTTAAGATAAAAGAGGAATTAAGAAGCTATGGAGAAAAATTAAATATTTACCTTGTTGGGCATGCTGAATTAAAAAACAATATAATGACAATAGGTGATTTAAATCCAGAAGAGCTTGCAAATAGGTTATACGAAATAACTACAATAAACAAAAAAACTTTAATACACCATATTGATATTATTAGTTGCAATCCAACTGGTAATATAAATGATACTAAAAATATGGAAACATATGCACAATCTTTATTGGAAAAATTAAATCATCTAGAAATGCCAATAGATATTATATCAGTTAGAACTGGTATGATTAAAATTGATTCTAATGGAAATGAATTATCAAAAAATAATTATGGTATATTTACAAATGCTAAAAATGAGAATAAATTATATGTCATTCGAAAATCTGCAAATGAATTTTTATCTATAAATACTAGTGAATTAGAAAAACTTCTTCATACAGAAAAAATATCTCGATTTAATAAATTTAGTAACTTAATAAAAAATATAACAAGCAGAAAAACAGATGCACTCGGTGATTTTACAACTACTATTCAAAAAATAAAGAATTCTTATCAATTAAGCATTCAAGAGGAAGATATTTCAAAAGCTAATTCATTTGAACAAAAATCATCTTTATTTAATCAATATTATCAAACAAAATACAAAACATCTATAAGTTCTAAAATTGCAAAATATTCATTTAAAGGAATTGAAAAATTTACAAATGCGGCGAATAAATATAATATTTTTATTAATTTTATAAATATGCCAAATTCACTATCAATGATTCAACAATCATTTAAAAATGGATTTATTGTTGAAGGTACAAGAGATGCTTCAAATCTAATTATAAATAATGCTGATTTAAGTTTAGATCTTTTAAAATATTCTAAATCAAATGAATATTGGCTTCATAATAAAAATATTCTTAATGGGATAACAAAAACTCAAATTGGATTAAATTTAATTTCTTCTGGGTTTGAGTTTTGGCAAGCAGCCGATCTATTTAAAGCAGGAAATTTAACTGACGACGAAAATAAAAAATTAGATCTATATATCAATGCATCATTGACCAGCGCAAGAGCTGTAAGTTCATTAGGTACCGCATTGCTTTTGCCATTATCAGCAAAAGCGGGTCCTATTGGTGCCGCAATTGGCTATACCATTATGTTTTCTCAAGGGGTTTATAATTCTGTACGAACTGCAGAAGAATTAAGACGTTTAGGTTTTAACGAAAATGATATTACTATGAAATCTATTTTAAAATTTTTTGGTCATTATGATACTTCTGAAGATCCTGCTTATATCACAAAAATAGAATCAAATAAATTAATAAAAGAAATTATACCAAATATATTAAATTTAAAAAATAAAGATTATTTTGAAAACTTAAATCGCACTGGTAACAATAGTTTATTTTACTTTAAAAAATTAATTTATCCAAAAGTTGATCTTTATATCCCTTTTACATATGAAACAAGAATAATAGCTTGTGCTTATGGAGGTTGTGGAATTTCAAAAACACCTGGTGTTCCAATACCAAATAAAAGCCATTCCTGTTTAACAAACAATTCTTATATAGGAAGTGATGTAAATATAAATTTAAAAAATGATATTTTAAGTAAACACAACAATTCTATAAATACTTATCATTCATTTTTAACAAAAAAAGAAACAAATACACCATCGCTTCCAAATAACCAATACTATTCTCAGGCAAATATTCAATATATCAATCACACTGTCACATGCCCATCCGTCAATTCTAATACAACTATGATTGAAAGAATTGATAATCCTTCAATTGAAAATAAAGAAAAATTAAAATCTATACCAGATTCAAAAAAAGCAAATTTATTTTTAGTTGGATTTGGAGATCAAGGGATTCATGGAAATATGATAAGTTCCATTGTTGCTGATCAAAATGATATTAACTTATTTAATATTCACCCTTCTACCTATATGCTGCATCTTGTTGGTGGCAAAAAAGAAGATGTTTTTGAATTTTATGACATAGTTCAATCAAAAGAAAATGAAAAAGGATTTATTGATGGAGGTGAAGGGATTGATACTATTCATTTACAAGGAATCTCAAATAAAAATTTAACTGTTAATCTTAATAATAATAAATCAAACGACTTTCCTCAATTCCGAAATATTGAAAATGTTTTCGGCTCAAACCAAGACGATGTCATTCACGGAAATGAATCTGATAATTCCTTATTTGGTAATAGTGGCAATGATTCTATCAACGGTAATGAAGGTAACGATAACCTATTTCCAGGCGCAGGATTTGATAAACTTAATGGAGGGAAAGGAAACGATACTTATGTCATTTTATTAAAAGATTTAACAAATAATGATATTTCAAAAATCATGAATGATTATTTCACCATAACAAATGAAATAAAAATTATGGAAGATAAAATAAACAATATTTCTGAATCATTATTATCAATAAATAACAATAATATTCATATTTTTAGCTCAATAAAAGTAATTGACAGTAGTTATTATTCTTCAATGAATAAATTATCAAATGCAGTTCAAACCTCAAAACAAAATATCCTAAACATTAAAAATAAGTATATAGAATTAAAGGATTTATCAAATTCAATTCGAATCAAAATAAATAATATAAATTCTGAATTAAAAGACTATGAATTTAAAAACACATCAATTCATAAAGAACTTTTAATTATAAAAGAATCTCTTCAAAAAATATCTAACTTTGAAATAAACTCTAATAGCAGTTTAGATGAAATTGATTTATTTATGAATAAAATAAATCAATTTCATACTGAAAATACTTTATCTGATGAAGCAATAAGGCATTATCAAAATAGAAATAATTATTATGTAAGTGAAGCCTTAGAAAGCAATAAAAAGAATTCAATTTATTTAAAAAAAATTACATTAAGTCAATTACAACCCATGATTCATGAAAAATCATCAAATTTAATGAATACCTTAAATCTTATCAAAAATGATTTGTTTAATTTAATCAAAAATTATGGAATAATTATAGATAAATCTCAATCAATACGTGATGGTATGAAAATTATTGATAATTATGATGATAGTTATGATTCTAATACAGAAAATGGATTAGATACAATCATGACAGATATTAAAAATTTAGTCACACGAAAAAGCAATTCGCATTTATATATTGGATTTTATGAAAATGAAAAATTTATTCCTGCAATTCAAGTTAGCAATTATTTCCAAAGTGAAAAAAATCAGCACTTAATTATTTCAGACATAAAAGGAAATATTTATACATCAAAAAATGGAAATCTTTATATTGAAAATGAAAATAATTTAGAAATAACTCCGATAGACACTTTTAAAATTACACATGAAAATTCAATAATTCAAATTGATAAACCTATATTTGGAAATCTAGAAAATATTTTAAAAGCAAAAAATATTATTGGTACATTAAAAAATGACGAAATTCATGGAGATCAAAATAATAATTTTATTTCGGGTGTTGGAGGATTTGACAAACTATATGGTCATGATGGTGATGATACCTTATCAGCAACTCTAGCATCTCATATTCCAAAAGATTATTCAGAAGAAAATATTTTAGAATTTTTTAAAAATTTATTAGGATACCCTACTACCACAAAATTAAATGGCGGAAAAGGATTTGATACCTATATTTTAAATTTTAGCCCTGATTTGTATTCTAGTTTTGAAAATAGTAATTATTTAGAGATAGATAATGAAGACGAAAATGAGTCGATGGATAATTTATACATACATAATTCAAATATAAAAATTACAAATATTATTTTTGAAAGTATAAAAGAGAATCTAAAATCAGATTTACAAATATCATTTCAAGATGAGTTGAGTAAAAAATATTATTATATAAATTTAAAAAATTGGTTTATTTCATCAAAATATCGGCATTTGCAAATTCAAATAGGAAAACAAATAACAGTATCAAGTACTCTTATAGAACAAATTACAAAGGTAATTGAAAACACCGATGAAAGATTTCATTTTAATCTATCCATTAAAAATAATTATTCAAGAGAAATCATTTTTCACAAAAATTCTTTTAATGAAATAAATTCTAATTTTAAATTAAATAATTTAACAAATTTAAATTATATTTTTCATGTAAATGATGCTAGATTAGCAAAATTAAAAATTTCACATTTTGAAAATGATCTTTATTTACAATTGAATTATCCAAATAGTGATGATTTTATTTTTACTATTATTAGGGAATATTATCCAAATAAATTAAATTTAGAAAATTTAATGATTGGAATAAATTCAGAAAATTTAATAGATCCAAAAAATTTTAAAAATATGGTTTCAGAATTAGATGAAGGTTCTTTTATAGAAATATCTATGATTAAATAAATTAATAGGTTTATTTTGAAGAAATCTATAAAAGTTCGCTTGAAAAAAAGTTGCATATAAAAGAGCTTTTAAATGCCATAATAAAGGAGTTTTAAAAAATAATTTTGCTCTATGATCCCTACTAAAAATTATGCTATGGAAATTTGGTGGGGTTCATTCCCTCGTGTAAATTTTTAGGGAAAATCAAATGAATAGAGAATATTCAAGAGAAATAATTTGCAATCTTCTAGAATGGGGGGTTGAAGAATTTTACGTTTGCGCTGGAGCTCGCGATATTCCTTTAATTGAAACTGTTTGCAATATTAAAAGCAATCATAAAATCGTCTTTAATCACTTTGAAGAAAGATCCGCTGCTTTTTATGCTTTAGGAAGAATAAAATCTTTAAAAAAACCTGTTGCTATTATCACGACTTCAGGGACGGCAGTAGGAGAATTGCTTCCGGCAGTTATGGAGGCATATTATTCCAACTTGCCATTAATTTTAATAACAGCTGACAGGCCTAAATCTTATCGAAGCACGGGATCTCCCCAGAGTGCAGAGCAAAAAGATATTTTTGGAGTTTATGTGAGCGCCTGTTTTGATCTTTCCCCAGGGCAGCGCTTTGATTTATCAAACATTCCAAAGAATAAGCCTTTACATTTTAATATCTGTTTTGATATTCCTTTACAAAGCGGAGATATTAAAGAAATTCCTTTTATTCAGAACGATAAAAATATAAATTTGCAGGAAATAAATTCAAGGTTATTTGATCATAATAAGAATAAATTAGAAAGTTTTATTTCAAAAAGTAAAAACCTACTTGTAATTATTTCACAATTAAATGAAAATAATTACACAGGAATTATTGAATTTATAAAGAACTTAAATGCACCAGTATACTTAGAATCTATTTCAAATATAAGAGAATCTAAAGATCTTGTTCATTTAAGAATAAATTGTGCAGACAAAATATGGGCTCATTCTATTAAATCGGATTTTAAAATTGATTCTATTTTAAAGATTGGCGGCACACCAACACACAGAATATGGAGAGATTTAGATGAGACTTACAAAAATATAAAAGTTTTATCTATTTCAAATAGTAATTTTCCTGGCATGCCAAACACAGAAAGTATAAATACTCCTGTTGAATTATTTCTTTCAAATATAAAAATAAGAAAATATTCATTTGATGATTCTAAAATAAATCAATTTTTAAGTTTAGATAAAAAATGTTACTTAAAATTAAATGAATTATTTGAAATTTATCCTGAAGCTGAGGAGTCTATTTTTTATCACTTATCCAAAATAATAGAAATAAATTCTCGAGTTTATTTAGGAAATAGTTTACCCATTCGAAATTGGGATTTATCTGCATCTTATGACTATAAAAACTTTAAAATAGATGCTTCTCGTGGTTTAAATGGAATTGATGGTCAAATATCCTCATTTCTAGGTTTTGCAGATGAATTTTCTTCGGAAAATTGGGGCATATTTGGTGATTTAACAACACTATATGACATGGCTGGTTTATGGATGTTAAGTCAAAGACCCAATTTAATTACCAACATTGTTATCATTAATAATAAAGGCGGAAAAATATTTAATAAAGTTTTAAAGGGAGAAGCCTCAACTTTATGCCAAAATAATCATGATTTTGATTTTAAATATTTAGCTAAGTTTTGGCGAATCTCTTATGAATTGCATAAAAATAGTAAAAATATTCAAACTTCCAAAAAATCTAGAATCATTGAAGTTCAACCAGATCCATTCCAAACAGATTTATTTTCAAAACATTATTCAGAAATTTAAATGGAATTATGATTATTTAATATATTTTGCATTTGGATCATCTTCACCACATTCCAAATTTCCATATTTTGACTTGCAATCCGTTCCACATTTTACTTCACCAAATCGAATGACACATTCATAAAATGGCTTAGAAGCACAACCAGATACTGTAACACTTTCTTTGCAATTATAACCACAAATAACACCATTTATATTTTCAATACATTTTTCGTCTTTTTCTCTTTTGCAGTCAGCGCCAAATATTGTTTTTTTACAATCATATCCGCAAAATTTGCTACCTTTAAACTCTACACATTCCCTTTTTTTTTCAGGTTTATTATTATTTTTTTCTTCAACAGTAACTTCAACCCCACAAAAAATTCCTTTATCATTTTTAATACATAACTCTTTAGAAAAAGAGAAAATAGGAAATAATAAAGTACATACTAATACAAAAAATAACTTCATATATCGATTTCTTTCTAAGATAAAAACAAAAAATATTATTAACTTTTTAAGCTAATAATTTACTTTCCATGTCTTTAGCAGAGTTTGGATTCGTAATAAAGTTTTCTTTTGATTGCATGCACTGTGATTTTAAATTTATTGCAATAGGATGATTTGGATCGATCGTAAGAATATGATTTATTTGTTCTAATGCTTCATCATATTTTTGTAGTTCAAGATAATTTCTTGCTAGTTCAATAATATAATCGGTGTTTTGATATAGTGCTATTGCTTTTTTAATTTCCTCCTCTGCTTCAGAAAAGCGACGAACGGATTGATAAAATAAAAACATATCATAATGTTTTTGAGCCAGAAGTGTTCCTTCTCTTTTGCAAGCATCTGCAAATCGAGTCGCCGCCTCATCATAAAACCCAAGATCACTCAAAATAATAGAGGCATTAAATTGAGCTTCTATAAAATTACTATCTGAAGCTACGGCTCTATCAAAAAAACGAAGAGCTTCAGGAAGATCTCCTTTCATTAAATATAAAATACCCAATTCATTTAGCCAATCAGCTTTTTCGCCGTTTTGTTGGATTTGAACTAATCCAATATTTTCAGCTAAATAAAAATCTCCAGCAAACAAGGCGGAACGAAAGTCATTCAAAGAGTTCTGCACAAAATTTCTCCTATCAAATGATGCACAAATCATACCTTAAAATGTTGAAGATTAAAAATGGATGTGTGAGAGTTGCGCGAACAGAAATCTGTTCTTATTTCACAAAGCAAATACACACATAGAAGTGATTGTATAGAAAAACACTTGGGAGAAAAGAATGAAGCTACAACATGGATCTGCCACACTCGTCCTTGGAGTCCAATATGGTGACGAAGGAAAAGGAAAGCTTGTAGATGTTCTTGCAGAGCAAGCAGACCTCGTTTGCCGTGTGCAAGGCGGTAATAATGCTGGACATACAATATGGGTTAACGGCGAAAAAATTGTGACTCAGCTTCTTCCATCTGGTATTTTAAGAGAAAATTGCGAAATTGGAATTGGAGCAGGAGTTGTCGTTGATCCTTTTGTGTTAAGAGATGAAATTAAAAAAATAAAGGCTCAAGGATACGATATTACTCCAGAAAGACTACACGTAGACTACCGTGCAAGTGTAATTTTACCATACCATAAAAATATGGATCTCAAAAGAGAGCTAGAGCGTTCAAAAAGTACCTCAAAAATCGGAACAACTGGAAGAGGCATTGGCCCAACATATGCAAGCCGTGCTTATAGAGAAGGACCACGAATTGCAGAAATTGCAAATCCAGATAATTTTAGAGCATGGCTAAAATCACAGCCCCAATTAAACGAAGGTTTAGAACCAAAAGTTCTTGAAGAATTCCTTGAAACAGCTGAACAACTTAGACCATATATGAAAGACCTCGCCATGATTGCCAACAATCGTATGGCTCAAGGCGGTAGACTTTTATTGGAAGGCGCACAAGGCGCTATGCTAGATGTTAGCTTTGGGACATATCCTTTTGTAACATCCAGTAATTTAGTTTCTGGCTCATGTGCTGGCGGTTTAGGCATTCCTCCTTGGAAGATCACAAATATTGTTGGTGTTATTAAAGCCTATTCTACAAGAGTTGGTAATGGACCTTACCCTGCTGAACTCTTTGGTGATTTTGCAGATGAACTTCGCAAACGTGGAAATGAATTTGGGACAAATACAGGTCGTCCACGTTCCGTAGGATGGCTCGATCTTGTTGCACTTCGTTACCTTACCAAAGTAAATGGCCTAACAGGTTTAGCTATTATGAAAGCAGATGTTCTTGCAGGACTTGAGCATATTGGAATTATCACATCATATCGTGACAAGAGAACACAAAAAGAAATGGTCGGCTATCCAATGACACCATCTGCATGGGAAAGCGTTGAACCTGTAATAGAATTTGTTGATGGCTGGGAAGAAGTTGCATCAGGACAAAATCTAAATAAACAATATAAAGCTTTTATTAAAAAAGTAGAAGAATTTATAGATGTCCCTAGCGTTTATATTTCTACAGGCGCAGAAAGAAGTGAAGGGCTTTGGATGTAATTATTAAGGACAAGCCACTTGATATTGCATTTAATATTCGGTAGTGTAAGTTAATAAATGTAATTTAACAATTATAGCATCTCAAATTGCTATAATTTTTTATTTTTGGAGATTTCACTCATGACACTTCAAGGTAATGCTCTTATAATTCAATCAGGTGGGCCTACCGCTGTGATCAATCAATCTCTTGCTGGAATTATGGGAGCAAGCAGAGACTATCCAGATAAAATTAATCATGTATATGGAGCATACCATGGACTCCATGGTGTTCTCTATGAAAATCTAATTGATCTTTCTAGTGAAGATACCAGAGTTTGGCGCACAATAGCCAATTCTCCAGGAGCTGCGTTAGGCTCTGCCCGCATTAAACCAAGACACAGTGATCTTAATCGCATTTTTGAAGTTTTTACAGCCCACAATATTAAGTTTGTTTTTTATAATGGTGGTAATGACTCTGCTGAAGCAGCACAACTTATTCGTGAAGAAGCAAATAAACGTCAATATGATGTTCGTATTCTACATATCCCAAAAACAATTGATAATGACTTAATGGTAACAAATCATTGCCCTGGATACGGAAGTGTTGCAAAGGTTGTTTCTCACATTATTGCTGGAGATGACCTTGATAATAGAAGTTTTTTCAATAGTGTTAAAATAAATGTTGTTATGGGCAGACATGCTGGTTGGATCGCTGCAGCTACGGCATTAGCAAAAAAAGGCCATATTGATATTGAAGATGATGATGAAGTTGGTCCTCATCTAATTTATCTTCCTGAAGTTGAATTTAATGAGAAGAAATTTTTATCTGATGTTCAAAAAACCTATAATCGTATTGGCAGAGCTACTATTGTTGTAGCAGAGGGAATTGCAGATCAACTTGGTGAAGAAAAATTTGCTGGTGAAAAAGATGAATTTGGTAACGCCCTATTATCAAGCTCAGGAAAACTTGGCGATTATTTATCAAATTTAATCAAGAAAAACTTAGTATATAATACAGCATTTGGAAAGTTACGCTGCCGTGCCGATACCCTTGGTTATTTACAAAGATCTCTTGCTGGAATGGCTTCTCCTACTGATCAAGCCGATGCCTTTTTAGTAGGATCCATGGGAGTTCACTATATGATGAAAGGAGAATCGGATAAAATGGTTACATTAATCCGCCTGCCTGGAGATACTTATAAATGTGAAACTTCACTTTGTGATTTAAAACTTGTTGCTCAAAAAACAAAATTAATGCCTAAGAGTATGATTAATAGTGAAGAAAATGGGGTTACAGAAGAATTTTATCAATATGCTATGCCACTTGCCGGAATTGTTCCTGAGATTCATGCCTTAAAGCCAAAACATATCAAAAAAAGATTATTAGATTACGTTCGCCCAGATAAATAGCTGAGATCGATATTAATACTCTTACCCTACTTAACTTCATAAAACCAATAACAAAAATATAAATAATACTAATTATATATTTAGAATTAGTCTAAATTACTAGTAACTCCCCAAAAAGTATGCTAGCCTGAAAATATTGAAGGAAAATAAACTTCATTTCTGAAAGGAAAACGTATGAAAGCAAATATAGGAATAAATAAATCGGATAGCGCTAAAATTGTAGAAATACTTTCTCACTACTTAGCAGACTCGTACTATTTATATTTAAAAACTCACAATTTCCATTGGAATGTGACGGGAATGTATTTTGAAAACCTTCACAAGTTATTTGATACACAATATAATGCTCTATTCGATAGCTTAGATGAAATAGCAGAACGTATTCGTTCTTTGGGAGAATTTGTTCCTGCAACATATTCCCAATTAAAAGAATTAACTTGTCTTAAAGAAACAAAAGAAGTTCCAAAAGATAGAGAAATGATCAAAATATTATTAGAAGATCACGAAACTATCATTCGCAACTTAAGATCTTGGATCGAAGAAACAAATAAAGCTGGAGATGCAGGAACAAGCGATTTTCTAACCGCTCGCATTGAAGAACATGAAAAAACAGCCTGGATGTTAAGAAGTCATTTTGACTAATCCAGGATTCATTCAAAAAAAGGATTTGACTCTTTTAATTAAATATAATAAACAAAATTATATATAATATTAAAAGGTTAAATAAAATGAATGAGCAAAATTGTTCTAATGCTGAATTAGAAAAAAACATTCTTCATAAAAATATAAAAGATATTTCTGATACTTTAAACTTTATTCATTCAAAAGAAAAAATAAAATATTTTAAAAAATTGGAAAACCCATCTTCTCTTTTTTCAACATTTTTAATTTTGTATCTTTGGAGTGGCATTTTCATTGGCTGGTATTTAACCGCAGGGATTCACTTTTTATTTTTTCCTATATCTATAGTTATAATTAGTATTAATCAAAGAACTCTTCGCAATATTTTACATGACGCTTCGCATAATAATTTATATTCCAATCAAAAATTAAATGAATATTTATCAAATTTTTTTGCAGGATATCCACTATTTGAAAAAACAAAATATTTTAGAAAATCTCATTTAGCACATCATCGTTATTTAGGAATAAAAAACAAAGATCCAGACTTTGTTTTTATAAATGAACTTGATCCAACTCAAAAAAAAAGTTGTTACCAAATTTATATAATGGCAATTCGAAATAAAAAATGGCTTAAAAGTTCTAATTTTGGAAATTTATATTATTTTAATTATAAAGAAATTTTAGAAGTTTTTTTCTGGTGGTTTATTTTTTTAGTTACTTTAATTTATATTTTTTCATTAAAAAAAGTAATTATATTCTTAATACTTTGGTTTGTATCAAAAGCAACATTATATCATTTTTTAAAAGTATTTATGGAAATTTCAGATCATGCTGGACTTGAAATCAATGGAATTATAAAAAGTACAAGATCAATGCCAAATAAATTATCAAGTATGATTTTTTTTCCTTTTGGAGATAACTATCATTTAACACACCATCTTCTTCCAAAAATCCCAACTATTAAATTAAGAAAAGCCCATAAAATATTAATTGAGTGGGATAATTACCAAAAAGCTTGTTTTCCCAAAAGATATTTTTTTGGTAGAAAATCTGTGATAATGAATTGGGTAATTCATCGAAAGAAAAGTGATTTTACCTAATTCTTCAAATTTAATTTTAATGAATAATTATTAAAAATTATTCTTTGGAGATTTTATGATAAAATACAATAAATATATTTATAAAAAAAATGAAATTAAAGATCCAAAATTAAGACTTTTAATCAATCATCATGCAGGTGGTTCTTCTACAACTTATTTTAATTTTTGCAATTTTTTTCCAGAAAATTGGGATATCTGTTTTTTAGATCTTCCAAATCGAGGGATAGATTTTTCAGAAGATTTTGTTAGAAATAGAGATGAATTACAAAATTTTGTTGATAAATATTTAAAAAATTTAAATGATGTACCTCTTGCTCTTTTTGGACACAGCTTAGGCGGTTATATTTCATATGAAATTGCACATCAATTATCTTTCCAAAAAGAAAACTCACTGATATGGCTTGGAATATCAGCAACAAAACCTCCCAATTTAATAAAAAAAGATGTTTCTTTACCTGAATATCTAAATTCATCTGAACAATTAATCAAATGGATGAAAGATATAGGGGGAACACCTGATGAATTTTTTAACTCATCTGAACTTTTAAATTTATTTTTGCCTGTTATAAAAAATGATTTAACTCTATTTCATAATCTAAATAACAATCCTATTTATTTTGAAAAACTTAAAATTCCAATTTCAATTTTTTCAGGAATGAAAGATATGAAAGCTTCACCAATTGAAATGTCAAATTGGAGAAACTTTACAGAAAATGAATTTTCACAAAATGAATATGAGGGTGGTCATTTTTATTTTCAAGGAAAAGAAAAAATTTTAGTGAACAGCATCTTAAATAGCTTAAATAAAATAAGCATTTCCAATTAAATTTTTATGAAAAAAATACTATAAAATATTGAATAAATAATTTGAAGAATTTTATCTATTTTTAAATTCTATTTTGAAGAAAATTCAAAATAGAATTTAAGCTACTTGCTTAATTTGCAAGAAATAAAAGATAGCTCATATGAAACCTTTATGGAATATAATCTTGTCAATAAAGAAATTTTATTAATTCTAAATATTCCAAAATAATTAATTTTAAATATAAGTAAATTTTTATAAAAAAAATATGTGAAAACATCTATGATTTTATAATTCTTTATTACATTGAAGAAATGACTCTAAAATTCAAATATCCTATATATTTAAACAAAAAATTCTGGCTGCAATGCAAGATGATATGATTATACATTTTTATTAGATCAGTAAAAAATGTAATATCTTACATTTATACAAATTAAAATAATTTAACATTATAATAAATATCAATTCATTTTTAGTTTTTTATAAAAAAGATCAAAGCCTTCCTTTTCATAATTATAAATCTCTTGCTCGCCAGTTAATAACCATTTTACACAAAAAGTATTATTGACCATTTCATCATTTCCACGAAATGCTACAGCCTTTGCTCCTACTTTTTCGGCATTTTGAATTTGTTTTCCAAATTTACTTAAAGTAACTGGAGATTCTGTGTTTAATCCTAGAGCTCTTAATTCTTTCGACAATTTTAATGCAGAAATACGATCAGATTCAGAAAAACGGATTACACAAACATCTGTCTCTTTTTTTAATTCAGGAAGATAACCATGTACTTCCATAAAATTTATGATAGCGACATCGCCCATTCCATAGCCTACACCTGCTAAATCATCACCACCAAAAGCAGCAATTAAATTATCGTAACGGCCACCACCAAATAATGCTCTTTGATTATCTGGATGTTTATCAAATACTTCAAAGACCATTCCTGTATAATAATCAAACCCACGCATAATTTCAGGCGAAAATTTAATCACTTTTTCAGAAGTAAGTTCTATTAAAGAATCAATTCTATTTTTTAATTCTTTTGCAGGAGCGGCATAATCGCCTAATAAAGAAATGATTTCTTCAATAGATGAATTTAAGAATTGATCTAAATTATTTGTTTGGTCTTGAGTTAAATTTAATTTTTTACATTCAACACTAAACTCATCAGAACTTAATTTATCTTTTTTATCTAAAAGTCTTAAAAGAGAAGATATGTTACCTTCTGGTACATTCATAATATTGCTTAAAAATGAATTAATAATTCCCCTATGATTTATTTTTACTTCAAAATCTTCATATTTTGCACCAACACATTTAAGAACATCTACTGCTGATAAAATAATTTCTATGTCTTCATCTAAAGAATTACCACCAAAAATATCAACATTTAATTGATCAAACTCACGAAGACGTCCTCTTTGCGGACGTTCAAAACGCATACATGTTGGAATACTATACCAGCGTATTGGTTTTAATAATTCTTTTTGTTTTGAAGCAACCATTCTTGCCAAAGTAGGAGTCATTTCAGGGCGAATAGCGAGAGTTCTATCCCCTTTATCTTTAAAAGAATAGAGCTGTTCTCTCACAATTTCTTCACTTGATTTTGCCGCATATAATTCAAGATGTTCAACAATGGGACCATTATATTCTTCGTATCCGAAGGAGTGCATTAATTTATGAATTTTCGAGTATACATAATTTTGTAGGCGTTGGTCATTAGGGAAAAAATCTCTTGTCCCTCTATATCCTTGTGTGCTTAATACGGTTTTTTTATTTTGGGAGAGATTAGAAGACATATTTAATCCTGCTTTAGATAAAGGCATTTAAAGTTCTCAACAGAGCATGCTAAGGTAATGCGATAGATAAGTGCTGTCAATTCTAAATCAACTCATAAGGAAGCTTGATCTTAAGTCTTTAGTTGTGCCAGATTGCACAATTGTAATTAGGATAATTATCTAGCCTTCAAGCTCGGTAATTAAGAAATGTGTATTTATTTATCAAGGCAGTTATAATACAGGCAAAACTATGAATATATATTGTGATAAATCGAAACTTAATCCTCTGAAACTACCCCGTCACATAGGAATAGTTATGGATGGAAATGGAAGATGGGCTTCAAAAAAACACTTACCAAGAATTGCAGGACATCGCAAAGGTGTGGAACGCGTCCAAGAAATAACTGAGTTTTGTGGAAATATTGGCATTGAAGCACTAACCTTGTTTGCTTTTTCTGATGAAAACTGGCGCCGTCCAGAAGAAGAGGTAGGCGGTATAATGGGCTTATTAAGATGGTACATCCGAAAAGAGCATAAAAGAATTACCGAAAATAATGTTAGATTTAGGGTTATCGGAGATCGTAGAAAACTTTCTTCAGATATCATAGAATTAATCTCAGCACTTGAAAAAGACACTTATCATAATACAGGGATGCATCTATGTGTTGCTTTAAGTTATGGTTCTCATGGTGAAATTCTAAGAGCAGTAAGAAAAATTGTTGAAAAAGTAAAAGAGAATCTAATTTATCCTGATGACATTGATGAGCAAATTTTCGAAAGTTGTTTAGATACTCAAGGACTCCCTCCTCTAGATATGTTTATCAGAACTAGTGGAGAATATCGTGTTAGCAATTTTTTACTTTGGCAACTTGCTTATGCTGAGCTTTTTTTCAATGAAGTATTGTGGCCTGATTTTGATACAGAAAAGTTGATTGAATTATTAAAACAATACTCGTTAAGAGAAAGACGTTTTGGAATGACTCCAGAGCAAGTATCATTAAAACAAAATGAATCCGCTATTTATTTAAAGAGGTAAAGTAACAAGAATGGAAATTCTTCAATCTATTTTTTCTAATACAATTATTGCATTTATTATTTTAATAGGCGTTGTTGTTTTTGTCCATGAATTAGGTCATTTTATAGCAGGTAAAGCCTTTGGAATTGAAGTGGAAGAATTTAGTATTGGATTTGGACCAAAAGCATTTTCTATACGTAAGGGAAACACAGATTATCGAATTAATTGGCTTCCACTAGGTGGATATGTTCGATTTTATGGTTCCGACATTGAACAAATAGTTCCTTTAGAAAAAAGAGAAAAATCTTTTTTACATGCAAAAGTTCATAAAAGAGCTATCGTCTCTTTCGCAGGACCTTTTGCTAATTTTGTATTAAGTTTTATTGTAATGACGTTTATCTACTTTCATGGTCTTCCTTTTAAACCAGCAACAATCTATGTTTTACCTAATTCTGTTGCAGAAAAGTCTGGTTTAAAAACTGGTGATAAAATTTTAGCTATTGATAATAAAAAAATTGAAAATTGGTCTGATCTATCTGCTAAAATTAATTCTTCACCTGAAAAAAATTTATCACTTCAAATTGAAAGCAATGGATTAAAAAAAGAGCTAAAAATCACTCCTTCTAAAGAAGAAATTGAAACAGCATTAGGTAACAAACAATCTTCTGGTCGAATTGGAATATCAGCCCTTTTTAATTCTTCCCATGTTCACATTAGTAAAAATAGTTTTTTTCAAGCTATCGGGTTACAAAATGGCGATCAAATCACTAGAATTCAAGATAAAAATATTCAATTTTTTTATGAAATAACTCAGAAATTAGAGTCAATTACACAATCTCAATCGGATTATTCTCTTGCCGAAAAAATTCATCTTAATAAAATAGTAAATGAAAAATTTGAAATTGAGTTCTTAAGATTAAATAAAAAAGAAACAATTCATGTTTCTTTAAATGACCCTAATATAAAAAAATGGTCTGAAAATTATTTAATAAATAAATCAAATCAAAAAATAGATTGGTCAAAAGATCTTATTTCTTCAGATCAAACAATTTCAAATTATCAAGCAGTGCCTAACAATGACAAACTCATTCCCGCGATAGAAGCATGGAAAAATTGTGGACTAAAAACGGGTGATACTATTTATTCTATTGAGGGTGTTGGTCGTATTTTTTCTATATTGCAAATATATTCATGGCTCGATACCGCTCCAAAGTCATTGCAATTAAATCAAAATAAAACAGATAAATTGAATGTTCAAATGCAAGTTTTTAATAAAAATGGAAATTTAGAAAATTTAAAATGCTCCATTCCATTAAGAAACGGATTTGATCATTTAAACCGTGCTCAAGTCTTTATGGATTTCCCAATCCAGTTTATGTCACAAAGTGTTACAATGCCAAATGAAATTTCAAAAGCAATTTCATTTTCTGAAGCAGTACAAAAAGGATATAATGCTGTTTTAAATCAACTCTATTTGACATATAATGCAATTAAAATGTTATTTACAGGATCAATCCCTTTATCTAATTTAGGTGGCCCAATTGCAATTGCAAATGTGGCAGGTGAAGCAGCAAAAGGCGGTTTCATTATTTTTCTAATGACTATGGCTTTTATAAGTACTAATATTGGAATGATGAATTTACTTCCATTACCTGCACTTGATGGCGGTTATTTATTTCTAAATGCTGTTGAAGCTGCTTTTGGAAAACCATTGCCAAAGTCTGTTCAGATAACAGTCCAACGAATTGGAATATTTATTATATTAGGTCTTTTTATTATTGTTTTTTACAATGATATATTAAGATTAATTCGTTTTTAATTTAAAGGAACAGTTTGTGTTCACAGACCAGTTACAGTTTCCATTTGCACTTATTCTTACCCATAGACGAGGTGTTGGTATAATAATTTGTAAAAATAATTCAGAATTAAAATCTTTAATACAAAACAAATCTGGTTTTACGAATATATTAAATTCAAAAATAAATTTAATTGACTCCAATATAGAATATTTTTTAAAAGAAAAAACTTTATTTTCTAGAGTCATTGGAAAAACGGCAGAAAATTTATTTACAGTCTATCAGAGATCACTTGAAATTGTTTCTTTAACTTCTCAAGATATAAAAACAATTATTGTTGGAGTAGGCCCTGGCTCTTTTACAGGCTTAAGATTAGGATGTGCTTTTGTAAATGGGCTTAAAACAGGGGCAAATCAATTAAATTTATTACCTGTCTCTACATATTTAACAAATGAATTATTAGACATTTGTAAAATAAATCATTGTGAATTTGAATGTAAACAACAATTAGGTGATTTTGATTTAGATGATGAATCAACAGGGTTTATCACCTTTTTTGATCTATATTTTAGTCTTAAAAAAGCATGGGAAGACAAACGGAATTATGTTGAATCACTCTCTCCCGAATACGGAAAAGAGCCAGGTCCTGTCTTAAAATTAAGAGAAGGAAACAATTTATGAATCCAGAACTACACGAAAATTTAAATAATAAAGAAAATAATGTATCTCACCTTATAGATAAAAAGCGTAAAGTTAAATCTAGTATTTATTTGTTACCTAACTTAATCACTTCTGCCTCTCTATTTTTTGGTTTACTTGCCATAAAATATTCAATAGATGGTAGGATGAATGGCAACATGCAAGAATTTGTTTTTGCTGCGTATGCTATTTTGGCTGCTGGATTATGTGATGGTCTAGATGGTAGCGTAGCGCGCTTAACGCATACTCAAAGCTCTTTTGGAGTCCAATTAGACTCATTATGTGATCTCGTTTCATTTGGAATTGCCCCAGCCATTGTCATTTATAACTACGCACTAAATGATTTTTTTAGACTTGGATTTTGTGTTGCCTTTATTTTTGCAGCGTGTGGTGCTTTGCGTTTAGCACGCTTTAATGTGCAAAGTGAAATGGGCAAAACAAGTGGTAATTTTACAGGTCTTCCAATTCCAATGGCCGCTGCTCCTTTAGCCGTATTTATTATGGCACAAAACGAGCTTGCTTCTTGGACTCTTGCCGATCATTCTAAATGGGAAGTTCTACTTGCACAGACCCTTACAATTCCTGAAGTAAGAAATATTACTTTATTAATTATTATGTTTTTACTTGCTCTCGGAATGGTATCTACTTTTGAATATTTAAGTCATAAATCTATGCGGTTACCAAGAAAAAGACCATTTCGTGTTTTATCTGCCGTCTTAATTATATGCGCCATTATATTTATTTTACAATTTGTTGTTTCCTTAGCTCTGTTTTTAATAATATACTGTTTTCATGGCCCTGTTTTATGGATTTTCACAAGAAAAGATAAAGCAGAAGAGGAAGAGGAACTATTTGAGGCAGGAAATAATTCGGAGTAATATTTTCAAGTTGAGGTTTTCATTATGCTAGAGTTAACAATTGGAATTGTGGGTGCAACAGGAGTTGTGGGACAAACCGCATTAGATATTCTTACCGATGATTTTTCTGGATTTAAAGTTAAAAAATTAAAATTATATGCTTCTCGTGCTTCAGCGGGAAAAACAATTTCTTTTAAAAATAATAAAGTAACAATAGAAGAACCATCGCTTTCTTCAATGCTAGAATGCAACGCACTTTTATTTGCAACAGATGCCGCTATTTCAAGTGAATATATTCCTAAATTAGCAGAAAAAGGCATTCTTTGTATTGATAAATCGTCTGCTTTTAGAGCGCACCCTTCTGTTCCATTAGTTGTTCCAGAAGTAAACGGAAATTTATTAAGCCCAGAAAATCTTTCAAAATTTCCAGTAGTCGCAAGTCCAAACTGCTGTACCATTCCACTTGTTATGGCTTTAAAGCCTTTACAAGAAAAATTTGGATTAAAACGAGTTATTGTTTCGACTTATCAAAGTGTATCAGGAGCTGGAAAACCAGCAATTGACATTTTAACCGATGAATCTAAAAACTTTTTTGTCAATCATGATCTAACATGCGGTAAATCGGAACTCTTCCCAAAGTCTATTGCATTTAATGTAATGCCTTATGTAGCTGGTATTTTAGAAAACGGGGATACCGATGAAGAATCTAAAATCATAGCTGAGACAAGAAAAATTCTTGCTTCTCCTAATTTACCTGTTGCAGCAACCAGCGTTCGAGTTCCAACATTTGTAGGCCACGGCGAATCTGTTACTTTAGAATTCTCTTCAAAAGTAACAGCATCACAAATTAAAGAAGAGCTTTCCCATTTTCCAGGAATTTGTGTAATCGATGAAAAATCAATGTTAAATGAAGATTTAAATCATTTTGGCATGTTTGTGACTCCTCGCGAAGCTCATGGAAAAGACGAAGTTTTTGTAAGCCGAATTCGTAAAACAGATGTGTTTGATAACGGAATTTCTCTTTGGATTGTTTCGGATAATCTTCGCAAAGGCGCTGCATTAAATGCAATTCAAGTCATAAATACTTGCGCATTAAATGGTACAATTCAATCAATTTTAGCAAAATAATTTTTGAAAGAAATAAAATGAAAAATATATTTTCATTGATATATATAGCAGTTGTCTGTTTATTTACGAGTTTTACGTATGCTCAAAGTTTAGCACCGTGTTCGGATTGTACGCCATCGGCAGCAACGATTGAAATTTATGCTCCTAATAGCACTACTTCAACTTTTGCACCTCCCTCACAATACCAAACAGCAGGTTCAATAGGCAAATTAGTTCTAACTTATCCAATATCGATAAGCATTCCAAGTGGAATTACGTTTAAACATGACCCAACACAATGGGGTGTTGCCATTGGAGCAACAACTGGGAATTATCTTAAGTACTATCAAGCAGCTACTTTTTCAAATGGGGTAACAGTAACCTCTGATGTAGGAGGATTTAATACTTCTACTTATAAAGGCTCGATTAAAGTTACAATTGATTTTACCAAAGCAAATAATATTTTACCAAACGATATCATTGGCGCCATTTCAAATGGCGGCATACAATTTACGCCATTTTATAATGGAATCTCAACTCCTGGGGGCACAAGCTTTTATTGGCAGGCAGACACAGGTGCAATGGTAAATGCTCCAAGCATTTCTGTAAAAGCTCAAGACAGCGCTTTTGTTGTTACGTTATCTGCGCCTTCGAGTTTAAATGCCGTTGAGCAAGCTACAGCAGGAACATTAACAGCTACAGCCAATCCAAACACTTTATCTGGTTACGTTATTGTTTATTGGCTTGATAAAGACGCTAATGGAAAATCGACAGGTTGTGGCGCCAGTCCTGGAAATTGGCAGTTTGCTATGAATTCTGTTTCTTTAAAAACGGCTTCTACCACACCTTATACTTGCACCTACACACCTTATCAATCCAGTTTTATGTCTGGAGGATCATCAAGTGCAATCGGTTGTTCATCCGTTGCCCCTTCAAGTCTTTTTGCAACAAATTCAATTTCATTAACAGGAGATTTAGCAGCAATTCCCTATACTCCCGGTATTACCAATCCTTCACAAATTTCAAGTGATAGTAATGGAACACCTTCAGGTTGTTACAATGTTGTTTATGTTCCTGGTTCACAAAGCTCTTGGAGTAAAGGCAATATCAGCAATGGAGCGATTTACGGAGTTATGGCTTGGGCTCTTAATAACGCTTATGACTCAAGTTCAAAAACACTAAGTCCGAATTACAGCCTTGCTCATTCTAATATTAGTTACGTTACAGGAATAAGCCTTCCCTTAGCAAGCACAGATAAATCCCCTAATCTTCCAAAAACAAAAGATTGTTTTGTTGTAACAGCAGCTTCTGGTGATATTAACAGTGATTCTGTTTTTTATTGGCGTATATTAAGAGATACTTATCTTACTCCTATGGGAATTACTCCATTTTATTATAAACATGCTCAGGTTTGGGCAAATTGGCTAGATGAAAATCCAAAATTAAAACCTGCGTTTAATTTGTTTTTTGAATATTCTGGTAAAGCACTTTATCGACTATCAGGATATGCAAAAAAATCAGGTGAATTCTTAGAATCTCTATTACAAAAGGCAGGTTCTATTTGGAATCAAGAAGCTTCTGCACAAGAAATTCCGGAGTCTCCTTTGCAAAACGAGATAAAAGAAAACCCAAATATAAAAACAGAAGAACCAACTAAACAAGAGAATTTAAGTAACACAAACGATAAAGCTAAAACTGAAGAACCTACTAAATTAGAAGAACCTGCTAAGCAAGAGAATTTAAGTAATTCAAGCGATAAAACTAAAACTGATGAGTCAGTTAAATTAGAAGAACCTGCTAAAAAAGAAAACTTAAGTAACACAAGTGACAATTCTAAAGAAGAAGACCCAGCTAAAAAAGATGTCATAAATAAAAATATTATGCCTCCATCTATTGATAAACCCAAAAAAGATAAAGAAACATATAAATCAAATGCGGTTTCAAATAAAGATAAACAACCAAATTATGATCTATTTTTATCAGGTGGTATTTTAATTCCTACTGACGATAAAGTTTATTATGATAAATACTATAATTCTCAACCAACCGGACATTTTGAAATAGGCTCAAATTATTTATTTTGGTTCGGAAATTTTGGCTTATCTACAGGAATTTTAGGACGCTATTTATTCAATACAAGCACAAGCAGCACAATAATGCTTGGCACACAGCAAACCTACACAAGAAAATTTTATGCATTAACTGCCGAAGCCTTATTAGGAATAAGGTACCGGAATCCAAGTTGGTCTTATATTCAACCAGGAATATTTGTCGGTGTAGGTGGTACCCGTTTTAGAGAAGACGCATCAACAGATGCATCAAATAATACAACAAACAAGCCATTAGGAATAACTCAATTTAGTCCTATTTTTGAATTTGGTGGAAATTTAGATATTAGTTTAGTTCCCATATTTGATGTTTATCCTGGTGAATTAGGTATTTTATTAACAGATATTTTATTTAGAGTTTCTGCTTCTTATAATGTCAATCCTAGCCAAGCATTATCTTCTACCGGATTATTACTCCAAGGTGGATTTGTATTTTTGTTAGAATAAAAAAGCTTATCCAACATTTCTTCGAAACCACATTCTATCCTTTTCAAAAATAAGACAAGGATAGATTAAACGATTGAAGTCTCGCCAATACTTATCAATAGATAAATCGACGGTTCGTGCATATCTCATATTTTTAATAATATCTTGAATTATCCAATAAACATCAACAGGAATAAAAACTTCAAGTTCTGGTATCGTTTTGTCTGCTTGTATAGGATCTGGTCTTAATTCTGGTATATCTGCAATGGTTAAAAATCTTTGTATCATTTCAAATACCTCATTAAAATGGGGTTTGCCTTACCTTTCGGATAATTTACGTTAGTATTTAATATGGAAGAAATTTGATTTTGGAGGATTGCTGTGAATTTAAGAAACTTTTGGGAAAGAGGCGGATTTAAAGTACTTGCCGTTGCAAGATTAGGCTCCTGCAGTTACTCGCTCGTATTTTATATCTTAAATTGTTATGCAGCTGGAATTGATGAAATTGTATCAAGCACAGTTGAACTTTCTATATTACTAGGAGTTCCCGAAAGACAAGTAAAATTAGCGGTTGAAGAGTTGTCAGAAAGTAACATTCTAAGCGTAACAAAAAAACATGAAAAAACTTTAGTTCTAAAAATGAATCTCGATCCCGAAAAATGGAAAAATCTAAGAAGTACTCCCGAACCTAATAAAAGAATTCTTGGGGATGCTAAAAATCTACATTCTCTTATTCCACAAAAGAAAATAAATTCTAAGGTTCGTCCTGTAAAAGTTTCCCTATCAAGTGAAGAAGCGCTTATTTTCCCAAAAAAAATGGAATCAAAAAATAAAAAAATGAATGAAAATAATAAAATTTTAGATGAAGATGTAAATAAAATTTTAGATATTTTCGGAAAATACCACAAAGAAAAAATAGATTTAAATAAAGAAACAAATTTTGCTAAGCTATTATTAGAAAATCATCCAACAGATCAAATTATTTCACTCATTCAATTTTTTTCAAAAGAAATTCCTTCTCTATCTATGTTGGTCGGTGCTTGGTTTCATTATATGAACAAATATAGAGAAGAAACTTCTGAAGTTGATGATCTTAATGCTTTTAGAAAAAAACACGAAGTGTTTGATGAAAAAATAAGAAACCTTGCATCATTTGAATTAAAAAAAATTCAAAAAGAGAAAAAAAATATATCTGCGGACGAAGAATTATTACTTCATATATTAATAAGACATGAACAACCTCGAAAACAACTATATTGGGCTTTAAAAGCAAGAGAAAGATATCCATCTTTAAAAGTTTTTTTAGATAGGGCAAAAGATTCTGTTAATTTAAACTAAACAGAAAAATAGAAATAAAATTTGACATGTTTATTTTTGAAATCTATTTTGATACTTTGCATACTAATGAATTTTTTACTAAGGAGATGTTAATGATCGCTAATAAAGTTACAAAGGTATACTTGTTTTCAACACTCTTAGCTTTTCCTTTTTATGCGCTTGCAGAAACAAAAAGTCCTGATTCTCAAAAACAAGGTACTATTGTAGCGGCTGCAGAAAGTCTACAAAACTATGTTATAGATCAAGATCATTCAAAAGTTTCTTTTGAAGTAGCGCATCTTGTTATTAGTACAGTAACAGGAGAGTTCAAAAAATTTAAAGGAACATTTAAATTTAATCCAGAAGATCTATCTCAAACTCAAATTGAAGCAACAGCTGAAGCAGCATCAGTGGATACATCTGTAAAAAAACGTGATGACCATCTTAAAAGTGCCGATTTTTTCGATGTCAAAAAATTCCCTACTATGTCATTTAAATCAACGTCAGCTAAAAAAACAGGTGACAATTCTTTTGAATTAGTTGGTGACTTAACAATACGTGGAGTTACAAAACAAGCTACTTTTAAAGTAACTCATAAAGGACAAATCAAATCAAAAGATAAAGTAATGCAAGCCTTTAAGGCAACAACAGAAATAAATAGAAAAGATTTTGGAGTCAATTTCCAAAATATTGTTGAAGCGGGTCCCGTTGTAGGAGATACTGTTACGATAAATATTTCTTGCGAAGGTTCACGTTCTGTTAAATAAATCTGTTATGATAATGTCCTAATTTATTTTATTTCCTAAAGGAGGAATGTATATGTCAAGTAAGAATAAGCTATTAGTATGCGCTGCTGTTGCTGGTCTTTCTGTTGGTATAGTTTCTGCTGCAAGTGCTGCAGAAGTGAATTGCTGGGGAGTTAATAGCTGCGGTGGGAAATCTGCGGGTAAAGATAAAGCACAATGCGCTGTAGATGCAAAACATGTAGAAGCTGCGAAAAAAGAATTTGGTGACAAATATGCAAAAGCAACTGCTCATAAATGCGGTGCTGAAGCTAAATGCGCTGGAAAAGGCGGAAATTTAAATTGGACAAAAGTAAAAACAAAAGAAGATTGTAAAAAACTTGGCGGGTTTTTAATGGATAAAGAAGGCAAAATAGAAAAACTTTAATTTTAAATTTCAATTTTTAACTTTTGGGGGCAGTTATGAAAAAAAGAGAAATTATATTAGCCGCTGCATTAAATGGTATTTTTTTAAGTGCAAAGGCAGATTCTCCAGCTGAAACAATTGTTACCCAAGAAGTTGAAAAATGTTATGGAATTCAAAAAAAAGAACAAAATGGATGCTCTATTGATAAAGAAGAAATTGCCGCAGCTAACGCTGCATTCAAAAATAAATACAAAAAAAGTACAACTTTTGAATGCGCCGGCAATGTCCCTGGATCAGATAAAAAGGGGCATCTTGCTTGGGTCTATGTTGCTAAAGGTTCTTGTCATAAAATTGAAGGTGGGTTTTTAATAAAAAAAGACTCAAATGGGAAAAAAATAGTCGATAAAGGTTAATTAATGTGTCTTTTCCTCAAAGTAACTCTGATGAAACATTAAGTATTGAAAAAATAGGAATATTTGGGGCTGGCCTTCGTGCAGCCCATTATTCTTTTTGGCATGAAATAAAAGAGCTCCCAACTTTAGAAATTATGGCAGATAATTATATGTATTTAAAAGGAGGACCTGGTTTATACCATATGCGTCGTATTACAGAAAGAACAAGTACTGTTGTTCACGGAGTTGGTTTAAATTTAGCTTCTGCTTTCGGCTTAAATAAAGAATATTGTTATTTATTAAAAAATCTATGTGATTCTATTCAACCTAAAGTCGTTTCTGATCATCTTTGTTTTTCTGCGAATCCGACTCATAATAGTTTTGATCTTTTACCAATTCCATTTACATCTGTTTCTTTAAATTTACTTTGTGAAAATGTAAATATTATTCAAGATATTCTAAAAAGACAATTTTCTATAGAAAATATTTCTTCTTATATTTCATATAATGAAAGTACATATTCAGAAATTGAATTTATAAACGAGATATGTAAGAGAACAGGATGTGGCGTTTTATTAGATGTTAATAATATTTACGTTTCCGCATTTAATCATGGCTATGATCATAAGAAAGAAATTGAAAAAATAAATCCAGACTACGTAAATCAATACCACATTGCTGGCCATTCAAAAATGGATGATTATTTATTTGATACGCACGATTCATTAGTATGCGATCCTGTTTGGGATCTTATGAAATGGGCATTAAAAAATATTGGAAGTCGCCCTGTTATTATAGAAAGAGATGATGATATTGCTCCTTTTCATGAAATTATTTATGAAATTAATTATGGAAATAGAATATCATGACAATAAATGATCTTAAAAAAATTCAAAACTTTTTTTTAGAAACCATAACATCTAATCCAAATATAAATATTCACGAAATTCTTGAAAAAAAAGAAATGGATATTTTTGAGAAAAAAACGGCTCATAGACTTGAAGCGTATCGGGTTTCTTATTATAGCAGAATTTCATCTGTTTTTTCAGAAACTATATTTAAATTAGCAAGTTTACTATTTGGCAAAGACTTAATTAAAAGTTTTCTAATAGAATACTTTTATCAAAACCCAACACCAAGCCACATGGAAGAATCTATTCGGGAGTTTCCATACTTTCTTGAAAAATTAGATGAAATTCAAGAATGCCCATTTGTTCCCGATTTTATAAAACTTTGCATAAATATTTCTGATATTTTAGCTGCCCCAAATCCAAAAGAGTCTTTACTCATAAAAAATTCAACAACTGTTCCTCAGCCAAATGAAATTTTTCTGCAAGAGGAACATATATTTTTGCAATCACAGTGGCCTATTTTTCAAATGTATTGCTCTGCAAAAAATCTTTCCGAATTATCAGAATTAAAAAGTACAACAGAAGAAATATTAGAAGAAAAAAGAATTGAAGAATTAAGCTCTATAAAAAATACAAATGAATCTATTTTAATTTTTAAGAGTTGTGAATGGAGTTTAGAAACTATTTTAATCCCAGAAGATTTTATTTCTATTATGCATGGCTTGTCAAAAAAACAAAACTTAGAAAACGCAATAGAAAATGCAGATATTAATGAAGATCTTTTTGATATTTCAAAACTATCAGAATGGATGTCTTTAATGACAAAACACTCCGCATTTATGAAGAAGTAGTATTTAAAAACCAACTCATAATTTGAAAATGATCTGAATATATTTGATTTTCTAATAAATGAATATCATCTAATAATATCCATTCAACATGCTCAGAATTTTTTCCAGGTAACACGACTGGTAAATTTTCATGATTTAATTTAAAATAAAATGTATTTGATTTTTGAACTCCAATTGGATATCGCCCAGAATAATCAAAAATACGATGATTCAATAATTCAAAATTTAATTTAATACTGGAATTTTTAAAAATAATTTCACTTAATATACTATTTTTAGGATCATTTTGATTTAACTCTTCAATTTCTGGCATAGAAAATAAATGTTTTCTTAATGTTTGTTTACTTTTCAACAATAATACATAATTATTACAAATTATAAAAACATTAAAAACATCATTATTCATATTTAATTTAGTATTTGATAACATTTTTTGAATATAGTTGTATTTTTCTTTTATTATTTTAAAAGCATTTTTTTTCCGATAATTCTTAAGCCAGTTTGATATAGGTTTAGGGGTTTTATCATAGGCTGATTTTAAATTTTCTGATAAAAAATAAGCTTTTCTAATATCTGTTGCATTTATTCCTTTAAAGTTTCCCGTTTCCAAAAAAAACCATTGCGGAAATACTTTTAAATAATAAGAAGAAGAATCTTTTTCATGACCAATTATCGCAATGGGAAGATTTGTATCAATTAATTTTGCAACTTCGCCTTTTACATTTTGGATCCATAATTGTTCACAGTATAATCTATCTCTGACATACACAAAATCAATTCTATTTAATTGTTGTTTTGTTAAACAAGTCTTAATCATTTGAATTCGCTCTTCGATACTCCATGGCCCTCTTATTGATGGAGATAGATAAGCTCCACCTAATACAAGGATAAGTCGATGCGATTTTTGTAATGCAGATTTAATGCTGTTTAAATGCCCATTATGAAAAGGCTGGAACCTCCCAATATAAACGCTTGCTGCATAAGGATATTCTTTTGAATTTGTCATTTTTAAACCTCGTACTTTTAACATACAATTTAGATGTATAATAAAAAATAGAGTCTTCCTAGTGCTTGACACTTATATATAACAGTAATACAGTTGTGCGACCATTCGTTTTGTTGACGAATGCTATATTTCTAATCACTAGAAGGAACTCTGTTATGAACTTTGCTTCAACAAAAAAATGGGCACTCATTGCAGCTCTTGCATGTTCACCATTGCTCGCTATCTCTGCAAGCGCTGCGGAACCTGCTGCAGCTAAAAAAGACACACCTTCTGCCACAACAAGCAAGAAGGGTTCTATGACTTTTAAAAACGATGAAGACAAAGCAAGTTACATCATTGGACATGAAATCTCTTCTAGTCTCAAGGGCGGCGAATTTAAAGTAAATAAAACAGTACTTTTAAAAGCAATTGAAGATGGTTTAAATGGAAAAGAGTCTGAAATTAGTCAACAAGACTCTCAAGCGTTTATGCAAAAATATATGACTGAGCAACAAAAAATCCGTGGCGATAAAAACTTAAAAGAAGGCGAAGCTTACTTAAAAGCGAAAAAAGCGGAAAAAGGAATTGTTACATTACCAAGCGGTCTTCAATACAAAATCGTAACTGAAGGCAAAGGTCCAAAACCTAAAGCAACAGATACAGTTACAGTAAATTACGAAGGCACACTCATTAACGGTAAAGTATTTGATAGCTCTTACCAACGTGGACAGCCAGTTTCTTTCCCAGTAAATGGTGTAATTAAAGGCTGGACTGAAGCTCTACAACTTATGCCAGAAGGTTCTACTTGGATGCTTTATATCCCTGCTAACCTTGCTTATGGCGCGCAAGCTCCTTCACCTGCAATCGGTCCAAACTCAACTTTAGTATTTAAAGTGAATCTTGTTTCTATTGCAAAACCAGCTCCCGCAACAACACCAGCTCCTGCAAAAACGGCTGAAGCTGATAAAAAATAATTTTTTATTTTTTAGATAATATACTCTCAATTCATTTTTTGATTTGAGAGTTTTTTTTATTTATATTCTAAGCATTTACTTTCACTATCACAGAATGATAATTGACCATTTTCAAAATGATAATATGTGTTTTTAAATAAACTTTTTACTCCAAAACAAAAAAAATACGCTTTATTTCTTTCTTTAATTTTAAATACATCGCTTGATTCATTATCATAAGAAAATTTAAAACTGGGATCTTCTATTTTTCCTGAAAATTGAGTACCTACAAATTTCATTTCACCAGAACACTTAAAAGTAAAGTTATTCTTTTTATCTGTATAAAAATACTTTACAGATGAATCTTTATTTAAAGAAACAGAAGATAAATCTAATTTATATTGAATATCCTCTTTTTCCTTTTCCCAAATAGCAAATAAAGAAGTATTTTTTTCTTTCGTTTTTATATTATTATTTTTATTAGCGTTGCTATTATTGTCTTTTTTTCCACAAGAAATAAAAGCCAAAACGGCTAAAATATATATGAATTTTTTTTTAAGCATAAAATACAACCCCCTACATGAATTTCAAAGAAAACAAAATTGAACTTATTTTTAATTACATAATTAAATAAAACAATCAATAAACCATGTAACTTATTAACAAAATACATATATTATTATAAATTAATAAATGTTTTATAATAATATATGTATTTATTTTTTAAATTTATAAGATGAATTATTATATATACAAAAAATTAGCCTTTCATAATTTCATTCTGAATTATATCAAAACAATCGATATTACATATTGGTTAAGATAAAATTAAGAAAGAAAGGCACTTTTATATTTACCTTTTTTAAAATTTTTCCTCATGATATAAAAAAAGTTCAAAGAATATTCGGCAGCGAATGCCATCTAAAAGCATAAAAATTACATAGTAATTTTTCATAAACCTCATAGGAGAGTTGTATATGTATTTACAAAATCGTCTTGTTAAGTTAGTGGCAACTGGTACTTTAATAAGCTTTTTAGCCGCTTCTTGTGGTAAAACCAATTCATCAAATAGCCAACCACAATCAGCTGATACAAATCCAGCTGCCGCTTCAGCAACTCCAACCCCTCCTCAACAAAAAGCTTCTTATTTAGGTGTTTGGAGAGAAATAGATAAGGATGGAAAAGAATTAAAAACGGTTATTAAGGTAACAGAAACAACAGCTCAATCCTGTACTTTAGGAAGTAAACCCGAAGAAAAACCAAAAGCGGAAGAATTTTCAATCAACCCATTGAATTCAGGCTCATTCCAAAGACTTTCCGAAGATAAACAAAAAGTTTTAGAGACTTATAATTACTCTGAATCAAACTCTAGCAAGTACCTTGAAAAGTCGACTGAGCAAAGCAGCACAACTGCTTCCGAACAATCCGCATCTTCTACAACGGCATCAGCTTCAGCAAGTGCTAGCGCAACGACAACGGCAAGTAGTTCTGTCAGTACAAAATTTATTGCTAAAGAAACAGCTGCTGAAACAGATCAATTAAAATTATGTTTCCCAGATCCTACAAAACCAGATCCTACAAAACCAGATCCTACAAAACCAGATCCTACAAAGCCGGATCCTACAAAACCGGATCCTGTAAAACCAGATCCTGTAAAACCAGATCCTGTAAAACCAGATCCTGTAAAACCAGATCCTGTAAAACCTGAACCAGCAAAACCAAGCACACCAATCGTCTCTACTGTTAAAAATATTATTGATATTGTTAAACAAACAGATCAAAAAGTAAAAGCAACAAATGATGTTGGAGAAAAAATTGTCGCAGGATTTGAAGCTGCTGGCCAAGTAGCAGTTGAAATTGGAAAAGGTATCATAGACACAATTAGTTTTGTTGGAAAATTTATCAAGGGATTATTCAAATAATTCTTTGACTGCTTAAAAAATAAATATATTTACTTTTATAGTAAATATATTTATTTTTATTTAATTAATGTTTCTAAAATATATTTTGAAATAAATATATCCTGAGCTGCTAAACCAGTTAAATCTGAAATTGTAATATCAGATTCATTTCTTTCATAATGATTTGTTGTTTTAATTAATTTACCTATTTCTGTAATCTTGTTTCTTAAAGTTACATTTGCTTTTTCAGCATGAGAAGAATCACCATATTTTAGACATTGCTCAATGGAATCTGCAAAAACATGTGATGCTTTTTTAAATACAGAAATATCTAATTCTTGTTTTATTCCATCATCAGCACCAATAGCTGTTATATGAGTTCCTGGAAGAATAAAATCACCAAACAAAATGGGCTCACATGCTGGAGTTGTGGTCACTAATAAATTACAATTTTGTGCTACAAAATTGGCGGAATCTGAAATATGTACTTGATAACCTAAATTATCAAATTTTTGTTTTATTTTATCAAATTTAAACTTATTTCTTCCATATAAATATAAATTTTTTAACTGTGGAATTTGGATTTTTAAAAATTTTGCCTGCAAAAAAGATTGTATTCCATAGCCAAATATTCCAACAGAATTTATATTTTTTGGTGCTAAATACTTTGCACAAATCACGCCAGCAATTGCGGTTCTAATATCCGTAAGGTAACCTTGATCATTTAAAATAAATTCAGGTATACCTGTATTTGCATTTATAACAACAATAGCTCCTTGGCTGTTGGAAATAGAATATTTAGAAGCATTATCATAAAAACCAGATGCAATTTTAATAAAAAAATAATTATCTGATTTAATCATTCCTGATTTTATATGAATATCTGCTTTTTTATCATTAAATTGATAATGAGATATAGGTAAAGATTCAATATTATTATTAGAATACTCAATAAAAGATTTTTCAATTTCTAAAATGATTTTATTGAAATCGAAACAGTTTTTTATTTCTTCTAATGAAATTATTTTCATACTAAATTTTCCGAATGAAGGAATCTTTTTAATCTTATTAGTGCTTCTGACATATTTAAACGACCATAGCCAACTCTAAAATGATTTTCATTATTATCAAATATATTTCCAGGTAATAAAACAACGCCTTCTTTTAATCTTAGTTTTTCACAAAAATCATAAATGGGAAGATCTAATTTTAATTTAGGAAATGCAATACAGCCACCCTTAGGTTCAAACCATTCAAAAATGCGTTTGTGTTCTTGAAAAAAATGTTTTAAAAGAATTAAATTTTTATTTAAAATATTTAAGTTTCTTGAATTGATATCATCTTCATTTTGTAGAGCAATTAAAGATAAAATTTCACTAGGAGCACTATTACATATCGATAAATAATGCTTCATGTTTGAAATATTTTTTAAAGTTTTTTTATCCTGCATAGCAAGCCATCCAATACGAAGTCCAGGCATACCATAGGATTTAGACATTACACCTAAACTAATTCCCTTTTCATAAATTGATGCGACATAAGGAAGCTTATCTTCTTTATTATGCTCAAGTCCTCTATAAACTTCATCAGAGAATATATAAATACCATGTTTTCTTGATAATTCAATTAAACTATTTAATTCATTTATTGAAATGAGAGCACCAGTTGGATTATGAGGGAAGTTAATAATAATTAATTTTGTATTTGATTTAATAAGAGAAGAAACCTCTGACAAATCAAAAAAAGACTTTCCATTTTCAAATTTAATTTTTAATTCGCTTATTTCACAAAGTTGTTTAGGAATATCTCTTAAAGATTGATAACAAGGTGTTAAAACAATAACATGATCATTTTTATCAATAATTGTATTTAAAGCAGCATAAATAGCTTCTTCTGCACCTGTAAAAGTACAAATATTCTCAAAAGCTGAATTTAGCTTATACTTTTTATTTAATTCCTCTAATAATAAAGGATTTCCAAGAGGAAGAGTATATTCCAATTTTAAATTATTCCAAATATTTAAAACATCTGGATTCGCTAGCTTTATAATATCTTGCATTAAAAAAGATTCCATGTCTGAACCCGAAAACATGATATCACAAAAAAATTCTCTTTCTGAAAGATAATCTTCTAATTTAAAAATTGGTAACTTCATTTTAATTTATTCATCCTTTTCATTTAAATAATTATAAACAGTTGCTCTTGATATTTTTAATATTTTTGCAACATAATCTTTTGAATTTTTTCCATTAAAAGCACCTTTATTTTGTAAGTCAATAATAAGTTCTTTTTTTTCTTCTTTATTGATATTATCAATGATTTTACCTTTTTCTTTTAAATTATTATTTATATAAATATTTATTTTTTCTCTCCAATCATCTTTAAATATAAAAGAAGCTGAGCGATCATATTCGGATTTTCCAATAAATATTTCAATAAAATTTGATAATTGGTTTAAAACTGAAATATCAAAATTTAGGCACATTAAATATTTTTTTTCATTTTTTTCTTCAAGAACAATACTAATTGATTTTAAAATTTTTCCATCATAATTAATTTTTTCATAGGGTCCTATAATTTTTTTTGATTTTTCAAATGAAATGTCATCTAAAACTGAGTCATCACCTAATTCACGATTGGAAAAGTTATTGCCAATGTATACCACTTTTTTTTGCTTAATATCATGAATCACAACTTCCAATTGTGGATAAAAAAGTTGTTCTAATGCTTTTGCTATATTGAGATACTGTTGAATCATAACCTAAACTCCTAGTATTAGAAAATATAATCTAATTTAGATATTTTTGTCAATATATTTTAATTATATGATTTTATTGTAATATTTTAAAATTTATAAATTATTGAAATAAATAACATAATAACCAACATCTTGACTTAAAAGAACTTTTATGACTTAATCACGCTGTTCTCATTCACCAGAAAGGACTCGTCAATGTATCTAAAAAAAATCATTGCTCCATTGATACCGTTCTCTATCTTGTCTTCCGGATATACCTTTGCGATTTCAAGCGATAGTAACAAGCAAAATAAATTTGAATGTAATATTGATTTTGATTCCGGAAAATCTTCAATTAATCATCCTAAAATAGATCTTTGCTTAGAACAAATTCCAAAAAATGAAAAAATTATTTTTTTACAAATTATTTCTTCTGCCGATCACAAAGGTTCCTATCCATTTAACAAAAAATTAACTGAGGAACGTCTTGATAAAATATACTCCTATGTTAGTCAAAAAATAAAAGCTCAGGATGTAAAATTACTTGCAGTTGGAAAAAATGAGAAATTAGGAAAACGGGCAAATATATTAATTATAACCGAAAAAGAAGAGAAAATTACTCCCGTAATTACGGATCAATCTTCTATACAAAGCAATAATCAAAATAATTTAAATAATAATTATAATAAACCTATTTATAGAAAAACAACTGAAAATTATTCTGAAACAAAAAATTATACTTTAGATCGAAAACTAGAATAATTATTTTCATTTAAAAAAAATTCAATATTCCAATTCATAGCTGAAAATTTCTATAATCCACTCTGTTCTAGTTTATAAAATAACGCAATTACTAAAAAAACTATGCCTCACATACTTGATTATCTTTTGGCCATGAAGTATGAATTTAATTATGAATTTTAACAGTCCATTTCAAAAATCACATCAGTGTTCTACTGAATGATTTTTTAAGTAAAAACTCAACATTGAATATTGAATATCTTGTCTAAATAGGATTTAAATAACTTCTATCTAGGATGGAAAAATGTTTCATAAAAAATATATTTCTAGTAAAATAATATTTTCTAACTTAATAATTAGTACTTTTTTTATTTCAATGAATTCTTATTCTAATGAAACAAAAAAAAATAAAGATATTAAAATTGCTGTTGTTACCCATGGAGAATCTTCTGATGCCTACTGGACAGCAGTGAAAAAAGGGGTCGATGCAGCAGGAAAAAATTTGGGGATTCATGTTAGCTATCAAGCACCAAATCAATTTGATGGGATAGCTATGTCAAGAATGATTGATGCCGCTATTGCTGCAAAAGTAGATGGACTTGTTGTATCTATTCCTGATGCAAATGCATTAAGTAAATCTATTAAATCTGCAGTTGCAGCAGGTATACCCGTCGTAACTATTGATGCAGGAAAAGAAGAAGGTGAAAAATTAGGAGCCAAATTTTTTGTAGGAGGTTCTTCTAATTTTGATTCGGGAAAACAAGCTGGTATAAAAATGGCTCAAGCCGGAGTTAAAAAAGCAATTTGCATTAACCATGAAGTTGGAAATCATAATTTAGACGAAAGATGTGAAGGTTTTGCTAAAGGATTGGGGAAAAATGTATCCATTGTTTCGGTGAATTTAGACCCAACAGAAACAAGTAAAAGAGTTTCCGTTTATTTAGATACGCATAAAGACATTAATGGAATAATTACTTTAGGACCCGTTCCAGCAATAACAATATTAAAAATTTTAAAACAAAAAAAAATTTTAAATAAATACATATTTGGTACATTTGATTTATCATCTGAAATATTAAATGCCATATCAAAAGATGAAATTCTTTTTGGAATTGATTCTCAGCAATATTTAATGGGTTATCTTCCTGTAACCCTTCTGGCACAGAATGCAATGTATGGAACCTTACCCGTTAGCAATATTTATACTGGACCCAATTTTATAACTAAAACAGATTCCGAAAAAATTCTTGAATTAAGTAAAAAAGGATTACGGTAATAAAGTAACAAAAATGTGGTAAATAAAATATTTTCTTATCGGAGTTTTTAAATGGGTTCAAAATCAACTTCAATAAAATTAATAAATAAAGGATTGGGAAGTGATACAAAACGTATTCACAAAACCTCATCGATAATTAAATTACTCAGAAGACCCGAGCTAGGAGTTACTTCATCAATCATATTTGTTTATTTTATATTTTTTATACTTGCTGGCTCTAGTGGAATGTTTAGTGCTGAAGGAATGATTAATATTTTTCAAGTTTCAGCCGAGCTTGGCATTCTTGCAGCAGCCGCTGCTTTATTAATGATTTCAGGAGAGTTTGATCTATCCATGGGATCCATGATTGCATTTGCAAGTATTTGTATTGGGATTTGTGTTAATCAATTTCAAATCCCTCTTTCTATTTCAATAGCACTCACTTTTACTCTTGCTATTTTAATTGGTTGCTTCAATGGTTGGCTTGTCGTTAAAACAGGATTACCTTCATTTATAGTTACCTTAGCTTCTATGTTTATTTTAAGAGGACTTTCCGTTGGTTTAGCGAGATCATTTACGGGAAGCACGCAAATACCTTACATAACAGAAGGCGCGGAAGAAAGTTTTAGCGTATTTTTATTTAGTGGCCATGTTGGAAAACCATTGTTTATTTGGCTTTCTGAAAATCATTTATTAGCAACTCATTCTGATGGATCTCCTGTCATTGAAGGTATTCCAATATCATTATTATGGTGGATTTTTGTAACTATTATTGCATCATGGGTATTATTAAAAACACGTTTTGGAAATTGGATATTTGCCGTTGGTGGAGATATTAATGCAGCAAGAAACATGGGTATACCAGTCCAAAAAGTAAAAATTATTTTATTCATTATAACAGCCTTAGCTTCAACTCTTTTTGCGACAATTCAGGTAACAGAATCAGGTTCAGCTGACACTTTAAGAGGAATGCAAAAAGAATTTGAAGCCATAATTGCTGTTGTCATTGGCGGAACATTATTAACAGGAGGTTATGGCACAACTATTGGAGCAATGTTAGGAGCTCTTATATTTGGTACAGTTCAAATTGGAATTTTTTATACAGGAATTGACAATGATTGGTTTAAAGTTTTTTTAGGAATCATGATTCTAGTTGCTGTTTTATTTAATACATATGTTCGTCGTCGCGCTCTTTTATCTCATTAGGAGTGCATTTAATGCTTCAGTCTATTATTGAATTAAAAAATATTTATAAAACATTCGGATCTATAGTTGCTTTAACTGATATTACTTTTGATATAAAAAAAGGAGAAGTTCATTGTTTACTTGGTGATAATGGCGCAGGAAAATCTACATTAATTAAAATATTATCCGGAGTTCATCAACCAACAGGAGGTAAATTATTTATTGATGGAACACCTATCCTTTTATCCTCCCCTAGAGACGCTATTGACTTAGGAATTGCAACCGTTTTTCAAGATTTAGCAATGTCCCCTTTAATGAGCATTACTCGTAATTTTTTTATGGGTAGAGAACCTGTTAAGGGCAGAGGAATTTTGCAAAGAATTGATATGTTAAAAGCTAATCAAATCGCATTACAGGCTTTATCTGAAATAGGAATTGACATTCGAGATCCTAGTCAATCTGTTGGTACTTTATCAGGTGGCGAAAGACAGTGTGTTGCTATTGCCAGAGCTGTTCATTTTGGTGCTCGCGTTTTAATTTTAGATGAACCAACTTCTGCCTTAGGAGTGCATCAAGCCTCTCTTGTTCTTAAATACATTGCTCAAGCAAGATCAAGAAATTTAGGAGTAGTTTTTATTACTCATAATATTCAGCATGCTTTTACAATTGGAGATCGATTTACTTTATTAAATAGGGGAACAAGTCAAGGAACTTTTAAAAAAACAGAAATCTCTCAAGAAGAAGTTTTGCAAGTTATGGCTGGTGGTGAAGAATTACAGAAGGTTCAATTAGAAATAGAAAAAATAAATTCACAAAGTAACATTAAAGAATTTCATTAAATCTTTTAATAAATGAATTAAAAGGAACTATATGAGCAAAATAAGACTTGGCATAAATCCAATTACTTGGAGTAATGATGATGATCCCACATTAGGTGGACATACACCTCTTACAACTTGTTTAGAAGAAACGAAAAAAGCAGGATTTTCTGGTACAGAACTTGGTGGTAAATTCCCAAGAAAACCAAATGAATTAAAAAATATTTTAGCTGAATTTGATTTAGAACTGGTTTCTGGTTGGTTTGACGGTCATATTGCCGAACGCAATGTAGAAGCAGAATTTGATGCGATTATGCCTCACCTTTATTTATTAAAAGAATTAAATGCAAATGTAGTTGTCTATGCAGATGTTAGCTATAGACAAAAAGATTGGTTATTTGAACCCATCTCTGAACGCCCTAAATTAAAAACAAATGAATGGGAAATATATGGAAATAAAATTACTAAATTAGCAAATCTAATAAAAGATTTTGGATTAAATATGTCATTCCATCATCATATGGGAACAATTATTGAAACTGATAAAGAAATTGATTTATTAATAGAAAATACAGGTTCCTCTGTTGGATTATTATTAGATACTGGTCATTGTGTATTTTCTGGAGGAAGCCCTAAAGAAATTGTTATAAAACATGCTAAAAGAATAAATCATGTTCACTGCAAAGACATTAGAAAATCAAAACTTGAAAAAATTATTTTAAATAAAACAAGTTTTATGGAATCTATTCACGATGGCATTTTTACAGTACCTGGTGATGGATTTATCAATTTTGCTGATATTTTGTCAGTTCTGGCAGCTCAAAATTATCAGGGATGGCTTGTAGTAGAAGCGGAACAAGATCCAAATAAAGCACATCCTCTTACTTATGCAAAAATGGGTTATCAAAATTTAAAAAAACTTGCATTAGAAGCTGGTTTAATTGTGGCAAATTAAATAAGGAATCCAAATGAAAAAAATAAAAATTTGTGTCGTTGGTGCTGGATTGATTTCACAAATAGAGCATATTCCAAATTTACTGCGACTAAATAAATTATTTGAACTTGTTGGTGTTGCAGATCCATCAAAGAATGCAAGAAGTTATTTTTCTGATCGTGGGATCAAAACATTTTCTGATTATGGCGAATTATTTTCACAACAATTAGATGCTGTTTTAATTGCTTCTCCAGATAGCTATCATGCTGAAATTGCACATGCTGCTTTGGATCGTGGTTTACATGTTTTTTCTGAAAAACCTCTTTGTTACTCTATAACTGAAGCAGATAATTTAATTAAAGCACGCGATAAATCGAAAAAAGTTGTGCAAGTTGGATATATGAAACGTTTTGATCCAAATTATGAATTACTGAGAAAATTACTTCCTAAAAATGGATTAGGACTTAGATTAATTAGTGTGGAAGTGCAAGATCCAGGAGCATGGCCATTTAATCAGCATCAAGGAGAATTGATTTTAGCAAATGATATTCCAGCTGATTTAATTCTTGAATCAAGAAAGTTACGTTATCAGCAAGTTATTTTAGCAAATGGAAAAAATATTAATTCAGATATCTTAAGAGGATTTACAGGACCATATTCATCAAGTTTAGTTCATGATATAAATGCTGTCCATGGATTATTAGAAACCATGAATTTAAAAACATCTGAAGTTACTGGAGCCGCCTTTTTTGCTGATGGAACTTGTGCAAATGGAAGTGTTCGAATTAAAGATTGTGATGCTCTCTGGCAAATGTCTTTTGTCTCAATACCTAAACTTGCAGAATACCGTGAAAGAATAAGTTTATACTTTGATGATTCTGTTTATCATTTAGAATTCCCCTCACCTTATTTAAATCATTTTCCTACTAAATTAAGTGTATCTATTTCAAATAATGAATCATTACAAAATACAGAATATTGCTCAGGATATGAAGAGGCTTTTATTAGAGAGCTTCAAGGATTTTGGGCAAGTGTCACCTTAGGAGAACCCATTCGAAATACAATTGAGGATGCAAAATTAGATATGCAGCTTATAGCAAATTTAACCGCAAACATTAAATAAACATTTTAAATTAAAAAAAATTATTTACTATTTCAATTTTACGGATTAATCATGCTTGATAAAAATTGTTACTTAAAAAAAGATAGAAAATTTGATTTAATTTGCTTAGGAAGGCTTGCAGTCGATTTATATTCTCAACAAATTGGAGCCCCTCTTGAAGAAGTTAGTAGTTTTGCGAAATACCTTGGGGGATCTTCAGGAAATGTCGCCTTTGGAACAGCACGCCTTGGCTTAAAAACAGCAATGCTATCCTGTGTTGGTGATGATCAAATGGGAAGCTTTTTATTAAATTCACTTTCCAAAGAAGGTTGCGATGTCTCTCAAATAAAAAAAACAAAAGAACATTTAACAGCTATAACATTACTTGGAATTAAAGACAAAAATACCTTTCCATTATTATTTTATCGTGAAAATTGTGCAGATATGTCTTTAACTGAAAATGACATTGATGAAAATTTTATAGCTTCATCGCATTCACTTGCTATAACTGGAACTCATTTCTCTCAAAAAAATGTTTATAAAGCTTCTTTAAAAGCGTTAGATTATGCTCAAAAAAATGATGTTTTAAAAATACTAGATATTGATTATCGACCAGTCCTTTGGGGTTTGACAAATAAAAGCGATGGAGAAACTCGATTTATTGCTAACAATAATGTAACAGAACATTTACAATCAATAGCCCCCTTATTTGATTTAATTGTTGGTACAGAAGAAGAATTTTGTATACTAGGAGGAAATGAAAATCTTTTTGAAAGTTTAAAATTAATTCGAAATATAAATAATGGAATATTTGTATTAAAACTAGGAGAAAAAGGTTGTACTATTTTTGAAAACAAAATTCCGAATTCATTTGCTGAATGCGAAATCTATGAAGGAGTTAAAGTAGATATTTTAAATGTTTTAGGTGCCGGTGATGCTTTTTTATCTGGATTTTTGGCAAATTTTTTACGTAACAAAGATTTAAAAACTTGTTGTCATATTGCTAATGCTTGTGGTGCTTTAGTAGTAAGTCGTCATTCCTGTGCTCCTGCTATGCCCACTTGGAAGGAAATAAATTACTTTTTAAATCATAAAATTTTAAAACCTTCGTTAGATGTTGAATTAAATAGATTGCACCGTGTTACAATAGCCAAGCAAAAATGGGATGAACTTTTTATCTTTGCATTTGATCATCGAATTCAATTTATGGAACTTGCACATAATGCAAATCAACCAGAAGTAAAAATTTCAGAATTAAAAAAACTATTTGTAAGCGCTGTAATAGAAACGGAATCTGAATTAAATCTTCAAGGAAAAATAGGTATTTTGGCAGATGATCAATTTGGCCAAGAAGCTTTAAACTTAGCAACAGGTAGAGGCTGGTGGATAGGGCGTCCCGTCGAACTTTCTTTATCCAATCCATTGCAATTTGAAAAAGGAAGTTCAATTGGCTCCCACTTATTAAGCTGGCCAAAAGATCATATTATTAAATGCCTTATTCAATATCATCCAGATGATGAAGTCCAAAATAGAATAAAACAAGAAAAAAGACTCTTGTCACTTTATCATGCAGCACAAATTTCAGGTCATGATTTATTAATTGAAATCATTCCACCAAAAATATTTCCACATGCTCAAGACACCGTTTACCGCTCCATGAAAAATTTATATAACTTAGGAATTTTTCCTGAATGGTGGAAATTAGAACAACCTAGCATTGAAATATGGCCATTTATAGATGAATTAATTGCAAAAAAAGATTCTTATTGCCGTGGTGTCGTCTTATTGGGATTAAATGAGCCTTTAACTGTTATTAGTAAAGGTTTTAAAGCTGCTCATCATTCCAAAACATGCCGAGGATTTGCGATAGGCCGAACTATTTTTTATGAAGCAAGTAAACAATGGTTTAATAATGAAATAAGCAATAGAGAAGTTATAAAAAAAACGGGCGATATTTTTAAAAATTTAATCCAAATATGGCAAAACGAAAAAAGGAATACGATATGAAAACAATTCGCCTGACCATGTCACAAGCTTTAATTCGATATTTAACAGCCCAATTTATAGAACATGAAAACCAGAAAATACCTTTATTTGGTGGCTGTTTTGCCATATTTGGACATGGAAATGTTTCTGGAATTGGAGAAGCTCTTTTTTCTGTTAAAAATATTTTTCCAACTTACCGAGGTCATAATGAACAAAGTATGGCCCATGCAGCCATTGCATTTGCAAAAAGTAATTTTCGTAGACGAATGATGGCAGTAACAAGTAGTATTGGACCTGGAGCAACAAATTTAGTAACTGCAGCAGCATTGGCTCATGTGAATCGACTGCCATTGTTACTTTTACCAGGAGATGTGTTTACTTATCGCGGTCCAGATCCTGTTCTACAACAACTAGAATACCCACAAGATGGGACTGTTTCCGTAAATGATTGTTTTCGTCCTGTTTCAAGATATTTTGATCGGATCGTGCGACCAGAGCAATTACTAACAGCTTTACCACGTGCACTTTCCATTCTTACAGATGATTCCAATTGTGGACCTGTAACTTTATCATTACCTCAAGATGTTCAATCAGAAGCCTATTCTTTTCCATTATCTTTTTTTGATGAAAAAATTCATCATTTTTACCTTAAAATATCAGGAAATGAAGAGTTAAATTCTGCAATTCAATTTATTAAAAAATATAAAAAACCATTAATTATTGCTGGAGGTGGTGTTTTATATAGTAAAGCATCAAATAATCTGCAAATATTTGCAGAACAATTTGGAATTCCTGTCTGTGAAACACAATCAGGAAAAAGCGCATTAAAATGGGACCATCCATTACAAATGGGTTCCATTGGAGTAACAGGATCTCATGCTGCTAATACTATAGCAAAAAATGCTGATTTGATAATTGCTATTGGCACTCGTTTGCAAGACTTTACTACTGGTTCAAATTTATTATTTCAAAATGCATCTTGTTTATCTATTAATGTAAATGCTTTTGATAGCATTAAATTTAACAGCCATTCATTAAATGCAGATGCTAATTGGGCATTACTACAACTTTCAAAAATTCTCTCTGAAAATAATTGGCAAATGGAAGATAATTGGACTCTAAACTCTTGTGAGTTAGGAAAAAAATGGCGTGATTCCGTAACAGAAATAACAAGTAAAACTCTTCCACCTTCTAGTGATTTTCTTCCTTATGAAGGAGAAATTATTGGAGCCATTCAAAGATCATCTCAAAATTCTTTTAAAGATGATATTATTGTGAGTGCAGCGGGTGGGATACCTGCAGAACTTCATAAATTATGGCGATCTTCTGAACCAGGCGGTTATCATTGTGAATATGGTTTTTCTTGTATGGGATATGAAATAGCAGGTGGCCTTGGTGTTAAAATGGCTAATCCTAATAAAGAAGTGATTGTCATGGTAGGAGATGGATCCTATTTAATGCTTAATTCAGAGCTTGCCACAAGTATAATGTTAGATCTTAAAATAATATTAGTCATCTTAGATAATAAAGGTTATGGTTGTATTCATCGTTTGCAAAAATCATGTGGCAATGAGCCATTTAATAATATGTTAAAAGATTGCAATATAAATTCATTAGAAAATCCAAATATAGATTTTGCTCTTCATGCAAAATCTTTAGGTGCTGTATCAGAACATGTTACCTCAATTTTTGATTTTGAGCATGCCATGCTTCGTGCCAGAAAAAGCTCTCATAGTTACGTTATTGTAATTGATACAGATTATCGACGTACTACTGAATTGGGTGGTTGCTGGTGGGAGGTGAGCATACCAGAAACATCTCAATATCAAAAAGTAAATCATGCTAGACAAAATTATCAAGATACACGTAATAAAAGATTATAATTAAATTCAAGCAAAACAACGAGGTCATCCATTAAGGAATTTGGTATGGATTTATTAATTAAGTCAAACCGTAAATCAAATGAGCATATTATTATAACTCCAGAATCTGCAGGTTGGCAGTATATTGGGTTTATCATTACTGAAATAAAATTTGATCAGACAATATCATGGTTTGATTCAAAACGTGAACTTTGTTTAATTATTCTTAATGGAGAAGTTACAATACATTTAGATCAACAAATATGGGAAGGAATCGGAAAACGCCAAAATGTTTTTGATGATTTACCTCCACATGCTGTGTATATTCCTCCTGCAAAATTTATTAAAGTAACAGCAACAAAAGAAAATACTTTGTGTGCATTATGTAGCGCTCCTGCAAAAGGAATTTATCCTCCAAGATGGATTAAACCTGAGGAAATGGAAAAAACAGTTCGAGGAACAGGGACAAATCAAAGATTTGTTACTGATATTTTGCCAGCTAGCGCCAAAGCAGAATCTTTAATTGTTGTTGAAGTAAGGACACCTTCAAGTCATAGCTCTAGCTATCCACCACATAAACACGACATGAATTTTCCACAGGAAGAAAGCCAATTGGAAGAGATTTATTATCATCGGATTGCTCCAAATCAGGGTTGGGTTTTTCAACGCATCTACACAGACGATCGATCCTTGGATCAAAGTGTCTCTGCAGAAGATGGGGATGTTGTTTTAGTTCCCTATGGATACCATCCTGTTGTTGTCCCACATGGATATCATTCGTATTATTTAAACGTTATGGCTGGCCCCATTCGCGAATGGAAGTTTAGAAATGATCCTGACCATGAATGGATGTTAAACTCCTAGTCGTAAATTCAAGAAATATATTTAATTACATTTCATACAAAGATCATAAAAATCTTTTGGATTTAAACTTGCACCACCTACTAAAGCTCCATCAATATCTGGACAAGACATATATTCTTGAACATTATTTAACTTAACACTTCCACCGTATAAAATTTGTAGTTTAGAGCTTGTTTCTTTATCAAAATAACTTGATAAAAACTCTCTGATAATGGAATGAGCCTCTTGAGCTTCGACAGAAGTTGCCGCTTTACCTGTTCCAATAGCCCAAACAGGTTCGTATGCAATAGATAAAAGAGGATTTTTAGGATCTGATCCCAAAAATTCGGATGCACTCTTAATTTCTGATGCAATAAAAGCTTCTTCTAACTGTGTTGTTAAAACTTCGTGCAATTTTCCTTTTTCTCGTTGCTCTAATGTTTCCCCAATACATAAAACGGCTTTCATTCCTGAACGGATTAATGCCCCCACTCTAGCACCTGAAGATATATTTGTTTCACCAAACATTTGTCTACGTTCACTATGAGCAACTAAGCTTCCCTTAACACGAATACTTTTCAACATAGGGACAGATATTTCCCCAGTAAATGCGCCATCATTTGCCCAATGTGCATTTTGCGCAAATAAAGTAACAACATTTTGAGTTCTTCCACTCAATTCAGAAAGAAAAACACTTGGAGCAGCTATTCCAACTTCAATATTTAAATTTTGATTTGCTATCAAATTTGAAAAGTTTGAAAAATCTGCACTTGCACTTGTTACATCTTTAAACATTTTCCAATTACCAATAATTATTTTTTTTCTAGTTGTTTGCATAAATGCCTCTGTATTTTTAAAAGTTTTTGAATTTCTTATTTCATTCTTAAAACTTTTATACCAGGAAGTTCTTTTCCTTCTAAAAGCTCCATACTCGCTCCACCACCAGTGGAAACATGCGTTACTTTATCTTGTAAATTAAATTTTACAATAGCCGCAGCAGAATCTCCGCCCCCCACAATTGTTGTTCCTTCACAATGAGACATGGCTTCAGCAACTGCTTTTGTTCCTTTTGCAAAGGCTTCAAACTCAAATACTCCCATTGGACCATTCCAAACAACAACTTTACTATTTTCAATTACATTTTTAAAAACTTTTGCAGAGTGTTCACCAATATCTAATCCCATTAATCCATCTGGAATATCTGCTGAATTCACAACAACAGGGGTTACATTTTCAGAAAACTCAGATCCGCATAAATGATCTTCAGGGAGATATATTTTAACATTTCGTTTTTCAGCTGCTTTAAAAATTTCTTCAACAAGAGCTAATTTATCTTCTTCAACACGAGATTTTCCAACATTTTTACCTTTACATTTTAAAAAGGTATAGGCCATAGCACCGCCAATAATCATATTATTCGCAATTGTTGTAAACTTACGAAGAATCTCGATTTTATCGGAAACTTTGGAACCACCAAAAATAGCGGTAACAGGTGCTTTTGGAGCACGGAATGCATCTTCTAAAAATTGCATTTCTTTTGCTACTAAAAATCCTGCAGCTCTTTTTTCAAGCGGAAAACATTCTGCAGCGGCATAAATAGAAGCATCTGCTCTATGACAAGTTCCAAAAGCATCGTTCACATAAAATTCAGCATATTGAGCTAATTTGTTTGCAAAATTTTCATTACCAGCTTGCTCTTCTTTATGAAAACGGAGGTTTTCAAGTAAAATAATTTGACCTGGTTTTAAATCATATACAATTTTACCAAAACCATCTTCTACAAAGTCATGAGCAAGAACAACTTCAAGATTTAATAATTCGGCAAGTCTTGTTCCAACAGGAGCAATTGAAAATTCTTCTTCAAAGCCAATTCCTTTTGGACGGCCTAAATGAGAGCAAGCAATGATTTTTGCATTTTTTTCAAGAAGCCATTTTATGGTTGGCAGTGCTGCTTTAATTCTTGTTTCGTCTGAGATTTTTCCCTTTTTGATAGGAACGTTTAAATCGAGTCTTAATAATACAACGGGTTGAGTATTTGAAGAAAAATCAAGATCTTCCAAAGTACGTATACGTTTTGCCACTGGAATTCCTTTCTGAAGCAGGTTAAATTCACAAATCCTTGCAAAGTAAAGAACTCTTAAACGGCTTTGTCAAATAGTTGAGAAAAAACGCTTGTTGTGCGACAACAAGTCAACATATAGGAGTTCGTGAATTCCTTTTATTTACCTCAGTAGGAGGCTTCCTTTGAAAAATGATATATTTGAAAAAAATCTTAATATTTATTCCATAATTTTATGCGGTGGTTCTGGAACAAGACTCTGGCCATTATCAAGAAAATCGTTTCCAAAACAGTTCCTTTCTCTGGGTTCAGATAAAAAGTCTTTACTCCAACTTTCCTTAGATAGAGTTAAAAATATTTCACCTCCCAAAAATCGCTGGATCGTCACTGCGAAAGGGCAAGAAGATATATGCAGTAAACAAGTAGGATCGAATGCAGATAGAATCATTATTGAACCTGAAGCTAGAAATACAGCACCTGCTATTGCTTTAACAGCATGGCAACTTATGAAAGAAGACCCTGAGTCTATTATGGTTATCCTTTCATCAGATCATTCTATACAAAATGTCCGCTCCTTTGAGCAAACCATTTATGATGCCGTACATTTAGCAAAACAGAACTTTTTCGTAACAGTTGGCATTCAACCAACCTACCCCGCAACAGGATTTGGTTATATTGAACAAGGTTTACCTTTAGATATAGAAGGAAACATTCTTTCTCCTCAAAAATTAACCGAAACATCCGCTACAGGTTATAGCGTCCGCAGTTTTAGAGAAAAACCAAACCAAGCAGCAGCAGAGCAATTTTTGAGAACTCAAAAATATCTTTGGAACGCTGGTATTTTTGTTTGGAAAACAAAAACATTTTGGAATGCTTTTTCCCATATTCAAGCAGAAACTGCTAGTTTAATTGAGTCTATTACTCCTGATAATTTAGCAGAAGTTTATTCGAAAATTGAAAATTCTCCAATTGACATCGCTTTTATTGAGCAAACAAGTCATGTCGCTTGTGTACCTGCAAATTTTGACTGGAATGATGTAGGGTCTTGGTCAGCTGTTAGAGAATGTTTTGAACAAGACAATCAAGGTAACAATGTTTCTGGTGATGTTTTTCATTTGGAAACAAAAAATAGTATAATTCACACTACTGGACCTTTCGTCTCTGTTATTGGTATGGAAAATGTTGCGGTTGTTGCTACGAATGATGCCGTTCTTGTTATGCCTCTCAATCGAAGCCAAGACGTAAAAAAGACAATCCAATATCTCGAAACAAAAAATCAAAAGTTACTTTAAGTAAAATTTATTTCTGGGAAATTATATGAGCAAAATTCTTCTTGAAGCGGCACAAGGTAAAAAAACAAATAAAATACCTTTATGGTTAATGCGCCAAGCAGGCCGCTATCTTCCCGAATATCGAGAAATTAGAAAAAGACATAATACTTTGGAAATGTTTAAAACACCCTCTATCGCCGCTGAAATTACTTTACAACCATTAAAAAGATTTAATTTAGATGGTGCTATTCTTTATGCAGATATATTACTTATTCCTGATGCTATGGGATTAGATTTATTTTTTGTAGAAAAAGAAGGTCCTCGTTTTTCAAAAACTATCCGCTCAGAAACAGACTTGAATCAAATTATTTCTTTAGCTGAAAATACAGACAAGCTTTTAGAGAAATTAAGTTACGTTAGTGAAACTCTGGATCGTGTTAAACAAAATCTATCTAAAGAAACAACTCTTCTTGGATTTGCTGGTGCGCCATTTACAGTTGCAAGTTATATGATAGAAGGTGGAAGTAGTTCGAAAGGCGATTTTTTTGAATGTAAAAAATTTATGTTTACGGAACCTAAAGCCTTTCATAAACTTATGGATCTCATTACAAATGCAACGATCGCTTATTTAAAAATGCAAATTAAATTCGGGGCAGAAATTGTTCAACTTTTTGAAAGTTGGTCTGGAGCATTATCACCTGATCAATATAATGAATTTTGTTTGCCTTATACTAAAAAAATTGTAGATGAAATTAAAAAACAAATTCCCGTAATTCATTTTTTTGGACAAGGGGCATCTCTAATACCAGAAGCTTTAAAAATAAATCCAAATGTCCATAGCGTTGATTGGAGACAAGATCTTTCTTATGTTTCGAGCGCTCTTAATGGTTCTGGTATTGCACTACAAGGAAACCTAGATCCCTTGTTGCTTTATGCACCTCAAAATCGCTTAATTGAAAAAATTGAACATTGTTTAACAATAGGTTCCGCACATCCACATGGTTATATTTTTAATTTAGGTCATGGTTGCACTCAACATACACCAATTGAAAATATTTCTTGTTTAGTAAATACAGTAAATAATTTTAAATCATAAAAAGTTTTCCTTTTATTAAATAAATTAAACAAATTTACCTATTGTCATTTAGATGTCTCCTTTTAATTATATCTTTAATTTTTTAATATTAAACTAAATTATAATTGATTAAAATAACAGGAGGATGATTCGTGAAAAAAACATTAATTTTATTTAGTTTATTTGCATTTCCTTTAGCATATTCACAAGAAAAAAAATCGGATAACGGAAAATTAAATTTAGATATTTTAGGTTCTATTGGATTTACAAATTATACAAATTATCCTGCATTAAACAGTTTAAATGACTATTTCAAAAGTATTGGAGTTAATGTAGATGGAAGCGAAAGCACAGCACCATATTATGGTGTTAATGTAGGAGCAAGTGCACTATATTCCTTTTATAAGACAAGTATTGGATATCCTGTTGTTGGCGGTGGATTAAGTTATGTTTACGCTACAACGGATCAAAGCAAAACCAAATACTATACAGATGGATATACTTCAAATTCAAAAACAGGTAATACTTCTTCTCTATTTATTGATTTATATGCAGGATTTAATTTTACATTCATTGAGCAACTAAAAATATTTACTCTTTTTAACTATGGTTATTCTATTTATGACAAAGCATCTCAATCAGAAAACTTCAATATTTACTTAAACTCAGGTTTAACTATTAAAAGTAGCCTGAATAACTCCTATACAGTTAAAAACCATCAAAAATATGGTTTTACAGGAATTTGTCTATATGAATTAACCAATGATATTGGAATTGGCGCAGGACTTGATATCAATAGCCATAGTTTTTCTGCATCGGGTACTTCTACTTATGCAACTGGTTTTTCCCAAAATATCAATCAAAATTCAACTTTTGCAGAAGTTTCTGCTAGATTTATTATGTCATATTCATTATAGTAATTTAATTAATTCCATTTTTTATTTTAATTAAATTAAAAATAAATTCAGGTGTAATATCTTCTAAAGATTTAAATTTTGCATCACAAAAATCAAAAATTCTTTTTTCATAATTATGTTCTTCAGGCACTGCAATTACATTCATTCCTGCCGCTTTTCCTGAAATGGCACCATTTAAAGAGTCTTCAATAACTACACAAAAAGAGGGGGGAGTCTCATTTAATCTTTTTGCTGTAGTCAAATAAGGTTCGGGATGCGGTTTTCCATAAAAACAATCATCTCCTGTTTGCAGAATTTTAATTTCATTGTTCAAACCAATTTTTTCAGTTACCGCCTCTATTATTGACATAGCCGAAGAAGAACAAATGGCCATTGGAACATTTAATTGAGAAAGTTCTTGAATGAGTTCAATTGCCCCAGGCTTAGCTGTTCCTTTTTCTAAAATGATTGTTCGCACAATATCTTTGATATCAAATGCAACTTCTTGTTTTGATTTTAATTTCCAAGGATAACGTTTAAACCAATATTCAACGACATTATCAAGTCTCAGACCCATTGTTTGTTCCGCCATTTCGCGAGTTAACGGAATTCCAAGTTTTGTAAAAACAGAAAGTATCGCTTCTTTCCAATAAGGTTCTGAATCTATAAGAACGCCATCCATATCGAAAATGACACAACCCCGATTATTCTCACTCTTTTTTAAATTCATAAATAGAACCTCAATTTGTATCCCTCAGGAATAATAAATCTTATTGTGATATACTTGCCTTGCAAGTTTAAACATTTGCGAATTTACTTTGAAAGGAATTAAAATGAAAGAAGCACAAAAAATAAAAAATAGAACTGAAGTACCTCATGAAGAAACCTGGGATTTAACAGATTTATTTAAAGATTTTGGAGACTGGGAAAAAAACTTTATGGCATTGCCAAAAGAAGAAGAAATCGAAAAGACAATACAACAAAATTTTAAAAATAAATTATCTGAATCTCCAAAAATATTGTTAAACTGTCTTCTTTTCAAAGAAGAATTATCTCGAAAACTAGAAAATTTATTTGTTTATGCTTCATTAAGAAGTACAGAAGACACATCAAATACACAAGCTACAGAAGCTGTAGGAAAAATTGAAAATAAAATGTCTTTATTAACTTCTAAATTTGCATTTATGAATCCTGAAATATTAACAATAAAAAATCTAGATGAATGGATACAACTAGAACCTTTAAAGGATTATAAATTTAATTTAAGTGAACTTATTCGAAGTAAAAAACATATATTAAGCGAAAAAGAAGAAGCTATATTAGCACGTGTATCTGTTCCTTTAAGAATATTTGATGAAATACATAGTAAATGGAATAATGCCGATCTTAAATTTTTACCCGTTTTAGATTCCCATGGAAATTCTCATATTGTTTCTAATTCTAGATATTCGCTGAATTTACAATCACAAGATAGAACTTTAAGAACAAATACCTTTAATTCTTATTATACTGAAATTGCAAAATGGCGTAATACAATAACATCCAATTATTATGGAAATATGGTTTCAGGTTCTAATATTTCTAAAATAAGAAATTTTTCTGGCTTTTTAGAAGGAGAATTATTTGATGATAATATTCCTCTCGAATTATATGATGGTTTAATTTCAGAAGTGAAAAAAAATATCAAACTTTTACATAGAAGTATGAAATTAAGAAAAAATATTTTAAAAATAGATTCTGTTTATCCATATGATAGAGCTGTTTCTTTATATGAAAGTAAACAAAACCCTACATTTTCTTGGGAAGAAGGAAGAGATCTTGTTTTAAAAGCAATTGCCCCATTAGGAAAAGAATATGTTGAAATAGCAACAAAAGGTCTTACAAAAGATCGTTGGATTGATAGAGCAGAAAACGAAGGAAAAAGATCAGGTGCATTCTCCTGGGGAACGTTTGATTCTCGTCCCTATATTTTACAAACTTGGAATGGTACTTTAGGAGATGTCTATACTTTAGCACATGAATTAGGTCACTCCATGCATACATACTATAGTAACAAAAACCAACCTTATCATAAGGCTCATTATACGATTTTTGTTGCAGAAGTAGCAAGTACTTTAAACGAAGCATTATTAAGTAACTATATTATCACTCATATGAAAGGTAGTGATTTAGCGAAATCTGTTTTATCAGAAAATTTAGAAAATTTTGAAGGAACTGTTTTAAGACAAACATTATTTGCTGCATTTGAAAGAGAAGCTTCTAAAATAGTAGATCAAGATGAAACTTTTACTCCTGATAAACTAGAAAGTATTTATTTAGACTTAAATAAAGAATGGTATGGATCTGAATCTACTTTTCCTGAGTTTACTAAATATGAGTGGATGCGTATTCCGCATTTTTATTCTGCATTTTATGTTTATAAATATGCGACAAGTTATTGTGCTTCTTTAGCACTATCAGAAGCATTTTTTGTTGATGAAAATAAAGCTAGAGAACAAGTTTTTAAAATATTAAAAGCAGGTGGATCAAAATCACCACTTGAAATATTAAAAGACGCAGGAATAGATTTTCTTACTCCAGCTCCCGTAACAAATGCATTTCAAAATTATCAAAAGAATATTCAAAGGGCAGAAGAGGAACTTTTTTAAAATATGAGTTTACATTTTCCAACAACTTATACAAAAGCAATGATATTAAGTTTTTCTAGAAAACTAGGACTTGGTGCTGTTCTTGCCTTTGTTGCAGGAATTGTAAATTCAGTTGGCTTTTTAGGTTTTGGTCAATTTGTCTCCCACGTTTCTGGCCATGCAACCTTTGCTGCCGTTGAATATTCAAAACATTATTATTTATTAGCGTTGACCTCATTTAGTGCTTTATTCTTTTTTATTTTAGGAGCCATGTCCACAGCCCTTTTGCTTAAAGGAAAAACAATTGAAGACTTTAGTGTCTATATTTCTTTTCCCATCTACATAGAAGCCATTTTATTAAGCTATGTTACTTTAGGTTCATTTTATTATACTGACCTTCAATTAACTTATGACTCTTATGGACATGCTAATTATTTTTTTATTTTAAGTTTTGCTATGGGATTACAAAACGCCGTTTTAAGAAAAAAACACGGATCCCATATAAGAACGACCCATATGACGGGAACTGCTACAGATATTGGTGTTGCCATAGGAAGCGCAATTGCTTGGGGATTCACTTCTGCCTTCAATCATATTAAACATTGGATACAAAATAAAGATAAACTCCATACAAGAGAAATCCTTGTCGACTCCATTAAGGTAGTTTATATAAAGTCGAGAGTTGAACATCTTTTCCTTCATGTGATTACCCTCACATCATTTGGTATTGGGGCTGTTTTAGGTACATTTGGATTTATTAAATTTCATTTTTTAATCCTTTTAATCCCTATTATCATCTTATTTGCCATTGGTACTATTGAGCTTTTAAATCACAATGGGAAAATACAAAACAAAGAATAGAGAAAAATATGTCACAAAGTAAATATATGAAAAAAGTAATTCAAAGTGTTGATTTTTTAAAAAACTGGCATGGCAAAGCTCCCGAAATAGCAATTGTTTTGGGTTCTGGCCTCTCTGATGCCATTCCTGGTATCAATGAAATGAAATCAGCTAAATATTCAGAAATTCCAGGATTTAAAGGTTCCACAGTCCAAGGCCATAAAGGAGATCTTCGCATAGGTGAAATTAAAGTAACTATGCCTGATGGATTTAAAAAATCACGTGAAATCGCTTTTCTGCGCGGAAGAAATCATGCTTACGAAGGAAATGATGCTGGCGAAGTCGTTCATAATATTAGAAGTCTAATATCTTGGGGGGTTAAAGGAATTATATTGACAAACGCAGCAGGCTGTCTGAATACAGAGTGGGAATTGGGAAAAATGATGATTATTACAGATCATATCAATTCTACTGCTCTTAGCCCACTTAACGGTGAATTTGGTGAAGGATTTGGTGCTCAATTTGTTGATATGTCATCAAGCTATGACAAAAAATGGCAAAAGCAATTTGAAGACATAGCACACTCGTTGGATCAAAAAATTTATAGCGGAATATATTACGGAGTTCTTGGAGCTCATTATGAAACTCCTGCTGAAATAAGAATGTTTAAATCTTTTGGTGCTGGCGCAGTTGGAATGAGCACTGTTCTTGAAACCATTGCTGCTAGACAAATGGGTGCAAAAGTTGCAGGACTAAGTTGTCTAACAAATTATGGCGCAGGCTTAAAACATGAGCAACTTTCCCATAATGAAGTAATGGATATGGGAAATCGCTTTTCACATGACATGGCAAATATTGTTCTCAAAGCAGCAGTAACGCTTGAGATTTAGTTTTTAATTGGAGTAATTTTATAATGCAAATTAATGTGGATGGTACTTTAATGAATGTTGGTGTTCTATTTAGCGAAATAGACATTCGGGAACGTACCAAAGTTATCGCACAACAAATTAATCAAGACTATGGAACAAAAGAAACACTAGTTGTCCTTATTGTTCTTCACGGTGCGCTTATATTTGGTTCCGATTTAGTTCGAAATTTAGAAATGCCTACTGAAATTGAAACCATTCGCATTAAGAGTTACGAAGGAACTTCCAGTACAGGAAATGTTACATTAGTTACACCATTGCCAAGCTCTCTTGATGGAAAACATGTTTTAGTTATAGAAGACATTGTTGATACTGGACGCTCCATTGATTTTCTTTTAAAAGAATTACAAAAAACAAAAGCGCTCTCTGTTAAAATTTGTTCCTTATTAGACAAACCAGAAGCTCACGAATTTCCTGTTAAGGCAAATTATATCGGTTTTACAATTCAAAAAAACTTTGTCATTGGATATGGTTTAGATCTTAACGGTAAATTTAGAAACCTTCCTTATATCGCAAATCTTACGAAAGCATAATTTGTTCCAAACATTTTTTTGACTCCTTCTTTTAAAAACTTTTTTTTAGGCATGGAATAAAAATCTTAAGTGTAAAGTTTTAATATTATGAGAGTCTACTAAATTATATTCCTTCTTAATCGAAGAATGTAGGCAGCTCAATATTTTTGGACTTCATCCGTTGGCAATCCGCCCGGATTTAAGGGAGCTTATTATGAAATTGATTCCAGCTTTATTATCTTCCGCACTTGTCCTTTCTCTTTCCACTCCAGTTTTAGCTCAAACTCCAAATCCAGCAACTCCAGCGGCTGCGCCTGCTGAAGCAGCTCCAGCTCCTGCTGGCAAAAAAGAAAAGAAAGCTAAAAAAGCTAAAAAAAGCAAAAAAGCTAAAAAAGAAGGTGAAGCAAAATAATTTTGTAACATCCCACTTTTAAAATTAAAAAAAAGCCTACATAATATATGTAGGCTTTTTTTATATCAAAAATGATAGGTGGAAAATGAATAACGCTTTGATGATTAGAATTGGCGCAAATCTTAAAGAAAACAAAGGTCTTTCACCAATATTTAAAGATAACACATATGAATATATACCCTCGCCGCTAGAACCTGCATTTAATGTAAGTAAACATCATAATCATAAACACTATTCAAAAATGAATTGCCAAAATATAAATTTAAAAGAAATGCATATGAGTTCTTTTGTTGAAGAGGAAACAGGGCATGTAGACCCCGAGTTTTATACGTTTACTTATGGTGAGACAAGAAATCCATATATTTCTCAACTAAAAAAATTAAAAGACGGTGATATTCTTATTTTTAGCATACTATTGCAAAAATATAACTCAAAAAAAGAAAATTTTGTGCTCAGTGGAGAGCCCAATATTTATATTATGGGTTATTTTATTATAAATGATGTAAAAAATAACATTCATGAATTTAATGGACCATTATCTGATAAAGATGTAGAAGGTTTTGAAAAAAATTGTAATGAGCATATAATTTATAGATCACAACATATTAAAACACCTGAAAACAAAAAACTCTTGTTGGTGCAAGGTGACAAACATCATTCTTTATTATTTAAAAATCCACTAAAAATTGCGAATGAAGAAGACATTTCAAAAAAATATATAAAAAGTTGGGGCATAGAATCCATTAGTGACAATATAAATGCTGTATGGTGCCGCAATTTTGAAAAAACAAAAAACGACTTAATTGATCATGGAAATTTAAACCGCTGGGTAGAGTGGACAATACCTTAAACATTTTATTTTAAAAAATATAAAAAAAATAAAAAGTAACTTACAACTCGTTTGAAACATACCTGAAATCTTATATTGCCATTTCTTATAAAAATACATAATAAACTTATATTCTCTTGGAGGACTCTCTTATGATACTAGGTTCACATTTAGAAAAATGGATTCATTTAAATTTTTTAGATCAAGAATCTTCAACTATGGGCTTAAGCAATTTTCCTGCTTATAATAAATCTAAAAAAAACTATGATGCATCAAGACCAGCTGAGCAAAAACATATCTATTTAAAAGCAGAAATTCTTTTTGACAAAGAAACTTTAATAGCTGATTGCTTTATTATATTTAAATCCAAAATAGATAATTTAAATCAAATAGTAATTAATGCAAAAGAAATGCAAATTCATGATATATCTTTTTCTAAAATCAAATTTGAAGATTTATACTCTTCTAATAAAAAAACAATTCCAAATATCAATACTATCGAACAAACTAAACTTGAAAAATGCGATTTTGAAATTGAAACAGATGAAATCAATATCTATTTACCTAAAAAAGTATCAAAAGATAATTGGTTTTTATTGAAATTAAACTATAAAATAGCAAATCCAAGATCAGGATTTTATTTTGTTCATTCAAAGAAAAAAAGTCATGCCTCTTATAATTGTGTATGGACCCAAGGCCAGGATTCCGATTCTCCTTTTTGGTTTCCATGTCAAGATGATCCAAGGTTAAAAATAACAACCTCCATACAAATGACTTTCCCAAAAGATTGGAATGCCATGTCAAATGGCATAAAAACTTCTGAAAAAAATTCTGGAAAAAACAAAACCCAAATTTGGGAAATGTCAAAGCCACATTCTCCTTATTTGGTCGCATTTGCTGCTGGAGATATGTTTTATTGTAAAGATCGTTGGCGCGGAAAAGAAGTAAGCCTTTTATTACCTTATAAATATGAAAATCAAAAAGACGAAATACTTAATGAAACAAAAGAAATGTTAGAGTTTTATTCTAACTACTGGGACTTTGAATTTGTTTGGGAAAAATATGGCCAAGCATTTGTAGCTGACTTTCTATACGGTGGCATGGAAAATACCAGTATTACAATAAATACAGATGAGGTTTTAGGACCTAAACTTTTTTCTCAAGGAAGCGAAAGAAGATCTTATCTTGTTATGCATGAAATGGCACACCAATGGTTTGGAGATCTATTAACTTGTAAATCTTGGAGTGAAGGCTGGTTAAATGAAGGCTTTGCAACACAAAGTGAAATGCTCTGGGATGAACATATTAATGGTAAAACAAGTGGCATTTTTTATGCAAGAGAAAACTATTTAAAAGGTTATTTAAGTGAATCTAAAACTTATATTCGACCTCTTGTGTGCAATCAATATGAATTTCCTTCCGAAATTTTTGATGCTCATTTATATGAAAAAGGCGCTTTGTTTTTAAATTATTTGAGAGATATTTTAGGTGAATCCTCCTTTCAAAAATCTATAAACTACTATTTAACAGAATATTCATACAAACCAGTTGAAACCAAAGACTTAATGAATTCTATTCAATATATCACAGGAGTAAATCCTTCTATATATTTTGATAATTTTGTCTTTAGAGCTGGACATCCTGAACTTGATGTTACCTTTGAATTTTCAAATTATGATCAAAACTTTTTAAATATAAATATATTACAAAAGCAAACAATTTCTAAAGAATTTCCTCTTTTTAATTTTGAAACCTATATTTTAATTCAATACAAAAATGGAACAAGAGAGGAAATTAAAATAATTGTAGATGAAAAATCAAAGAAATTAACAATACCTTTAAAGCATAAAATTTCTTTTTGTATTTTTGATCCAAGATCATCTCTACCCGCAGAAATTCAAATTAAATTTCCTGAAAGTTTTATTAAAGATATTTTTCAATTAAATAACAAAAATGATTCATTTTTCAAATATTTAGCAAGTAAATGCATTTGTAACCAATATAACACTATTGAAAATTTTAAATTAATTAAAGAATGGCTAAGTAATGAAGAAAGTTTTAGAGCAAGAGCAGCAACATATGAATTATTATCTGAAAAAGCATCTCAATATGCTTATGATATATTAAATTCATTAGAAGAAAAAAATCCATTAGCAAAATCGAATTTCCTTTTTGCAATATCAGAATCAAATCATTTAAATCCAATAGCTACTTATGATAAATATTTAAAAATAGCTTTGAATGAGAAAGAAGTTTTAAATATTAGAGATGCCGCTATACGCGGAATATTGAAGTTAAGTCAGAAATATTCTTTATTTAGAACAGAAGAAATGAAGAAAAAAACCCTTCTTTTTGCATTTTCTTTATTAGAGAAAGAATCTTTTAATGGAATTATTGAAAATGCAGCATTTGCTCTAATAGGTGAGTTTTGTGAAATAAGTCATCTTAAAACTTTAATTCCTTATACAGAAAATATTACCCAACACTGGAGAATAAATATTGGTGCGCTTGGTGCTTTAGCAAAGCTTTCGGCAAGAAATATAAATTCTAGACCTGATATACGGCCTGCTTTAAACCGCTATACAGAAACTTTGTTTCCCATTAGAATATCAGCATCTCTTCCCGAATTATGGTCCCAGTCTCTCGATCCCTACTACGAATCCTCATATACAAAATTTATTAATAGAAAAAACTATGGCATTCTTTCTATGTTAATTCCTAGGGCAAGAAGATCTCAAATACGATTTCATAAAAACCTTGATAGCAAGAATTTTAACGAGAAAATTCTAGAAATATCTGAGCTAAAAGATAAATTATCAATTATACAAAAAGATCTTGACGAATTAAAACAAATTTTAAAAGATAAAAAGTAAGTAATAAAATTTCTTTGTTTTAAATATGTAAAATTGATACCCAATTTTACATATTAATCAATAATCAAAATATACCTTGTAAAAAAATAAAAAATATGGTAACAAAAAATATACTTAAATAATTAATATTATATGGAGATAACTATGTTTGAATTAAATAGTTATAAAGATATATTTAATAAAAGAGGAAAAGAATATAATTATGCAATGGAATTATGTCCTCATGCTAGGGATCAAGAATTTCTAAATTCAATACAATTTCTAGATAATAATAAAACTTTAAATATATTAGATATTCCATCTGGTGGAGGTTATTTAAGAAAATTTATACCAACTTATCAAAATCTAGTTTGTGCAGAGGAAACAGATTACTTCTATTCTGTCTGCAAAGAACTACCAAATCAACAAAAATTAAAATATGACACAAATTCAACTATTCAAATTAAAAATGAATATTTTGATTGCATAATGAGTATTGCTGGTCTGCATCACCTAGAAAATAAAGACTGGATTATTTCCGAAATGTATCGTCTTTTAAAAAGAAGTGGTGAGATTATAATTTCCGATGCTGAAGTAAATTCAAAAGTATCAAAATGGTTAAATGAATTTATTGAATCAAACAATTCATTGGGACATAAAGGGATATTTCTAGATAATAATTTTGATAAATTAATATCTAAAACTGGATTTAAAATTCTTTTTAGTGACATCATTCGCTATTCATGGAATTTTGATTGTATTGATTCGATGGTATTGTATTGCAAAAATCTTTTTGGAATTGATAAATGTAGCAATTATGAAATACTAAATGGATTAAAAGAGTATTTAGGATTTAAAACTGAAAGCGGGACTGTAAAGTTAAACTGGGAATTAAAATTTATTCATGCAGTAAAAGAATAAAAATATAGTTTATTCATTATTTCCAAATATCCAAAGACTCACACCAGCACCATAAGCAAAATTATAATTTTTACTAGGAATGTATTTATCAATCTGAAAATCGGTTATTTTTCCTGGAATTTCATTACTATTTAACGATGCATCAAGAAAAATTTCAAATTCTCGATTTATTTTCGTACCAACTAAAAAAGTATAACCTAATTTAAAAGAATTTATCTCGCTTGTTTTATCAAATATATCAACCCACCTTGCTTCTAGAGCAAACATAACGGGATCAAAAGAAATTTGTGAACCAATTCCATATGTCAGATAAGAACCATTTGGATTATAATTCGTGCTAAAATTTCCTCCTATTAAAGAAATTTGAGCAAAACTAGGATAAACTCCAATTAATGCATATTTTGCAAGATCCGTATTAGAAAATGGTTTTGGAATATTGATTTCTGCAATACTATAAAAATATTTACTTCCCGCCTTTATTCCAATATTTAATGGAATATCCGTATCGTATCGAAAATACATTTTTGCAAAACCTGATTTTAACAAAAATGATAATATTCCAAATGAGTAACCCGTTTGTTCATCTGCTACATTTATAATTCCTACTTGAAAACCTTTTATATTTTTTGCAATATTTACAATACCAATTTGAACCCCTTCAAAATCATCAGAATTATTCACAACACCAATCTGAAGTCCATAAGTATTTCTTGATTTATTATAAAAACCATATTGAGCTCCATATAAATCATGTGAAGTATTAACAGTAGCAATTTGGACACCATAAAAATCATCTGAATAATTTAATAAAGAAAGTTGTGCTCCATAAAAATCTTTGGAATAATTAAATAATCCTGCCTGAACACCAATACTATTACCAGTAGCAATATTTATAGGAGATATTTGCATTCCATACATATTATTTTCAATATATAAAGAAAATGCACTTATTCCTAATCCATATAAATAATTTGTTTTTGCATATAAAATTCCAAGTACAAAATTATTTTCAGAAATATCAGAATTTCTATTAGTTGAAATTAAGTTTAAATCAGTATAATCAGAAAGTAATGTAAACTTAAAAGGAGCATAATTCACTTCTTTTAATTGTTCTTCATTAGAAAAACTTTTCATATGAATAAAGATCGGAAGAAAAACAACAAATATGAATTGAAATTTACAGATTAACTTTTTCAAAAACTACTCCAAAAAATTATCTCATTCATTCGTATTAAAAATTAAAATAATTAAAATTTCTAAGTACATTTATTTCAATAAACTAGAAAAATTAAAAATACCTTTTTTGCTATTTTTTTTATTATTTTTCCAATTTGTTAATATTTCATTCTGAAGAGGTGTCCTATTTTTTTCATTCATATTTAAAGTTATTTTTGTTTCTTTCATACGGACGGCATCTGCACAGGCAATAGCTAGGGCATCTGTAGCATCAAAGGGAAGAATATCTAATTTAAAGCCAAGCATAGAGCTCATAATTTTTGCTATTGAGGATTTATCTGCTCTTCCGTTTCCTGAAATAATTTTTTTTGCCGATGTCGCACTTATTTCACTTATTTTTAATCCACTTTGATGAGCTTCTGATAAAACTACACCTCTCGCATGCCCCAAAAACAAGGCAGTTCTTGGATTGTCTGCTAAAAAAGAAAGTTCAAGGCACATATGGGTAGGGGAATAAGCTTCAACAACTCTTCTAAATTCAATCGCAAGTGTTGCTAATCGACAAGCAAGATCTTTATTCTCATCTAATTTCCACGCTCCTGCCGCAACCGCTTTCATTGAACCTTCAATAGAAAGATCAATTACTCCATATCCTGCTATTCTCGTTCCAGGATCAATTCCAAGTATGCGCATTTTAACTCCATAGAAACAATAGAAATTTAATGCCACTTTTCGGAATTATTTTTTGCTGGTGTATTTATATCATTATTCATTACAGGGGCTGTAGCTAAACTCGCTTTATCATCATAGGCGGAAATAAATAAATATATAGAGGCACCTAAAAAAGCAACAATAAAGCTACCTATAAAAAACACTTTTAATCTCATTTTACTTACTTCAGCTTTATTCTCAGACAAGAGAGCTCTCCTTAAAAAGATGTTGTAGACAAATGTCTCTTTCGTTCTACGGCAACTACAATGCCAATGCAACTTAAAGCTGTTACCATATGTGTTCCTCCATAGCTAATAAAAGAAAGAGGTACACCAACAACAGGAAATACACCCAATACCATACTGATATTAATTATAAAATGAAAAAGAAAAAAAGCACCAACCCCAACAGCTGCTAATGAAGAAAAAGAGTCTCTCGCTCTATCTGCAATTTGAAAAATTTGAATTATTAAAATAGCAAATAAAAAAATAAGAATAAGACATCCTATAAATCCATGTTCTTCAGCCCAAACAGAAAAGGCAAAATCGGTATGACGCTCTGGCAAAAAATTTAAACGAGCTTGGGTTCCTTGTCCAAATCCTTGCCCCCAAAGCCCCCCGCTTCCAACAGCAATCATACTTTGAATAGAATGATAGCCAGATCCTCTTGGATCTAGCATTGGATTTATAAAAGTTAACACACGTTGTTTTTGATAATCATATAAAATAAAATTCCAAGCCATTATTGATAAAGAAACAGTTATAAATAAAACAGTTAATAAACTTTTTGCTCTTACTTTAATTGTTGCTATTTGAAGACCAGAAATTAAAAGAACTAAACTAGCAGTACCAAGATCAGGTTGTGCTAATATTAATAAAAATGGCAAACCTATATAAAATATTTGTCGCCAAAGACTTAAAAGTGAGAACTCAGAAAACCCTTTCATAATATTAAAACTTCGCGCCACAATTAAAATAATAACAAACTTAACAAACTCACTCGGCTGTATACGAATAGGACCTAATACAAGCCATCTTTCTGCACCTTTTGCACTTCTTCCAAAAATATCAACTGCAAATAACATGATACAAACTAAAATATATCCAATTAAACTTAATCGTTCTAAATTTTTTAAATCAAGAAAAACACCCCAAAAAATAGCTGCTATTGTTCCAATTAAAACAAATATAATTTGATCATAAAATCGAGATGGATTATATGATGCATTTGTGGCGCTATATAAATTATAAAGCCCTATACCTATGATTGCATAACAAGTAACAATAATTCCCCATGGCATTCCTTTAAAGCGATCTTTTAATAATGAAAATATAATCATAATTTATTGCCTCAACTCATCCGGAATGTTTATTTTCTCAAGCTCAGATTCATTTTGTTCATGGTTTATATTTATTTCATCTTCTAATTTATTTATCTCATTTTTTTTATTATCTGGTACCTCTTTTTCCTTAGGAGAATTGATTGCCATTTTTGTAGGTTTAGCAAATTTTTCTGGAAACTTTTTACGCCAATACCCTTCTATAATTTGCTGGGCAATAGGCGCTGCATTTGCACCACCACCACCACCTTCATATTCACTAAAAACAACAACAGCGATTTCTGGATTTTCACTTGGACTATAAGCTGCAAACCAAGCATGATCTAAAGCTTTAAATGCAACATCTTCTGGATTAATTCCTTTAGTAAATTTTAAGGCTGAAGTTTGTGCTGTTCCTGTTTTTCCAGAAACCGTAAATCCAGGTACACGAGCTTTTTTTGCGGTACCGTCCGATGCTTCCACAACATCATGTAAACCTTTTTTAATAACTGCTAAATTTGTTGGATTCATTTTTATTTGTCTAATTTCGGTTTGTTTTTCTTCAAAAATAGTCTTTCCTTGGCTATCAATAATCTTTTTTAAGAAATGAGGTTTATATAAAGTACCACCATTACCAACAGCTGCAAAAGCATTTAATATTTGAATGGGTGTACAAAGATTAAATCCTTGACCAATCGAAGCATTTATCGTGTCACCACTTAACCATGGCAATCCTTTTGTTCTTAATTTCCATTCTGTGGAAGGAGATATTCCTGGTAATTCCATATTTAAATCAAGGCCTGTTCTTTCACCTAATCCAAATAATCTTCCCCATTTTGCAATTCTATCAATACCAACTAAGTTACCAACGTTATAAAAATAAACATCACAACTTAAAGATAAAGCAGAAGACATATTTACAGGTCCATGACCAGTATGTTTCCAACATTTCCAACGCCCATTTCCAAGAACAAAATAGCCAGGACAATTGAATTTTCGATCAGGAGTCACAATTCCTTCTTCAAGAGCAGCAATGGCAACAATAATTTTAAAAGTAGATCCTGGAGGATAAGCACCCCCTGTTACTTTATCTAATAAAGGTTTAAATGGATTTGATCTTAAGTTTTGCCAGTCTTCCATGGTTAAACCATCTTGATACATTGCTAACTTATAATTTGGATTTGATAAATAAACTAAAATTTCACCATTATTAGGATCGATTGCACAAACAGCTCCATTTTTATTTCTAAATGCTTCAGTTGCTACATTTTGTAAATCAGAGTCAATTGTTAAATAAACATCGTTTCCTCTTTGAGCTGGCCTACTTAAATTCAAAGAAATATCTAAGGAAGAATCTGCTTGTAAACGCCCTAAAGCATCGACCAATAATGCTTCTCTTCCTTCACCGCCTCTTAAATATCTCTCATACTTTCTTTCTATTCCTGTTTTACCAATAATAGATCCAACACGATATTGATAATTTGTTACTTGAGAATTTAATATATCTAATTCTTTAGAAGTTACTTCTCCTAAATAACCAAATAAATGAGCAGATTCATTTCCTAAATAATCGCGTCTTGGAGCTGAATCCACATCCACACCTGGTAAAAAGAATTTATTTGACTCCAATGTAGCCACTTCATGCAAAGATAAATTTCTTTTAATACGTACAGGTACAAATTTAGGGTTTGCTTGAGATTCTAATAATTTTCTTTCAATTTGTGCCAATGGAATATGAAATAAGTCAGAAACTATGGATAATGTTTTTGGTCTATTTTGAAGATATTGCGGTATAACGATAAGATCAAAAAACAATCTATTAGATAATAATATTCTACTATAACGGTCGTAAATTAATCCCCTCGGAGCTGGTCTAGTAATTTCGCGCACTCTATTTCTTGCAGAAGCAACCGAAAAGTCTGTTCCTTTAATTATTTGTAGGTACCATAGCCTTGCTGTTATAGCAGCTGTAATACCAAGAAAACAAGAAACAATAATGTTTCTTCTATTGGGATCTGAAACGGACTCTTGCTTTGATCTATTATCAAGCATTACCCAACTCCATAGAAAAATTAAATTATAAATCAATTACTTTCTTTTTATCATGAGAAGGGATAAACTCAAAAAAAGAATCAATAAAAATAAATAATCTAAAAAATGGTAATGACAGCAAAATAGTTACGATAAATCCTTGCCATGAAATTGATATTATTCCAAATAATGAATTTAAATCTCTTGGAAAAATTGAAAAATAAAACAAAAAATATTTTAAAATAATAATACTTAAGAAAATGAAAAATTGTCCAAAAAAACTATTAAACAAAAATACTTTTGATAAAATATTTGAAAAAACAATGATTAATAAAAAATACATTACATAAAATCCAGAAGGAGCAGCAGAACATACTTGAAGTAAAACAGCTGTAAATAATATTTTTATTAAAGCCAATGGTAGAAAGTGTTGAACACTTATATAAACAATTGCAATTGAAACAATATCTATATGAAACCAAAATGAAGGAAATTTTGCTAACAATGAAGATTGCAAATAAACTAAAAAAATTAATAAAAGCAATGATGATATAAAATGCGATGTTTTACTTCTTAAAAAATTAGGATTAGCCACCAGATTTCTCCGCATTAGCTTCTAATAATTTTTTCATCCAATCAACTCCACCAACTTTACGTATAACATCAACTTCTCTATTTGGATTCAATAAAACAAGAGCTTCAGATATATCTGAAAAATCTACTGCTGGCTTTACTTCAATTGTCTGGGTAACCCCATCTGAGTTCACTCGGATATTTGTTACTTTACCGACCAAAATACCACTTGGAAATGATCCTGTTAATCCGCTCGTTACAATTTCATCTCCAACTAAAATACTACTTCCTCTCTCTAAATATTTAAATTGCATAGAACCCGCGGTACCTCCTTGCAAAACACCACGTCTTCTATTTCTTGCAACAATAACATCTAAGTTACTATTTGGATCTACCATTAATAAAACATCTGAATGATTTATCGAAACACGCATTACCACACCAACAACACCTTCTTCTGCAACAACACCCATCCCTGGTTGTAGTCCATTTTTAGAGCCTTGGTTTATGCGAACATTTTTATATACAAAGGAAGGGTCAGAACTTGTTACTTCACAAGTAACAAATTTAACCGATGTTCTGTCCGATAAATTTAAAAGTTTTCTTAAACGATTATTTTCTAGAACAATATCATCAAGTGTTCTCAATTTGACTTTTAATTCCGCATTTTCTCTGTGTAATTCATCGGCTTCTTTTCTTGCATCTTTTAAATCAATAAAAGAATGATAAGTAGAATACACATAATGACTTGATGATAAAAATATGACTTCAATTGGTTTACTTAGTGTATAAACAATTTTTTCAAGAATACTTAATTCTTTTTTAGTCGGGTGAGTTGTCGAGAAAAAAAACATTGTAAAAATCAATGTTATGATAGAGACAAGCCAAAACCCATATCTTTTAAATTGAATCATTTTTAACCCATTTAAATTTGTCTAATATAAAAGCAAGTTGCTACTTATCAGATTTATCTTAAAATGATATGACCTCTTAGCGCAAAAATAAAGATCTTTTCTTTTAAAGTTTGAAATTGTTCTCAAAAAGTGCGAGATAATGTTGACGGTTTTTTGCAGAGGAGTTAGCTGTGCGTTTAAACACTAGAATATTTTCATCCGTAAGCACCAAATCATTTGTATTTGGTTTTGTAATTGTAATGGCATGTACTGCCTTTATTTTCACTGGTTTTGGGAGCTTGAATCCACGCAATTTATTTGGACTTGATCCAAATACAGCTGCTCAAGTTGGTTCCGATAAAATTGACATGCAGCAGTTTGCTGCCGTTATCTCTTCACAACTATCTCAAGATACCCCACCAGAACAAAGAAAAGCGATTGTTCAACAAGTTATCCAACGTATGATCGAAGAAAAAGTACTTGCTGAACAAGCAAAATCAATTGGTTGGATTGCAACCGATGAAGAAATGGCCGTTCTTATTAAAAGCATTCCACAGTTTCAAAATCCTCAGACAAAGCAGTTTGAGTTTCAATTATTTAAAAACTATATTGCTTCTCAGCAAATGTCAGAATTGAGCTTTTACTCTTATTTAAAGCAACAGCTCGAAATTCAAAAAATGAATAATTTATTATATCTTCCAACTCCTGTAAGCACTTCTTTAGCTGAAGCTCAAGATAAAATAAATACAACAGAATTTAACCTTCAATATGCCGTTGTTTCTTTACCTGATGCTGCATTAAAAGCTAAAATAGCGGATCAAGCAAAAAAATATGCGGATGATAAAGCAAATCAATCTAATTTAAATGAGCTTTATCAAAACTCTAAAAATCAATATCAACAAAAAGCGCAGGTCAAAGCACTTTCTATTTTAATATCTTATAAAACAGCCCAAAGAGCTCAAGGCGATGCATTAAAAAGATCTCAAGAAGAAGCTAAAACTCTTGCCGCACAAATTGAAAGTAAATTAAAATCGGGAACTGATTTTGCTAAATTAGCCTCAGAAACAAATGATGATCTTAACGCAAAAAACAACAAAGGTAACATTGGATTTATTGATGAATCAAATATTGATCCCAAATCAGCTCAAGCTGTTTTAGCATTAAACGATAAAAACCCTTTATCACCTATTGTGGAAACTCCTTTTGGATACCGTATTTTTAAATTTACAGAAGGCAAAGCTGCAGTTACTAAAACATTTGATGATGTTAAGTTGCAATTAGCAGAACAACTTGTTGGAAATCAAATAAAACAAAAGCTAGATACTGATCTTCAAAAAGAAATAAATGATGCGATCTCTGCAAAAAATATAACTAAACTAAATTCAATTCTCGCAGAAAATAAAATTACTTGGCAATATGTTAGCAAAATCTATAAAACTACAGATTCATTTATTAATGAATTAGGCATGGCAAAAAGCCTTGCTCAAAATGTATTTTCATTAAAAAATCCTGGTGATATTATTCCAAAAATATTAGATTTTGGAACTAAAAAAGCAATTATAAAATTGGTTTCTAAAAATTCGCCCGTAACTCCTAAAGATCAAATTGAAGCGTTAAAAAAACAAATGATGGCATCTAGCAGCCAAGAGTTCGCATCAAGTAGCCAAAAATCTATTCTTAAGAATTATGAGAAAAATGATAAAATAAAAATCAACCCTGCCCTTTTAAATTAACAAAATCAATTTTAAGAGGCAAAAGCGCTACCGTATCATTGTGAAAGGTAAATATTTTGCAAAGTGAAGTTGACGTATATATTATTCAAAAACAAACAACTCTTGAGCGCTATACACATAGTAAGTTAAATGTTGATTTCTTTGATTATTTAGAAAGGGACAAACAAACACCTGTTCCTCTTCAGCAAGCACATAATGATCACGTTAAAAGCAGAGAGTTATTAATTAAAAGCCTAGAAAAATATTCTCTAAGTTATAAAGTTTTTAATTTAGATGAATTATATGAAAATAATATTTGTTACTACAATGATAAATGCGATAATTCAGGGTTACGACCAAAAAAAAATCTAGTAATTTCATTAGGCGGCGATGGAACTCTTTTACATGCAAGCCATCATGTTGGTGGTGATGTTTGTTTACTTGGTATAAACTCTTGCCCAGAACATTCCGTCGGTCATATGTGTCCAGTGATTCCAAAATACATAGATAAGACAATTGAATGTTTTATTAATAATAAATACAAAGTAAAAAATGTACGCCGTTTAAAATTAGAAGCTTCACGAAAACAAAGTCTTCCTTTAGCTTTAAATGATGTTCTTTTATGCAATCGTCACCCAGCAGCAACAAGCCGCTACCAATTATCAATTTGTTCCCTTATGGGCAATCAAGAACTGCAGTCTGAAAAACAATTATCTAGCGGTCTATGGGTATCAACTTCAGCTGGTAGCACGGCTGCAATTTCTTCATATGGTTTTGACAAAACTGATATCACTTCTGCAGATATCCACGTCGCAGTTCGTGAACCATACACACCACGAAATGAATCTTTAAATTTGCAAAAATTTAATATAGATGGAAATGAAAAATCTCTTTTGTTTTTTTCACGCATGCGGCAAGGACTTGTCTGTGTAGATGGTCCCGACTCCTGCGCTCATTTAGGTTTTGGCGATACAGTTCACATGAGTTTACCGCAAGAATGTTCAATAAAACTTATCCTCGACTTTTTTGGCAAAGTTCCGACCTTTCCATTTGATAAGCCTGAGTGAAAAGATTAGTTTAAAAGTGTTAAAGGAGGGCTTTAAAAAATGAAGCACCATAATTATGGAAATGAATTTTATATTACAACAAAACAAAAAGAACTCGTTGCATGGGCTCGTAAGAACTCACTATGGCCTTATCCTTTTGGTACAGCTTGCTGCGGTATTGAATTGATGTCCGTAATGGGACCTAAATATGACTTAGCTCGTTTTGGTGCCGAAGTTGTTCGCTTTTCCCCAAAACAAGCCGATCTTCTCATTGTTGCTGGGACTATTACAGAAAAAATGGGACCTGTAATTAAGCGCATTTATGATCAAATGCCAGAGCCAAAATGGGTTTTATCTATGGGTGCTTGTGCTTCTTCTGGAGGTTTTTATCGTGCTTACCATGTAATGCAAGGCGTAGATAAAATCATTCCTGTAGATGTTTATGTTCCAGGTTGCCCTCCCACTCCCGAAGCCGTTCTTGATGGTTTTATGCAATTACAAGATAAAATTAAAAGAGAAGCTCTCGATAGTATTAAAGAAGAAAGCGAAAATAAATAAGTATGAAGGATGAAAAGCTGCGCATTCTTATTATTGAGGATGACCGCGATCTAAATAACCTTCTCAAATACACACTAGAAGCATCAAGGGATTTTGAAGTAAAATCCCATTTTGATGGCAATGGCGCCTTTGAACTTATTTCTCAATTCAAACCAAACTTAGTTCTTCTCGATGTCATGTTACCTAATAAATATGGAACAGAAATTTTAAAAAACGTCCGTGAAAACGCAGCGACATCGGGAATTTTTGTCATACTTTTAACTGCGCGATCTCAAGAAAAAGATAAAGTCGAAGGCTTTGAAGCTGGTGCGGATGACTACATTACCAAACCTTTTTCTCCAAGAGAATTAATGCTTCGTGTAAATGCGCTTCTTCGGCGCTCGAATGCTCCTAAATTTATAAATTCAAACCAAAATAATTTTAATAAAGATGATGATAAAACTACATTCTCAAATACAGATACAAGCGATAATTCACAGCATAAAATAATATCTGTTGGCTCTATTAAAATATTTCCAGAAGAATTTAAAGTAACAGTAAATAACGAAACTGTTTCTTTAACTGCTACTGAATATCAACTGCTTGTTTTTCTATCAGAGAGAGTAGGAAAACTCCAAAGCCGAGAAGCATTATTGCAAAAAGTTTGGGGATATGAGGGACAAGTAAACACACGCACCGTAGATACACATATAAAACGTTTACGTCAAAAACTCGGAACTGCTGGCTCTATGATCGAAACAATTCATGGATTTGGTTATCAATTGATTGATTCGCAGTAAGAATAAATTGTTATATTAATCATTTTCAAGCAATAACAATTTTTTTACTTCTTTAATATCACTAGAATTGCTTTCTAAATTGTAATTTTGTTGAGGGTGACAATTTTCTGAGTTTGGTTCAATTCCATTCAGCATATAACAAAATATTTTTTTAGAATTAATTCTCTGAACATCAAGTTTTCCATTATTAAGAACTTTTACATAAGCAATCGCAAATTGATCTTGAGTGCTTATTAAATATATTTTATCATTTTTATTATTTAATAAAGAAACTTCTTCTTTTAAATATGGATCTAATTCGCTTACATTTTCAATTGAAAAAACTTTTTTTTGTGTATTTACAAAACTTCCATTTTCTAGTTTATAAGCATACATAGAATTATAAATTTTAACCAATTTAATTCTTGCTTCAGACTGCTGTCCCTTAGCTTTAAAAACAGAAACTTTGGGAATTACAATTAAAGAAAGAAGAGCAATTAAAGAAATAATGGATAATATACTCATTGATGTATAACCAGAAATTTTTCTATAATTTAATTTTCTCTCTTTTTGATTCATATATTCCCACTTAATAACTTTTGCATATTTCCTTATCGCTAATTTTGCTATAATATTAATCATATTTTGTATATTTCTCAGTTTCTAAGCATTAACCATTTGTACTTATTAAGAAATTCTGTTAATTTAAAATGATTAAATGAATGGATGGAACAAATGTACTTAAACTCACATTTTAGAATTAGCGGTTGGTTATTGCCATGTGGCAATTGGATTGAATGCAAGCCATGGGAACACATCAAATCTGCAAAAGATATTCCATATATCATTGAAAATAAAAATAAAAATAGAGAGCTCCAAACACTTTGGGATCATCCTGATGAGGAGCTATTAAGAGCAGAATTAGCAAAAATAGGAATGGTTAAAGTATGTTATTATCATATTGATGCTGACTATTTAACACACTCACAGTTAAAGAAACTACAAGATCTCTATACAATCTCACCACTAGATGAAGAAATTGAATTTATTGGAAAAATACGAATTAAAATTCAAGTAAGACTATTCCTAAAAATCAAAGATCCTGACAGGTTAAATAAATTGTTTTAATTCTAATAATTTATGAAAATAACTTATAATTTATTCTTAATTAGCCGAACAAATATTAAGTTAAAGTTTTTGGCTTTTAATTGGTTTGTTTTAAAAACGTTCCAATTTTTGCTAATAACATGTTTACTTTTTTGCGAGTGAGTTAAAAAATGGCAAATTTTGAAGTAACAGGAAATGAGTATAATAAGATAAAAGAAGTATATATAAAATATATAAAAGCTTATAAAGAGCTAAATAAAAATTCTACCAAAGGTGCTACCACTTTTGCAGAATTTTATACTTATAGAACATATACTAGCAAGTATTCTGATCCAAGAAAATTCTTAATACATGCAAATAGATAATATTAAGGAAAGATTGTGCTTTATAATAACTTATTTATTGAAGAAATAAAAAAAGAAAATTTAGATCAAAATGTAGAAAAAAGTATTTCTAGATATAATGAAGTTATTATTCCATTTTATAAATCAAAAGGCGTCTCCGAACTATTTAACGGAGTTGGCGATATCACAATAGCCTGTAGAACATTTCATTCACCAAATGCTATTGCAAAAATAATTTTATGCACTGGCTATAATGAATCTTATTTAAAATATTCAGAACTTATCATGAATCTCTGCGAAATGGGATTTTCAGTTTATTGTTACGATCATAGAGGACAAGGATTTTCAAGTCGATTTCCTGATCAAGAAAAAAAAGGATTTGTAGATAAATTTGAAAATTATGTTGATGATCTTTGCTATTTTTTTGAACAGGTATCTAGCAATAATCATCAATTGCCTATTTTTATTATAGCTCATTCTATGGGAGGAGCAATTTGTTCTCTAGCCATTAGTGAAAAAAAGATAAATCCAAATGCTGTTATTCTATGCGCTCCTATGTTTGAAATTATGTTAGCTCCCTATCATTTTTTTGAACTTCCTATTTATCTTTTATCAGCATTTTTATGTAAATTAAAATTAGAAAAAGAATATGTTTTTGGTCAGACAGATTGTATTCCATTTAGACCTTTTGAAAATAATGATGTGACTCATTGTAAATCAAGATACACTGTCTGGAGAAAACACATCTCTGAAATTGAAGATATGCAATTAGGTGGTCCAACATTTTTATGGATGAAAGAATCAATTAAAGCTTCACGCAGAGCACGCAAACTAAGTAAACAAAATAATATACCTATATTGCTTCTACAAGCCGAAAATGACACTGTAGTAAGAAACTCAGCGCAAGATTTTTTTCATAAAAATAGCACTAATACTGAAAAAGTTATATTGGAGTGTGCTAAACATGAAATTTTAATGGAAATAGATTTTATAAGAAACAAAGCCTTAGAAAGCATAAAAAATTTTATTTTGCAAAAAATTCCTAGATAGTCCTTTTTACTTTTAATTAAAGAGAATATACAAGAGCAAATTGATAGTTTATTTATCAGCATTAATAAAAGCATCAATAATATCTTGATCTGTTCCTGGACTAAAAGCAATATATATATTCGCATCAAAGTTTTTCACTTCTAATACTTTTTCAACTGTATTTATATCTGTATTAAACTCTTTTAATTTAGCAACAAGACCTTCTTCAGCAGAAATAATTAAATCACATCTATGGTTTAAAAATTTTTGTACATTTACATTTTGATGTGTTGTCTCTTCAAAATTTGTGAAATTTTCAGATAATAAATGCTCGTGTTTATAATCATTTCTAACAACGCATGTTGAATATTTTTTTGCATCTTCCAAATTCTTAACTTGTATATCTTTAGATGTTTTTAATTTATAAAAATTTAAGGATTGTTTGTAAGCTAAAATAGCAAAATTGAATATTCCATTTCTTTCTTTTGTTTTCACAAATGGAAAAATCATAACATTTTTTCTTTTTTTGGCGTCTAACAAGGCTCTTGCCCATGGTAAAATCTCAATACGATTTGAATTAATATTTGTCTTTTTAAGAATTTTTAAAACTTTATTTCCAACGTGACCTGAAATTTGATTTTTATCATCAACCGTAACATAAGGTGGATTATTTTCTGTATATATCTTGAGATCATCAAAATTTTGTGAATAAATTTTTTGTATTAAAATAAAATTCAAAAACAGCAAAAAAATAAAATATTTCATATATCCCCATTAGATAAAGATGAATTTAATCAATTAATTAATCTTTTTTTCTTTATAAACTCAAAAAAGTTATTTAATACAACTTAAACTGTATCTTTAGCTTTATTAATGTACAAATTTAGTTTTTTTAAGCATGTCAATTTAACTATTAAAAATTCTCTATCAATGCGGTAAGAAATTTTTCATAACATTTTTAAAATTAGAAAAAAAAATCCCACTTCTATTGAAGTGGGATTTAAGATTAAAAGGCTGCGCAGAGCTACTCTCCCACACCTAAGGGTGCAGTACCATTGCCGCAGGCGGGCTTGACTTCGGAGTTCGGAATGGGATCCGGTATTTCCCCGCCGCAATCAGCACAGCCAAAACTAGGCTTTAAAGACTTAGAGCTTGTACC